>CAZMXI010000094.1:0-19221 GCA_964570205.1 uncultured Tepidisphaeraceae bacterium
CGCCCAGGTCATCGACTCGTTGCCCGTCGAGCCGAATTTCATCCCCGCCATGAAGATCACGTTGCGCGACTCGGGCAACCTGGCGAGTTGCTCGGCGTTCAGCAGATCACATCGGACAGTCTCGACGCCATGGTGCCGCAACCGCTTCTCGAGCCCATCCACCGAGAATCGGGAAACGCCGATGATCCGCCTGCCCCGGCCGGCGGCATCCGCCGCCCGTCGCAGCATTCGCGCCACACTGGGCCCCATCTTGCCGCCCGCTCCGAGCACCATGAAATCGCCATCCACGCGACGCAGCGTATCCACCACGCCCTGCGATGGCGTGCTCAGCAGGTCCCCAAGCTGATCCACATCTTTGATGCCATCCGCCAGTCCTGTGTTCTTCATGAACCTCCCTCGACAGGACCCGGCGCCCCCAGGCCATCTCAATCCATGAATCGGAATCGCAGGATGGTCAGAAACGCCTTGATCCCGTCCTTCCAGGTGATCTTCTTCCCCTCCTCGTAACTTCGACCATAGTAGGAAATGCCCACCTCGAAAATCCGGATTCTCGGCCTGATTCGCGCTATCTTCGCCGTAATCTCCGGCTCGAATCCGAACCGATTGCACTTGATCTGTATCCCGGTCAATACGGATTTCCGGAACACCTTGTAGCAGACTTCCATGTCCGTCAGGTTCAGGTTGGTGAACATGTTGCTGAACGTCGTCAGCAGCCGGTTGCCCAGCGTATGCCAGAAATACAGAACCCGGTGGGGCTCACCACCCATGAAGCGTGAACCGTAAACCACGTCGGCCCTCCCCTCGACAATGGGCTGGAGCAGCTTGGGATAATCCGCCGGGTCATACTCCAAGTCGGCATCCTGGACGATCACCACGTCGCCGCTGGCCGTGGCAAACCCGTCGCGCAGCGCTGCGCCTTTGCCCTCGTTCACCGACTTGTGGACGATCCGGAAGTCGGCCTCCGGAAACAGCGCCGGCAGTTCATCCAACTTCGCGCGGGTTCCATCGGTTGAACAATCATTGACGCAGATGACCTCCCGTCGCAACCCGGCGGGCAACGGTGGAATCACAACCGACACTTTGGTGAGCTTCTCTGCCTGCACCGGTTCATGCTCCGCCGCTTCCAGGGCCTGTAGGGCCTCGGCATGGCAGATCGGCAACTCGCCCCGAGCTATCGCCAAGCCCGCCGTATGCACCATCGTGCCGCTCATCGCACCACCTGCGCTCCTTCCCAACGCGGCCCGATTCCCGGGCCCCAACGCTTATCCGGCATTCATCCTACCTTTCCCCGGCCAACATCTCAAACCAGCCCACCGAGCATCCCAACATGATACCGGTTTGCTCCAGCTTGCCCAGAACGCGCAGGCCGCCCCGTTTCACGGGGCCGTGCGACGCTTTTCATCTGGGCAGTTGCAGATTCCGTTAGGCATCGGGCAAATGCGTGGTATATAGATATCAGCATTTCACTGATGCCACGGGCGGTTCGATTTCATATCGTTCGGACCGGCGGTGGTTGTTGGAGGACCTCATGCGTTCCAGATATCTGCGCCCCGCTCTGGTTGTGGCTTGTGCGGCTCTTCTGTGGGCAGGTGGCGCATCTGCCGCCGTGATTCATCAGTTCAGCACTACCGACGCCGCGCTCAGTCCCGATGACGGCTATTCCCCCGCCGCGGTTTCCGTGACAGTAGGCGCCAATGTCGCCGCTCCCGCCAACGGCGCGGAGGTTCTGGCGGGCAATGTCGGGCTCGCCCGGTTCTTCAACACCGAATGGGCCGGTTTCTCCCTCTCCTCCAAGAACGGCAACACGCTGGATGCGACCAAATTCGCCACCGGGTACCTGACCTGGGCGATCGCCGCCCAGCCCGGTTATGAACTCAACCTCAATTCCCTGCAATTCCAGTCGGCCCGCGGCGGGACGAGTGGCACACGCGGCTTCGCCCTTTACGCCCAGATCAATGGCGGTGCGTTTGACCTCAGTGACACCCCCATCCTTGCCATCGAAAACGAGGCGACCAGTGTGGTGCGCACTTCCCCTCTCGCCCGCGAAGCGGATTTGTCCAGCGCCACCTACCAGGGCATCGACTCGATTACTTTCCGCTATTACCCGCTGACGCCGAGCGATGGCAACACGATGGATTTCGCGAACATGACTCTGAACGGTGAGGCCGTGCCGGTGCCCGAGCCGGCATCGCTGACACTGCTCGTGCTCGGTGCAGGAACACTGCTGCGCCGGCGAATACGCTGAAGAAACCGGCCGCACCCCGGAACCGGGTCTATCTGGCCTCGATCTTCAGATCCGCCCAATAAGCGGTCTCGATATCCCAGCCGGTCGGCTGGTTGATCAGTTCCACGAGAACCGACCTGCCCGCATGGGGGGCAAGGTCGATGTACACCTCGTGCCATCCGGCGCCGGGACTGTTCCTGTCCATCAGCTTGCCCAGCGTCTCCTGTCCGTTGACCCTCACGACCAGTTTCCAGTCGCCTTTAGGATCGCGCGCCGCGGCAAATCTCAGCGCATATCGTTTGTCCTTGGGCAGGCGGATGATCCTTGCCAGAATACAGGCCGTTGCAGGATTCAGTGGATGAGTTGCGAGCACGCGCTGCCGACGGTTGAACTCATCCTGCCACCCGGCATTCCGGTCAGCCGCGCAGTTCGCGATGCGCCAGCCTGCGGCAAACTTGCCAACCGCAGCCACGACCGCCTGCGGGGCCGGTCCCGTGGGCATTCGGATGACCTGAGCGCCCACTGTCACCTGATCGATGTTCTCCCGCTTGAACGAGTCAGCGATTTCAGCCGTTGCCAACTGCTCCTTGACGGCCGGTTGACTGAGCAGCGCTGCCAGATCCGGAGGTTTCGGCCCGCTCTCAAGGCGCCCAGTCGATGCCGAGAGAATGGCGACGGATCGGGAAGTCGGGACATACACGCGATCGCCCGATACCGCAGACGGGCCAACGATCGGATGATCTCGGCCTGCCTCGTATCGCCAGGCCGCTTTGCCACTGGTCGCGACCACTCCCAGGATGCGCTCGCCGGCGAACACGGCAACGTTTCCCGAGCCGCCGATCAGCGTCATGCCCGCTGCTTCATCGCTTTCCCACTTCACCCCCCCGCTGCGCACGTCCAGGCCCATCGCACCCGCCGAGTCCTGAGGCGCCACAACCGCCATGTTCCCGCAGACGGCCGGCGTCCCGCGATATCGCACCAGTTCGCCAGCACTCTTTGGCGGAAGCGTTTTCTGGAACTGTCGGCCGTGAACAAACGCCGCCTCGCGATCCTGTTCGTAGGGTCGGACCCACCGCAGCTTCCCATCCAGCCGTCCCAGCGCAATCACATGCCCCGCGCCCGCCGTCAACAGCAGATCCTGCGCAACTGCCGGCTCGCTTTGCTCAGAAAAATCGTCCCAGCCCTGATTCTGATCCTCATCCTCTTCGCGGCGGGCGCGCAATTCGCGATTGCCGACAGGCGATAGCGTCCCCAGCGATGTCTGCCACAGCAGCCGGCCATCCATCAAACCGAGCACAACCATTGCGGCGGTGGGCGGCGACTGGCCATAATCCTTCGCCGTCGCGTACACGTAACGTCCCGACACCAACGGCGTACCGGCGAAACACAGCTTCTCGAACTGCTTCTGTCGATCCGTACTCCAGAGTTCCTGCCCATCGGCCGCCCGAAACGCTCGAAGGGCGAAATCGTGCAAGTCCGGACGACGGTGTCGTCCGACGATGATTTTCGCGCCGTCCGCGCCAGCCAGCGCCGCCGGCTGGTAGATCGGCCCGCGGCCTCGGTCGTATCCGCGGTCAACCGGCCGGCGCTTTCGCTCGGCAAGTGTCCATTCCCATAACTGTTCGCCGGTCGCCTTGTACGCCAGCAGATGACCCGAACCGGACAGGAAGACGATGTCGCCGGCCGCGAAGGGAACATACCTCGCCTCCCAGAAGGCATCGATGTTGTTGTACCAGCTCGTCTCCACCGGCAGCGCGCCGGTAAAAGCCGGCGGAGTCCCATCTCCGAGAACTCGCGCACAGGCCTTGAACCGTGCGGTACGCGATGTTCCCAGGTCCATCCCGCAATGCTCCGCCATCCCATAGCATGCGTGCGCCGTCCACGCATCGCCTAACAGGACAGCCCGATCCGCTGCTTCGGCCCAGGCCAACCCCGCAACGTTGCTCAGAGGGAATCGCGACGCCAACTGCGCGTACGCTTCCAGCCTCGTTGCGCTACTGGCCTTCAGCCTGTCGAAAGCTGCCAGCGCCCGGGCGTCGAACTGCTTACGGTATTCCTGTGCCAGCGGGAACCGCGTTTCAGCCGGGAGCGACGTTGCCCAGGCACTGGCCGACAACCACGCGCCATTCAGCCTGGCTCCGAGTTCTCCCGGCTGGTCGCGAAGCAGGTTTTCGAGGATTGAAGAGCAGGCCGCCCAGTCCTTCGCCGTCGCAGCCGTGAGCATGGATGCGAATGCCGCATCAGCAACGCCCGTCCGTCCGTTGGGCTGGAACGGATTCACATACGGCGGCCGATCGGCAGCGGCCAGCGACCAACACGCCCCGAGCCATCCTGCGACGATGGCGATGATGAGCCTATTTGCCATCGGAAGTCGTTACCGCTTTCTCGGCGGGCCTGTTGTTCGGTTCTTCACCGCTGACCAAGTCAAGGATGGCCGACGCCGGGATGCAATCGTGGAACAGCATCTGCTGGTGCGCCTTGCCTTCCTTGCCTTCTATGCTCGGATCGACCAGCACCGCCGAAATCCGCGATACAACGCCCATGACCGCGCCAGTGCGTCCAAGCACCGGGCCGCCGCTCGATCCCCCGGCGTAGTCCGCGGTGATCTGCAGCCGTGTGATGCCGCGGTGCTTGGTATAGCGGGAGATGATCCCTTTGGTCAGAACATAGAATCGGTGGCTCGGGTGGCTCAGGACAATGGCGTCCGAGCCGATCGGCGCTTCGGCCATCAGCGGGAGCGGCGTGAAAGCCATCCCGTCCAGCTTCAGGATCGCCAGGTCATTCGCTTCGCTGGATGCCAGAACCTCTTTCACCGCATAAACCTTGCCATCGGGCGTCATGGCTACCAGCGTGTGTTTGTCCACATCGTTCACAACATGGTAGTTGGTCACGGCCGCGCCATCCCGGCTGATGATGAAACCGCTGGCGAAATTGCCGTGCCACTGAGTGCACTTCGTGCACTTGAAAGGCCGGCCGATCACCAGAACACTATCGCGGGCGCGGCGGTAGACCTCGTCGGTCGACATTTCGCGTCCGTCCGGCGTCTCCACCTCGACACGGCATCGCTTTCGATTCTTGAGCTGCCCGATCAGATCGTTCATTGACGTGGTCTTCCCGGCGTCTATCAACCTGATCGCCTGCGACATCAATGCCCGCTGGATATGCTCATCGTCAACGGGCTGGTCTCTGCCCGCACCGGGCGAGCGAGCCCCGCCCAGCACAATCGCCACGGTCGCCAGCGAGATCAGAGAGAACGCCGCTTTGGCCACAACGCTGTCCATCCGCTCTCCTTCTCCCCCAGGAGGGGCAACCATCGACCGCCGCTGCCCGCCCGGCTATCTTCTCAGCCGGTCTCATGAGAAGCAACCGGATTCTGCGATTAGGCATCATCGGCGCCGGCAGTGTCGCCCGAAGACACATGCCGGCATTGAGACGAGCCGGGCAGTTTCAGCTCGCTGCGGTGTGCGACATCGACGAGGCCGCAGCACGGAAGTTTGCCGTCGATGCGGCCGTCTACACCGACGCCCATCGTCTGCTCCACGACGCCGCGATCGACGCCGTGGACATCTGCACTCCCCACGATCGGCATGCCGACCTCGCTGTTGCCGCCGCGCAAGCCGGCAAACACATCCTGCTGGAGAAGCCGATGGCTTGCTCGATCGATGACTGCCGCCGGATCGTGGCCGCTGCCGAAGCCGCGGGCGTCACCCTGATGATTGCGCAAGAACAGCGGTTTCATCGCGACCATCAGGCCGTCCGCAGCTCCATCGAGAGCGGTGAGTTCGGACAGATTTGCAGGGTGCGCATCGAGGCCCTGCTCAACATGCCCGGCTTGGCCCCGCCCAACCACTGGGTCTATGACGGCCGGCGGGCTGGCGGAGGCGTGGTCATCTCCTTGGCCCAGCATTCGATCGACCTGGCCAGGTTTCTGCTCGGCAATGTCCGACGCATCCCCTGCGCCCGGTGCACGTTCGACAATGCCCCGTTTCATGATGGCGCCGAGGACAACGCAACCGCAACGCTCGAATTCGACAGCGGAGTGACTGGCGAGCTGTTCGCCAGTTTCACCAGCGCTGCCTCCGCCCGGATCCACTCGCTGGCCATCACCACCGCCGTAGGATCCGTGCACCGGGTGCCGTTGGTTGGCGGTCCCGCAGCCAGCGACGCTCTCACGGGCGTCTTCCTCCATTTTTCCGAGTGCTGCCGAACCGGCCGCGAACCGATCAGCGGCGGGCGAGACGCCATGGAGACGATGCGGACCGTCTTCGCCATCTATCACTCCGCTCGCAGCGGTGGCAGCGCGAACGTTCGCAGCCTATAATTGCCAGCTCAGATCTGGACGCGATCGCATTTCTCAGCCCTGAAGGCGCGATGCCGGGTGGATGGTCCCGAAGGTAGCGGATTGGCGATGTTCTGTGATTATCTGATTGTCGGCCCGACACTGGAACTACGCAGCACCTTTCACCGTGATCCCAGGGTGCTGCCGCCTGACCCCATTCTCGATTTTCGGATTACCCGACGCACGGAAGTCATCGGCCGCGCTCTTGTTCGCATGTTCCGCGATGGCTTTGAGCTCCGCGTCGAAGGCACCAAGCCAATCCCGACCGAACTGCTGATCGAGGTATACCGGCTTCTCGCTCGCGTGGTGTGCCTCGAAACCGACAATCTTGCCTGGCTTTACATTCCATCCCATTCTGAGCACAGCGCGCTCGCACCGGGCATGGCGGTCGACGGCTTCACCGCGGCCGGTACAGATTATCTCTCGCGTGCCCCCGGTCCGCTTCGCCTTGCCGACTCGGAGAAGCCCGATCGGGACTTCGAGATATATAGTCATCCGTTCCACGTGCCCTGGAACATCGTTCCCCGCGAATGGGAGGTGCTGTTTAGACTCATCGCCGAGTTTCCCGCTCCATCCAACTCCAGCGGGCCGACAACGCGCCGGCCCGTCCGGATACTCGATCTGGGCTGCGGCTACGGTAAGAATGCAACCGGCTTGGAGGATCTGGGGTATCGCGTCTATGGTCTCGATCTTTCGCTGGCGGCTATCGTCCGTTCTCGCCAGCTTGTCCGGAACCCCGATCGCTTCATCGTTGCCAGCGCTACCGCGCTGCCGTGGAGCGATGCCTCGTTTGACTGCGCACTCGATATCGGTTGCCTGCACTGCATGGCCCCACTGCTGCGGGATGTCGCTGTCCGCGAAATCGCCCGCGTGCTTCGACCGGGAGGGGTGCTTTTCAGCCGGAGCTTCAAGCCTAAGCCAGAAACCTGGGTGCGCAACCAGCCTTTCAGGATTGATTCATTCGGCATCTCGACTGAAGAAGCAATCCGCTTGCTCGAGCCTCATTTCCAGACCACGATCTGGCAGGATGATCCCGCCCGCAATTACGTCCGGGCAGCCAAGCCGGCGGATGCCTCAAACCATCCCCATCTCGAGTCCATGAATTCGTCGCCGGTGCCTCGGCTTGTATAATCCGCGCCCATGACGTCGATGCACACCGCCCCAAGGCCGGCTTTTCACATCATGACCAAGCCCATCGGGCCGATCTGCAACCTGGACTGTAAGTACTGTTTCTACTTGGAGAAAGAGAAGCTCTATCCGGACAAGTCGAACTGGCGCATGTCCGACGACGTCCTCGGCCATTATATCCGCTGCTACATCGAGTCCCAGGATACCCCCGACATCAGCTTCGCCTGGCAGGGTGGAGAACCCACCCTCATGGGACTCGATTTCTTCCGCAAAGTCGTCGAGCTTCAGCAGAAGTACGCCGCCGGCCGGCGTGTTACCAACGCCATCCAGACCAATGGCACCCTCCTGGACGATGCCTGGTGCGAGTTCCTAACCCAACATGGCTTCCTGATAGGGCTTAGCATCGACGGGCCGCGCCGTTTTCATGATCGTTATCGCGTGGATAAGAAGGGCCAGCCCACCTTTGACAGAGTCATGGCCGGCATAGCCCTGATGAAGAAACACAGCACGCAGTTCAATACCCTTTGTGTCGTTAACCGCCATAACTCCAAGGCCGCACTGGAGGTATATCGCTTCCTCCGCGAGGAGGGGTCCGGCTTCATCCAGTTCATCCCCCTGGTAGAGCGAACCGGCGGGCAGGATGGTCTGGCTGAGCCCTTGGTGCTCAAGGCGGAGGAGGGTCGAGTTTCCCTGCCCACCGCCGGGCCCATCGGCGAGCAATCCGTCACTCCCTGGTCGGTTGAACCGCTGGCGTACGGCGAATTCCTTTGCACGGTTTTCGATGAGTGGGTCCGCAGGGATGTCGGCCAGGCTTTTGTGCAGATATTCGACATCATGCTCGGGCTCTGGATGGGGATGCCCGCCGGGCTGTGCGTCTTCAGCGAGACTTGCGGCAGTGCGATGGCCCTCGAGCACAATGGTGACCTTTACGCCTGCGATCACTTCGTCTATCCGCGATATCACCTGGGAAACGTCATGAATCAGGACATTCGCGAGATGGCCGAGTCAGGCCAGCAGCGTCAGTTTGGTCTCGACAAGCGCGATACCCTTCCCAGATACTGCCGCGAGTGCGAAGTGCGGTTCGCATGCAATGGGGAATGCCCTAAACACCGCTTCCTGATCACGCCGGACGGCGAATACGGGCTCAATTACCTTTGCGCCGGCTACAAGAAGTTCCTCCATCACATCGACTCTCCCATGAAGATCATGGGACAGCTTCTCCAGGCCGGCCGCCCGGCCGCGGAGATCATGAGCATTCTCTCGTCAGAGGAATCCCGCGATCAACAGGATAGTCAATGGAAGACGGCGGGTCGCAACGATCCCTGCCCGTGCGGCAGCGGTCGAAAATTCAAGAAATGCTGCTGGAATCGCGTCCACGCCTGAGCCCGTCTGCGACCAATGCGGCTTGCCTGGTTGCCCGCCCCCTTCGCAGACTTGTGCGCGCCCCCATCGAGTGCGAGTTGGCGGTTTCGGCAACCTCGGGCCGACAAACCTGTGGATTGTCCTGCCCAAGCGCAGAAATCGGCCCAGGAACGGATAGAATCCCTTGGCGAATGGAAGTCTGAATGGGACATTTGTGCTGCCGGACTGATGCCATTGCTGGAGAATGACATTTCGTGGCAGGTGCTCCGCCAGATCGTACGCGACTGGGCGGGCGCGGCGGCGGATCTGGAAGAGGTCAAACGCCTCGTGGGCGGCTGCATCAACACCACCGTGGCCCTTACGGCCACCACCGGAGATCGCGCCGTCCTGAAGATCTCCCCCCATCGCGTCAGCCGCGATTTCGCCCGCGAGGCCGAGCAGCTTCGGCTTCTGCGCGGAATCGGCCTGCCCGTGCCCCGTGTCTACCAATCGCACACCGCGACACTTGAGAACCCCCACAGCTATCTCTTGATGGAGTTCGTCGAAGGCGTGGATCTCAATACCGCCAGAAAGCAATGCGACCCTGCGCAATATGATCTTCTTCAGGAGAACCTGGCCGAACTGGTTCTGACGCTGCATGCACAGACAGCCGACAAGTACCGGCGGCACACGCCCGACGATACCGCCCATTTCGAGAACTGGCCGGACTTCTACCGCCACGTTTACGATCCCATCTGGAGGGAACTGGCCAAGTCGCCCTCTCTGCCCCCAAAGGCGCGCAAGCATATCGGCAAAGTGCACGATCGGCTCGACAAGCTTCTGGCGCATGACGACCGCCCACGACTTGTTCACTGGGACATCTGGGCCACGAACATCCTCGCCGCCGCCGACGCCGATGGCCGCTGGCAAATCACCGCCCTGCTCGATCCCAACTGCAAGTTCGCCCACGCCGAAGCCGAGATTGCCTATATGGAGCTGTTCCAGACGATCACGCCCGCTTTTCTGAAGGCCTACCAGCAGCACCACAAGCTCGGGGAGAACTATCACCGCGTCCGCAAACCCATCTACCAGCTCTATCCGCTCATCAATCACGTGAACCTCTTCGGCAGTGGCTATCTCAAACCACTGCTCGGGGCCATCGAGAAGGTGACGCCGCTGGTGTAAGGCGACGGAACGTTGTCCCGCACCCTTCCCCGATCCCGCTGAGCTTGACATCCGCTCATTGCCGATTTATCAGTATCCCATGGATAACCCCAAGATCGTTTACGATGCCATCACCTTTGATGATGTTCTTCTGATCCCCGCCTACAGCGATTTCGTCCCGGCCGAGGCTGACACGCGCACCCGCATCACCCGCGCGATCGAGATCAACATTCCTCTGGTCTCCGCTCCGATGGACACGGTCACCGAGGCCGCGCTGGCCATCGCCCTGGCCCAGGAAGGCGGCATCGGCATCATCCACAAGAACCTATCGGCCGAGAACCAAGCACGCGAGGTCGAAAAGGTCAAGCGCAGCGAGAACGGCGTCATCGTCGATCCCATCACCTTGCCCCCCAGCGCCACCATCGGCACCGCCCGTCGCATCATGCGGGAGTACAACGTCAGCGGCATTCCCATCGTCGAGGGCGAGGAAATCAGCGCCGACCAGCCCCACCGCCGGAGCAACGCCATCGGCGCCAAGGCCGGCCGCCTGGTTGGCATCATGACCCGCCGCGATCTGAAGTTTCAGGAAGACGACAATAGGCGCATCGGCGAGGTGATGACTCGTGAGAACCTCGTCACCGCGCCCGAGAACACCACCCTCGACGAGGCCGAGCGCATCCTCTACAAGGCCAAGGTCGAGAAACTGCTCCTGGTGGACGCCAGCAACCGCCTCTGCGGCCTCATCACGATGCGCGACCTGGACAAGCTCCACCAGTTCCCGAACAGTTGCAAGGACAAGCGAGGCCGCCTTCGCGTCGGCGCCGCCACCGGCGTTCTCGATTTTCAGCGCGTGGAGAAGCTGATCAAAGCCGATGTTGACGTTATTGTCGTCGATACCGCCCACGGCCACAGCCGCAACGTCATCGAGACCGTCCGCGAGATCAAGAAGAATTGGGACATCCAGGTCATTGCCGGCAACATCGCCACCGCCGCCGGCGCACAGGACCTGATCCAGGCCGGCGTGGATGGCGTCAAGGTCGGCATCGGTCCCGGCTCCATCTGCACCACCCGCATCATCAGCGGCGTCGGCGTCCCCCAGATTTCAGCCATTTTTGAGGCCGGCTCCGTCGCCGCCGCCGCCGGAGTCCCCATCGTCGCCGACGGCGGCATCCGCCACAGCGGCGACATCACCAAGTCCATCGCCGCCGGCGCCAATTGCGTCATGATGGGCTCCCTCTTTGCCGGCCTGAATGAGTCTCCGGGCGAGCTCGTCATCTACCAGGGCCGACGCTACAAAACCTACCGCGGAATGGGTAGCATGGGCGCCATGGTCCAGGGCTCCAAGGATCGCTACGGCCAGGCGGGTGTACGCGATGCCAGCAAACTCGTCCCCGAGGGCGTTGAAGGGCGCGTGCCCTACCGCGGCTCGCTCGGTGATTTCGTCTACCAGATGGTCGGCGGCCTGCGGGCCGGGATGGGCTATTGCGGCACGCGCAACATCGAGGAACTGCGCGCCAAGGCGAGATTCTGCCGAGTGTCCGCCGCCAGCATGGCCGAAAGCCATCCGCACGACATCACGATCACCAAGGAAGCCCCGAATTACAGTGTTGAGTACGTGTCGGAAGTCTGATGTGCGGCGTCATTAAGTTCCTTCGGAGTTCAAGCTCCAGGTTCGTGTCTCTGACCAACACGCCGATTCCATGGCTCCGGCCGCGTGACAGTAGCAGGAAGAAGGAGGCCATCCAGGGTATACTGCTCAACAGCGAGGTCTTTATGCGCACATGCATCCTTTTGGCGTTGCTGGCCTGCGGATCTGTTTCCGGCTGTGCCGAGGAACAGCGCCCCACACCCAAACAGAAGCAGGATGCCGTCCTGAGGGACCCCTGGAACTACTCCCCCTTTGACGATCGCACCGATGTCAGCGGCGGTGGAATCTCCGACTTCAAGAAAGATGCCTTTAAAAAGGATGTCAACAGTGTTTTCAGCCCCTGATCGACTCTTGGCCGACTCCATCATCCGAGGTAGCCGTCTCAAGGCGTGCCTGGCCCTTCTGGGGCTTGCCCTCGCCGCCGGTTGTCAGCACAGCAAGCCGGGGCCCTTTGCCGATGTCGCGGGCCACGACCGGCAGACGCCCACGCAGTCTGTACCAGCGACGGAGGTAACGCCTCCGCCCACCGAGGCCGCTGCCGCCCAGCCGCAGGTTGTTCCCGCTGAAACGCAACCCTCAGGTTCCCTCCTTCCCGCCGACCGCAAGAGGATCAGCATTGCCGTCGATGCGATTGGAGCAACACGCGACTGGCCCGCGGTTGCCTCGGTTCGCCCCAGCGGCGATGTCGTCGCCAGCCCCTACTACTGGCCCACTCTTGAGAATTCCTACACCCGCCGCGCGTGGCAGAATATCTTCCTCGAAAGCGGCGAGTTGATCCTCAACAGCGCCCTCCTGCCTTATCGGATGGTGAAACTGCCGCCCTGGAAGGACGTCGTTTACTCGCCCGTCGGCCCCACGCGGGACGGAGGCGTCATCTTCGGCCAGTCCTGGATCGAGCCCCCGGCGCAGCAGGAGCCCTGACCCTTGAGATCGAGACGCAATGACCTGTGGGCAATCATCGCCGCGATATGCGCGTTAGGCCACTTCGCCGTCGGCGCAGAATTCAATGGCAAGCCGTACCAGGGCGGGGATGTCTTCGCCGACACCTGGGTCACCACAGACGGCCTCGGCCGAGTCCTTCCCGGCCC
This sequence comes from uncultured Tepidisphaeraceae bacterium, assembly GCA_964570205.1. GTDB lineage: Bacteria > Planctomycetota > Phycisphaerae > Tepidisphaerales > Tepidisphaeraceae > CAZMXI01. The sequence continues at coordinate 12,933 of CAZMXI010000094.1, forward strand.
GCAGGAATGCGGCCCAGTGAAAAAGGACAAGTGGGTCGGCATCTTCTACTGGACTTGGCACACGCAACGGGGCGGCCCCAACGACAACACGAAGATCCTCGCCTCGGCGGAGGATGGCAAAGTGCAGTGGCCGGCCAGTTCCGCTCCCCACCACTGGGGCGAGCCGGAGCTCGGCTATTACCTGATGACCGACCCGTTCGTGATCCGCAAGCACGCCAGCATGCTCGCAGACGCGGGCATCGACGTCATCCTCTTCGACACCACCAACCCGCCATTCACCTGGAAAGATGAATACGAGGCGCTGTGCCGCGAATACACCGCCATGCGGGCCGAGGGCGCACGCACGCCCGCCATCGCCTTCATCGCGCCTTTTGGCGATCCACGACCGGTCACCGATCGCCTTTGGCGCGATCTCTACCAGCCCGGCCTGTACCGCGACCTCTGGTTCGTGTGGGATGGCAAGCCGCTGCTGCTGGCGAATCCCCAGTTCATCAAGGACCAGGCCATGCGGCAGGCCTTCACGTTCCGCCGGCCGATGCCCGATTACTGGGTCGGTCCCAGCGGACCCGATCAGTGGAGCTGGCTGGAAGTTCATCCGCAGCACATCTTCCGCAATCGCGCTGGCGAAGCCGAGCAGATGAGCGTCGGCGTGGCCCAGAATGCCCTGCCCGACACGCCTGGACCGGCCCCCATGAGCCATAAGGCCGGCGCCATGGGGCGAAGCTGGCACAACGGCAGGATGGACAACCGGGAAGGCGCGGTCAACTGGGGGCTGAATTTCGACGAGCAGTGGAAGCGCGCCCTGGAAGTCAATCCCAGGTTCATTTTCGTCACCGGCTGGAATGAGTGGATCGCCGGCCGCTACACCAGGTGGAGCAGGTACACCGACGCCGACTGCTACCATCCCGGCGGCCTGTTCGTCGACCAGTACACCCAGGAATACAGCCGCGACTGCGAGCCCATGCGCGGCGGCCATGGCGACAACTACTACTATCAACTGGCATCGTGGGTCCGGCGCTACAAAGGCGTGCGCCCGTCGCCACAGGCAACCGGCCCCTCGCGCATCGCCATCGACGGTCAATTCGATGACTGGACCGCCGTCCGGCCTGAGTACCGCGACACCATCGGCGACACCGCTCACCGCGACCATCCGGGATATGGGCAGTTGCACTACCGCAACGCCACCGGCCGAAATGACTTCGTGATCGCCAAGGCGGCCTACGACGATGCAAGCGTGTGCTTCTTTATCCAGACGCTCAAACCCGTTACGCCCCGCACCGACCGCCATTGGATGCTGCTCTACATCGATTCCGACCGAAACGCCCGCACCGGCTGGTCCGGCTACGATTGCCTGATCAACCTGGAGGTGCCCGATCATGACCGCACCACGGTGAAGACCTGGCGTCCGAGCGGCTGGCTGACCGTGGGCGTGGCAAGGTACCGCGTCAGCGGCAATGGCATGGAGATTTCCGTTCCCCGATCCCTGGTCGGGCAATCGAGCGGCGCGCCAGCCTTCGATTTCCACTGGGCCGACAATGTTCAGACAATTGACGATGTCGTCGAGTTCGGCGTCAACGGCGACAGCGCGCCCAACCGCCGCTGGAATTGGCGGTATCAGGTCGCCCCCGACGCCCGTTGAGCATCAACCGAATGCTGCACCGGTCCATTGCGTTCATCCTTTCCGCCCGTATAGTTCCAGCCACCGGGTGCATCTCATGAACGAACGCCACACCATCGAAATTGAGATTGCCGACGCCGAGAGCAACCTCGTCCGCCGCGCGCTCGAGGGCCAGCAACTGGTCATCGGCCGATCTCCGGACTCCCATATTCACCTTGACCGCGGCACCGTCTCACGAAGACATGCCGAAATCTACTGCGACCCCTACCGCCGATGGTGGATCCGCGACCTTGGCAGCCGCAACGGCACCCGCGTCAACGGCCAGCTCGTCCCCGAGCACGTCATCCGCCCTGGCGACACCCTCGGCATCGGCGAATTCACCCTCAAGGTCGTCTCGCTCACCGGCGCCAGAGCCGCTACCCTCGATGATTCCCTCGGCTCCGGCGGCCTGGATGTATCCGAAGCCGCTGCCGAGATTTCCACCCTTCACGAAGTCGAAACGCCCAGACTTTCCGCTTCGCACCTGTCGATCATCAGTGAATTCGGCCAGACCCTTCTCCGCATCGCCAAGCCCGAGGAACGCCTCGCCGAGCTCGCCCGCCTCATGGTCCGCCCCGAATTTCAGGGACGCTGTGCCCTCGCTTTGCGCATCGAACGCGCTGAGTCCAACGAGAAACCCAAACTCCTTTGCCCCGTGCAGTCGGCTCCGCGCTGGCACGGGTGGAATCCCTATATCTCCCGCACCATCCTCCGAGCCATCCGCCGCAAGCCCGAGCCCGTTCTCGCCGGCAACGCCCCCTTCCATCAAGTCTCGGCCGAGATATCCATCTCGCCCGACGTCATGAAGCTCGCCACCATCGCCTGCCCCGTTCGCGTCGACGAGCAAGCCATGGACCTGCTCTACATCATCCTCGCGCCTGAATACGGCACCGGAGAATGGCTCGCTCTGGCCAATCTCGCCGTCCGCGAGTATCAGCAGGCCGAATCCGCTCATCTCTCCCGGCAGCAGGAATCCGCCCATGTCGCCATCGAACGCGAACTGCAGCAGGCGAGACAGATTCAGACCCGGCTGCTGCCCGGCAACCAGCCCATCCCCGGCCTTGACTGGTCCATCGGTTTCAAGCCCTGCCGCTGGGTCGGTGGCGACTATATTGACATTCTGCCGATCGAGCAGGACCGCCATCTTCTCGTCTGCGCTGACGTCTGCGGCAAAGGCCTCGCCGCGGCTCTCGTCGCTCACAGCCTTCACACCACCGTCCGCATCGCTGTCCGCGCTGGTCTCACCCTGCCCAGTCTGATGACGCACCTCAACAACCATCTCTGTGAGACCCTGGGTGGGCAGTCCTTCGTCACCTTGCTCGGAATGGTCATTGAGCCCGCTACGGGCCTGACGCGCAGCGTCAGCGCCGGCCATTACCCTCCCATCGCCATCGCCTCCGACGGCGGCATGCGGCAGCTTCGAACCGTCACCACCATGCCCCTGGGCGTCTGCGAGTCGGAATTCGCCTGTGATGAAGATGCCCTCGCCCCCGGCGAGTTGCTTGTTCTCTACACCGACGGCTTGATCGATCTGCGCTTGTCATCGGGCGACAGCCTCGGCCATGCCGCCCTCACCGCCCGTCTTCAGGATCTCTACCGCTCCGCGCCCAACCTGCCCGCCTGCCAGCTCGCTGACCAGCTCACTTCTCTCCTGGATCAGCTTCAGGGCGATCAGCTCTCCTGCGACGATCGCACCTTCCTTCTGGCCAAGAGGACAGACACCCCCTGCTGATCACATCTTCTGTCTGCCGCTGATTGCGTCCGCCAGGATGTTCCGATTCGCATACTCGATGCTGCTCCCCGCTGGCAACCCCCTCGCCAGCCGCGTTACGCCGACGTTCGGATACGCTGCCAGACGCTCCTGCACGTGCAGCGCTGTGCCGTCCCCCTCCATCGTCGGATTCGTCCCCATGATCACCTCCCTCACCTCGCCTGATGCCGCCCGCTGCATCAGCGCGTCGATCGTCAGGTCCTTGGGCGCCACATCGTCCAGCGGCGAAATCCGACCCAGCAGCACGTGATATACCCCCCGATACAGCCCCGTCGCCTCCAGTGCCAGAAGATCCTTCGGTTGCTCCACCACGCACACCAGGCCATGGTCCCGACCCGCGTCCGAGCAGATGTCGCACGGATCGTTCTCGGTCAGGTTGAAGCAGACCGAGCAGTGCCGGATGCGCGTCTTCACATCCCGTACCGCGTCCGCCAGCTTCATCGCTTCCTCGGGCTTCTGCTTCAACAGGAAAAATGCGATCCGTTCGGCCGATCGCGCTCCGATTCCCGGCAATCGGGCGAGTTCATTAATCAGGGTCTGGATGCTCTGCGTGTAACTGCTCATTCTGCCCGGATTATAGGAAGACCGGGCCTTCTCAGCGAGCGCCCGCGGGGTTGCGCCAACCGACAAGGCGGTCTGGCCAGCCCGCCGGATTCCGCGTTGAGGTCATTTCATTCCCGATTGCCCCATGGCCTTCTTGTCGCCCAACTGGCAACAGACCCGCTCCCCCGGTATTCTCTCCGCCCTATGGCAACGATTCGTCCCTTCGCCGCCATCCGCTACGCCCGCCGGCCGAACCTGGATCTCTCCAAGGTCATCGCCCCCCCCTACGATGTGCTCAACGAGCACCAGAAAGCCGAACTGCTCAGCCGCGACCCCCATAACATCGTCGGCATCGACCTGCCGCACCTGCCAGCCAAAACTGCTGGCCCGGATTCGGTTTATGAACAGGCCGCCGGCGTCCTGAACGCTTGGCTCAAGGATGGCACATTCAAACAGGACCGTCGTCCGGCTCTTTACCCATATTGCCAGACCTACGAGCACCATGGCCGCAGCCATCGCCGTCGCGGCTTCTTCGCCCTGGTCAAGCTCGCCCCTTTTGGCACGGAGATCATTCCCCACGAGCGCACCTACAAAGGACCCATCGAGGACCGCCTCAAGCTCATGCGCGCTACAGGTGTGCAGCTTTCACCGATTTTCGGGCTTTACAGCGATCCCAATAACCAGGTCGCAAGCCTGCTCTACCACAACCTTGGCCGCCCCGAGCACACCGGCACGCTGGATGATGTCCGCAATGACCTTTGGTCCATGCCCGATGCCGAAATCGAAAACCAGGTCATCGACCTGCTGGCCACCAAGCCCGTCTACATCGCCGATGGCCATCACCGTTACACCACCGCCCTGCAGTACCAGGCCGAAGTGATCCAGCGGCACGGCGGCCATCTCCCCGACGCTCACCCCGCCAACTGGTGCCTGTTCGTGCTGATCAGCATGCAGGATGACGGCCTGCTCATCCACCCCACCCACCGCCTCCTTGGAGGGCTCCCGGCGTGGGATGCCGACATGTTCCTGTTCGCCATTCGCGACCATTTTGACGCCACCGAACTGCCCGGCCAATCCCCCGACCGGTACCTTCGCGATGTGCTTCCCAAGCAGCCTCCCCACACGTTCGGCCTGTTCGACGGCGCTACCCGCAAGCTTTACGAGCTTCGCATGCGGGATGAGGATGTCCTGCACAATCTCCAGCCCGAGCAATCCGAGGCATGGCGGAATCTCGACGTAGCGATCCTCCAGCACTACCTCATTGAGCAGATTCTGCAGCCACGTTTCGCGGGCGGACGCGAAATCGTGCGAGGCTACACCGCCGACCCAGATGAAGTGGCCCCGCAGACCGACGGCCAGCGATACCAGATCGCTCTGCTCCTGCAATCCACTCCCTTGCAGGCTCTGGAGCACCTCGGCAAACGCGGAGAGGTCATGCCCCAGAAGAGCACCTTCTTCTACCCGAAGCTGGCCACCGGCATGGTCATCAACCCGCTGCGGTAGCGCGCTTCACCGGTACAGGTCCCGCACCGGGAAGGAACTGATCCGGGTCGTCTCCAACCCGTACGATGACCGGTGCGCGCAGTAGCCGAGCAGCACGCGGTCTCCCGCGAACGCAATCGCCGTGTAGCAATACCCGTGTCCCGAGAGGTCCTCGATCAGCCGTTTGTTCTCCCACGTCTTTCCGCCATCGCGCGACACGGCGGCAGCCAGCGGCGTGCGAATCGGCGGCTGCGAGCGGCGATAGCTCTCAGGCCGGCCGGCGTGATCGTTCCAGACGACCAGCAGATCGCCTGTGGACGGAATCCGCGTGATGGTTGCCGGCGCTTCAGGCGACCACAGGCCTGTCGGCTTCGGCGCAGACCATGTTTCGCCCTGATCGGTTGATTCGCTCTGGTACTGACAACCCAGTTTCGTGCGAATCAGCATCAGCAACCGTTCGGCGGCAGTTTCCACCACGCCCGGCTCCATCAGATTGATGCGCGATCCATCCTCGCCTCTGTCCAGAACCGTATGACCGCGACGCCAGGTCTTTCCGTTGTCGTCGGACAGGTAGACCACGACCTTACCGGGCTGCAGTCCGCCGCCCACGAAGCCGTGCAGCGATGTGGGCATCACCAGCCGTCCGCTGGCAAGTTGGATGACGCGGTTGTTGTTCAGGACGTAGTAACCCACCTCATCCGCGACGCACTCGATCGGATCGCTCCAGGTCTGCGCTTCATCTCGCGACAGCCGCAATACCGGCCGGCAGTCCCGCAGCGAGTTCTTTCGCAGATAGAAGATGGCGATTTCACCGGTCTTCACACGGAGCAGCGACA
>CAZMXI010000095.1:0-19012 GCA_964570205.1 uncultured Tepidisphaeraceae bacterium
GCGATGGCCCGCTGCATCACACTGTCGATCTCCACATAGCGCAAGACCATGACCGCATCGACCACAAAGGCCAACCGCCCTCGATCTCCTCGCACCAGGTCCGGGCCCGAATCTTCACTCAGCAACAAAGACGTGATCTCTTCTCGCCGCAGGCCGTTGACCAGTTGATTGTAATAGGCCCGCAATTGCACCGGATCCTCCGTCAGGGTGCGAAAGTGGGTGGCGCTGTCGATCACGGCCCGCCGCTCGACGGCGGTGATGCCGCTGGGCACCGCAATGACCACGCGCGGGCTGACCAGCCGGCCGCGGCCGTGCACCTTGCGAATGAAGTAGCTGAGCATCCGTTCGGTGACTTCGAAGTCGCTGATGACGCCGTCCTTCATGGGGCGGATGGCGGTAATGGACCCGGGTGTCTTGCCGAGCATCTCCTTGGCGACGAGGCCGACCGCGTTGCCGTTCTGGAGCACGCGGTTGGTGTTCCGCTTGACGGCGACAACGCTGGGCTCATTGAGGACGATGCCCTGGCCTTTGACGCACACGAGGGTGTTGCAGGTGCCCAGGTCGATTCCCATGTCGAGGCTGAACAGGCCCATGAACGAGTCGAAGATCACGGCGAATCTCCTTTACCGGGTGCGAGCTGATCGCGTTGGACACCGGTGGTGCGATGCCGGTCGTGCCGGCCGGTGTCGAGGCGAATCGTGTGCAGACGCTTCAGGAGCAGGTCGGGTTCGGCATCCGCCGGACCGACCCTAAAAAGACAGGACCATCAACCCGCTCCATCGGGTCTGGACATATGCACAGCCCCATTCCTCGGCCCACGAGGGCCGATAACATTGCCCAGTTGCTGTTAAAATACAGAGATTAGGCTGGGGAAGCAAATCAAAGTCGCGCAACTTCAGCCGATTTGCGGGGCAATTCCCGCCGGGGCGGGTTTGTCAGAGAAAAGCGCACTCCAGCCGGATGGCCTTTTGCAGGCGGGCCAGGTACTGGCGGGCGGGGATTTCAATGCAGCCGAAGCGGGCGAGATGGGGGGTCTTGGCCTGGCAGTCGAGCAGTACGAATCCGCGTTGTCGCAAGCGGTTGACGAGGTGGACGAGGGCGACCTTGCTGGCGTCGCGCTCGCGGTGGAACATGCTTTCGCCGAAGAAAGCGCCGCCGATGGCGACGCCGTAAAGGCCGCCGGCGAGTCGGCCTTCCTTCCAGACCTCGACGCTGTGGGCCAGCCCCCGTTTGTGAAGTCGCATATAGGCGCGTATGAGGGCGTCGCTGATCCAGGTGTTGTCGCGGCAGGCCATGCACTCGCGCATGGTGGATTCAAAGTCGCGGTTGATGTGCAGCTCAAAAGGCAACTTCGGACTGCGCATCAATTGCGCCAGGCTGCCGGGAATGTGAAAGGCATCGAGCGGGATGATGCCGCGGGGGTCGGCCGTGTACCAGCGGATCTGGCCGTCCGGATCGGTCATGGGAAACACGCCGCGGCAGTAGGCCTCGACGAGGACTTCCGGCTCCAGGTCGATCGGGACGTGCATCGCCCGGCATTGTAACCTGAAAGGCGGCGCCGGCGAGGGCATGCGCCGTACGATTTGCCTACTCGTGGCGCAGGGCGACGATGGGATCGAGGTTGGCGGCCCTGTAGGCGGGATACAGGCCGAAGATGATGCCGATGCCCATGGAAATGCCGACGGAGAGGATCAGGCTGTAGCCGGCGATGACCGTCTTCATGCCGGCGAAGTACTCGATGGCGTAAGGGATTGCGATGCCGATGAGCATGCCGATGATGCCGCCGACCGTGGAGAGGACGACGGTTTCGATGAGGAATTGGCCCACAATCTGTCGGCGCTTGGCGCCGATGGCCCGGCGGACGCCGATCTCGCGGGTCCGTTCGGTGACGCTGGCCAGCATGATGTTCATGATGCCGATGCCGCCGACGAGCAGGGAGATGCCGGCGATGGCGCCGAGAACAATGTTGAAAGTGCGCTTGGTGGCCTCGGCCTGGCGGAGGAGGGTCAGGGGGACTTCGATCTTGTAGTCCACCTTCTTGTGGAAGCGCTCGAGCATGCCCTTGATGGCCGCGGCAAGGGGCTCGACGTCATTGGTGGTCTTGGCCTGGACGATGATGGCGTGCAGCTCAACCTGCTCGCGCTGCATGTTGCCGGCGCTGATCTGGACATCGATGTCGCCGTAGCGTTCGCGGACGACGTTCAGGGGCACGTAGGCGTCGACATCCTTGTCGGGGGTCTGATAATCGCTGCCCTGCATGCTCTCGCTGCGGACGACGCCGACGACATCATAATAATGGGCGCCGATGCGGATGGACTGGCCGAGGATCGCCTCGGTGGCCAGTAGCTTGCGGACGCCCTGCTCGGTCATGACGCAGACATTGGATTTGTCGGCGAAGTCACTGGGGCCCAGGACGCGCCCGGTGAGCAAGGGTCGCTGGACGAGTTGGAACCACTCGGCGGTGGTGCCGACGATGCGCAGGTCGGTCTTCTGGTCGCGGAAGCAGGCTTCCTTGCGGAAGCTCTTGACAGGCACGGTGGCGGCAACCCCCGGGAGCGTGGAGCGAATCCGATTCTCATCCTCGTAGAGCAGCCCGTACACCGCGAGCGTGGGCCCGCGGCGCGTAGTCAGGACCGATTCATCCTGCGGCTTGATGGCGGCGATGAGGATGTTGTTGCTTCCCAGCCGCTTGATCTGGTCCATGGCTTGCTTGCTGGCGCCCTCGCCGACGGAGAGCATCGCGACGACGCTGGCGACGCCGAATACCACGCCCAGCGTCGTGAGCAGCGACCGCAGGCCGTGCAGCATCAGGTTCTTGATGCCCAGGCGGATGTGCCGCGTGATGCGCATTCAATCGTCTCCTTCGATGCGATCGATCAGCCCGTCGCGCATGTGCAGGCGGCTGCTGGCGTACTGGGCGATGTCGGGCTCGTGGGTCACCATGATGATGGTCTTGCCCAGCCCGTTGAGCTCGCAGAGCAGGTTCATGATCTGGTCGCCGGTGGCGCTGTCGAGATTGCCCGTGGGCTCGTCGGCCAGCAGGATGGCCGGATCGTTCGCCAGCGCCCGGGCGATGGCGACGCGCTGCTGCTGGCCGCCGGACAGCTCCATCGGCCGGTGGTTCAGCCGCTCCTCCAGCCCGACCTTGGCGGCCAGCTCCTCGGCCCGCTGGGCGGAGGTATGGGCCTCCCAGCCCAGATAGAACAGGGGCAGTTCGATGTTCTCGCGGACGGTGAGCTGGGGGATGAGGTTGAAGCTCTGGAAAATGAAGCCCAGGTGCCGCAGCCGCAATTCGCTGAGCGCGTCATCGCTGAGCAGATGAACATCTTCGCCTTCCAGGAGGTACTGGCCGGCGGTGGGGCGGTCGAGGCAGCCCAGCAGGTTCAGCAAGGTGCTCTTGCCGGAGCCGCTCGGGCCCATCAGCGCCCAGAAGCTGCCGCGGGCAAGCGACAGGGTTACGCCGCGTAGGGCGCGGACCTGCTGCGTCCCGAGCTCGTAGTACTTGACCACGTCTTGGAGTTCCACCACATTGCGGCGCTGAAGCGCATCGATTTCGGGCATCATGGCGGAACTGCTCATTGCCCATCGCCTCCGGCCGGCGCCCCCGGCCTGCCGCCACGCATTCCACCCTCGCCGCGCGGGGTTCGGCCGCCGCCGGAACCGTCGCCGCGCGGGCCGCGGCCCTGGCCGAAGCCCATTTCCTGCATGTACTTCTGCCGCTCTTCGGGCGTCATGGCCTCCAGCTTCTTGCGCAACTCGGCGCGCTGCTCCTCGTTCATGCTGCGGAAATCGACGCCCGTCCGGCGCTGGCCGGCGGGCATCGTGGTGGGCGCGGTCCCGTTGGGAGGGGCGACGGGCATAAGCTCGGCGGGGCGGGAGGTGGGCAGGTTGCCCTCGCCCTGCTCGTCGTTCTCGACGGCAGACTGGTCCAGCGGGGGCGTGAGCATCACGACCTCACCTACTTCCAGCCCCGACAGCACGCGCGCGAACTGGTTGTTGTCCAAGCCCAGCGTCACCGGGCGCTGCTCGCTCTGCTTGCCCTTGATGACGTGAACGACAGGCTGGCCTTTCACGCGAACCACGGCCTGGACCGGCACATAGAGGCAGTCCTCATAGTAGTCCACGATGATCTGCGCCTGGCAGGTCATGCCCGTGCGCATCATGCTGCCATCGCCGTCGATATGAATGATGGTGGGATAGACCTTCAGGTCCGGGTTCATCCAGCTCATCTGGCTGTCGGGCATCGGCGAGATGCTCACGACCGTTCCGGTGAACTCCTCGCCCGGCATCGCCTCCACCCGGATGCGCACGCGCAATCCCGGGCGCACCTTCTCAAGGCTGGATTCGGGGATTCGCAGCTCCGCCATCATGCTGGACGTCGTTGGCAGGTAGATCAGGTCCTGGCGTTCGCGGACCGTGACGCCCTGCGCCAGCGGTTCGAGGCTGGACCGCCCGAACCCCGACTGGTTGCTGGTTGCGTAGACCACCAGCCCATCCATGGGGGCTTCAATTCGGGTCTTCTCAACCTGCTTCTTGAGCTTCTCGAGCTGCGACACCTGGCGCTCGTGCTCGCTGGTCTTGGCCCTCAGGTCCGCCTCGGCCTGGACGACGTCGGCCGACGCTTTCCGTTTGACGCGGTCCAGCGCCAGGTCCAACTGCTTGACGGCGCTTTCCAGCTCCGCGACCTTGCGCCTATAGGTGAATTCCTTCAGCAGGTTCAGGTTGGCCTCCGCCAACTCAAGATCGGACTTGCTCTTGTTGTGGGCGAACTGGTCCGCCTGAAGCTCGGTCGTCGAGAGGTATTTCTCCTCGTACAGCCGCTTGGACCAGTCGAGCTTGTTGGTGGCTCGCTCCAGATCCTCCTTGGCGAGCATGATCTTGGAATTGGCGGTCTTCAGCTCGTTGGGGAAATCGCCCTTGATGTACTTTTCGAGATCCTCCTTGGCAAACTGGAAGTCCAGCTCGGCCTTGGAGACGTCGGATTCCGCCTGGTTCTTGGCCACGGCGAGATTCTCAGTAGCGCGAATCAGGGCGGCATGGGCGTTCTCGACGATGATCTGCTTGTCCACCACCAAGTCGGCCATCTTGCTGCCATCCAGCTCGATCAGCAGATCGCCCTTCTGCACGTGGGTTCCCTCGGGCACGATGGTGATCACCGTGGTCGAGCCCTCGACCTCGCACTTGATGACTTCCTGCTGCCGCGCCCGGATCGTGCCCTTTTCCTTGACGTCGATGATCAGCGGCCCACGCCGAACGACGAATGTGGGCACGTTCTCAAAGCCGCTGGCCGTGCGGGACCGGTTCCAGGCATAGACGCCCACCGTGGACGCGGCGAGCACGGCCACGACCACGCCGGACCATATCCACGCGCGCTTTGATCCACGCTTGGCCAGGGGGGGCCTGCCGGTCAGTTCAACGGCTGATTGGGATTGTACTCGCGCCATAGGCCTTCCTCGTTCACTTCCAGCACCCCCATGTCCTGCTGCAGCGTCAGTTCCGCGACTCGATAGTCAATCAGGGCCGCCGTAAATGCGTTCTGCGCCGAAACCAGGGCTTCCTGGGCTTCCAGCAGATCGCGCATCTCCACACGCCCGGCCTCCAGCAGCAGCGAAGCGCCTCGCACCCGCCGCTCCGCCACTCGAACCGCCTGGGACTGGATGGTCAGGCCTTCTCGGTTCAGGAGCAGATTCCGCAGACCGTCGCGAATGTCGAGCTTGATCCGATCCTCGAGCTCCTGCTCGGAGCGAATCGCCTGTTCGAGGTTGAGCAGGCTCGCCCGATAGGAGTTTCGCTGCGCGGTTCGCTCCAGGGGCAGGTCCAAATCCACCGCAGCCGCATAGAAGCCGCGATCCGGCCGGAGCCGCCCGCTGGGCTGCCCGGCCGACCCGAGGCCGCGTCCTTCGCCGGCACTGGCCCTGAATTGCAGGTCCAGGCCCATCCCCAGCGCGTCCGCGGCGACCACGACCTTCCTCTGTGCATCATATACCTGTCCGATTGATGTGCGGAGGTCCAACCGGTGTTTCAGGGCGATTTCGACGGCCTGTTCTTCCGGAAGCTCGTATTGCCCGCCATCATCACGGGTCGGCGGAACAAGCGTGACCGGCGCGTCGGCCGGTGGCACATCATCCGTGCCGCTGTCGGGCTTGGCCGCTTCAAGCACCTGCTTGGCGGCTTCGGCCATACGTCCCAGCTCCTGGCGATCGAGCTCGATCAAAGCGTCTGTCGGCAAACCTAGAATCATTTTGAAGTTATCAAGAACCCTGCCATAGGACTCTCTGGCGGAAATCCAACGCTCCCTGGCTCGCAACTCCTGCTGGATCGCCTGATCGACCTCGCCTTCCTCCAGCCGGCCGGAGTCGGCCAGCCGACGTGCGCGCCGCGTCGATCGGACGACGTTCTCGTAGTTGTCTTCGGCATTGGCCGCGGCATCGAGTTGCTGAAGCACCGTCAGGTACTGGCGGGCGATCTGTACGGCGAAGCTCCGTTTGAAATCCTCGAACCTATGGAGCTGATAGACGACGTTACGTTCGGCCTGGGTGAGCGGTTCGGTGACGATGTGCTCGCCAGCGCCGCGAAGCAGGGGCAGCGAAGCGGTGAAATCTCCCAGGATGCCCAGCGTGGAGCCCTGGTCAGGCGACAGCAGCCGGACGAGGTCGAGGGACAGCCGCTGGGTAATCGTCAGGCCATTCTTGAAGCGGCGGGACAGGCTGACGGAAGGGCTTCCTGTAACACCGGTTACAGTGTCGTCGCCGCCATGGTCGGCCGACAGTTCACCGGACATGATGCCGGCCCAGGAGTTGCGGAATTCGTCACGCTCAAGATCCAACGCGAGAGCGGATTCGAATACGCCGTCTTTATAATCCTGATACTCGCGGCTGCTGCGTGCGCCGACAGCAAGGGCTTCAACGAGCGTCAGGCGGACCGGCTGAGTGGTCGGCACGGCAGGCTGGGTGGCGGGCTGGGTTGCGGGTGGGTAAGTGCCTTTGGGCCAATGTTTAATGGGCTGGAGGTCGCGCACACCGAGAGAAGCGGGGCTGGCGTAGGGCAAGTTCTGTTCCAACAACAACCTGCGCCGCAGGGTGTCCGCGGGCACTTCAACGGTGAACGGTTCGGTTTTTCCGAACGCCTGCTTCTGCTTTTCGGAGATGATCTTGGCGGCGGTTTCGTCAGCATCCTTACGGTGCTGCGCAGGAGAGCGACAGCCGGCGAAGATGGCTGCGACCGCCACCACCGCAAGAGCGATGCGGGTGGCATTCCACACTCTGTAAGCCCGGTTGCATCCCACAATCATTGTTTTCATAAAACGTTCGCGGCGGCGACTTATTGCCCGCAAGGGGCGCAACTTAAGCAAAACGTTCCGTCCTTGGAGAAGTACGCAACGTCCCGAATCGCCCGTTCTTCTCTGGAGGGTTGCGCAAATCGGCAGATTCCGCCGAAGCGCGCCCGAGCAGCAGGGGTATTGTAAAGGTGTCACGTCACCGATGCCAGAGCTCGAGCGGCTTTCTTCCTCCTGGCGACTGTGGCATGATGCGGGCACCAAGGAGATCGAATATGGCACCTCGCAAGATGGTATTTGTGGCGGCGATGTGGCTGATGGTGGCGGGCTGTGCGTCGAAGGCGGAGCCGCCGGCGATGTTCGGGGCGGTGCCAACCCCGGCGCAACTGGCGTGGCATCGCGCGGAACTGGCGATGTTCCTGCACTTTGGCGTCAACACCTTCACCGATCGGGAATGGGGGGAAGGCACAGAAAGCCCCTCCATCTTCAACCCGACAAAGCTGGATGCCCGACAGTGGGCTCGGATTGCCAGGGAGAACGGTTTCAAGACGGTCATCCTGACCGCCAAGCATCACGATGGATTCTGCCTTTGGCCGAGCAAGTATACGGATCATTCCGTGAAGAGCAGCCCTTGGAAAGGCGGCAAGGGCGATGTGGTGCGGGAACTGGCGGATGCGTGCAAGGCCGAGGGGCTGAAACTGGGTCTCTATCTCTCTCCGTGGGATCGTCACGAAAGGACTTACGGTGATTCACCCAAGTACAACGAGTATTATCGGAACCAGCTCACAGAACTGCTGACGCAGTATGGAGATGTGGTGGAAGTCTGGTTCGACGGCGCCTGTGGCGAGGGTCCGAATGGCAAGCGGCAGGAATATGACTGGACAGCGGTGCATGCGCTAGTGCGGGATTTGCAGCCCGGGGCGGTAATGTTCTCGGATGCCGGGCCGGATGTGCGGTGGATCGGCAACGAGCGTGGCACCGCGGGCGATCCGTGCTGGGCCACGGTGGACCCGAAGATATGGGTTGCCCCGGGCAAGTCGGCCGATGGGGTGCGGGATGCGATCAAGTACCTTCAGCATGGCGACCGAGGTGGTTCGGTGTGGCGGCCGGGGGAGTCGGATGTGTCGATCCGGCCTGGGTGGTTCTGGCACAAGAAGGAAGACGACAAGGTCCGTTCGGTGGAGAACCTGCTGGATCTGTACTTCAAGAGCGTGGGCCGGAACAGCGTGCTGCTGCTGAACGTACCGCCGAACACGGATGGGCTGATTTCGGAGGCCGACGCCAAAGCGCTGGCGGGATTCCACACCAGGCTGGAGCGGATATTCAAGACCAACCTGGCGGCGGGCGCAAAGGCGACGGCCAGCAACGTTCGCGGCAACGAGGCTGCCTATGCCCCCGGTCGCGCACTGGACGGGAAGTTCGAGACCTACTGGGCCACGGATGACAACATCACCAGCGCATCGATCGAGATCGACCTGGGCCGGCCGACGAAGTTCAACATCCTCCGCATCCAGGAGAACATCGCGCTGGGACAGCGTGTTGAGCAGTACAGGCTGGAGTACCTGGATGGCGGCGAATGGAAGCCGGTCGCCAGGGGCACGACGATTGGCCACAAGAAGCTGGACCGGTTCGAGCCGATTACCGCCCAGCGCGTGCGGCTGACGATCGAGAAGGCGCTGGCGTGCCCAGTGATCTCAACGATTGGGCTTTTCCTGGATGAGTAACAAGCAGGTGAGAGGATGCGATTGAACTGGATGGTTCTGGCGTGCGCGGTGATGGCGTCGGTCTGTGCAGCGGGCGAAGGGGAGCGGCCGAGGCGGGTCTATGTTCTTGACATGACCTCGATGCATGGCCTGGACATCGGCAAGCCGGATCAGGCGAGGATGGCATGGGACACGATGCACCTTGTGGCGAGCCTCCAGGGCATCGTCAACCGCGACCAGCCGCGGCTGTTCGTGCGGTTCATGAAGGATACGGATGATTTCTGGTTCACCGAACTGCGGCGGCGGGGCAACTGGCTGGCCGGGGCGGAGGTCGTTCAGGTCCAGTCGCTCGATGCGCTGTTGATGCTCTTCAGGCGGCAGATGAGGGGGATCGTCATCTATGACGAGCGCGTGCCGGCGACATCGAACCTGGCCAGCACCATCGCGGGCATCGAGGACCGCCTCTGCCTGAGGTTTGATGAGGCGCCCGATTCGATATGCCAGAAAGTCCTGGCGATGGACCTGGGCATCCGGGATGTCGTGCGGCTGATGGACAAGGATGGCGGGCCGATGTTCACCGGGCAGGGCAAGATTCCCGGCACGGATGAGCCTTCGACGGGCAGCGCCAAGAACGATGCGTATCTCTGGGCCAAGCGCCGGTACATCGACAGCGGGCGATGCAGCCGGGAGTACATGGCTTACTACATCGATGCCCATTGGCTCAAGAACCCCCGCGCTGCTTCGCTGGAGAATGTCACTCTCACGAACCACGACTTCTTCATCTCGCAGCGAGCGTTCTTCTTTGACCTGGGCATGTGGGAGGAAGAAAGCCCGGTTGACGACCCGGGCCAGAAGCCGGGGACCGATGTGGTGACGCTTCGGAAGCTCATGGCGGGCATGTACGAGCGCGCTGGCGGCAGGATCATCCACATCGGCGGGTTCGTGCCCTGGGCGTTCAAGTACACCGACCACGGCCAGGCCGGCGGCAAGCACGGCGGCGTGGATTCGGAGTGGAAATATGCCAAGCTCATCTCGAGTTACAACGGTGTCATGGATGCGGATGCGATCGGACTGTCGGGGATGGCCAACGCATCGTTCCATCAGCACCACCCGCTGCGAGAGCGGTATGCCCAGAAGAAGCCGACGATGGAGGATTTGAAGAAGGGCGGTTTGATTCAGCCGGATGGTTCGGTCGCGCCGAGGCTGTTCGTGCTGTTCTACATGGGTGACTATGACTCGGCCGCGTGGCTGAGCCGGCACGTGCCGCTCTGGTGGAAGGATCCGGCGCGGGCGACGATCCCCTGCGGCTGGGCGTTCAACCCGAACCTCGACCGGCGCGCGCCGCACGTGATGGATTTCGTCCGCCGCAATGCATCGCCCAACGACTGGTTCATCGCCGGCGACTGCGGCGCGGGCTATCTCAACCCGGGCATGCTGTTGAAGGAGAATCGCGATTCCGGCTTGCCGGATGGCCTGGATGCTTGGGTGAAGCACAACGCCGAGTACTACAGGCGATACGACATCAGCATCACAGGGTTCATCATCGACGGTCATTCGCCGGAGATGGGCCAGCGCGGGCTCGATGCCTACGCGAAGTTCAGCCCGGATGGCGTCGTCGGCCAGCGCCTGCCTTCGCCGCAAGGGCTGCACCGCGGCCAGATGCCGTTCATCACCATGAAGATGGATCTGGATGGCGACCCGAAGAGGGCCGGTTCGACGATCGCCAACATGGCGGGCGTCAACCTGCCGAAGTTCGCGCCCATCCGCACGATCCTCAAGAGCCCCACGTGGCATCGCCAGACGATGGATCGCGCTGTCGAGCTGGCCAGGGCGGAACGGATTCAGTTTGTCGATCCCTACACGTTCTTCCTGCTGCTCAAGGCTCAAGAACAGGTCAAGGCGGGCGGAAGAGCGGCAGATCGTAGAAGAGATCAGGTTTCGTTCATCTCGCCTTTGAAGCGGGATGGCCTGGCGGCAATCAGCATCGACGATGGCCCGTTCGCCGCGGTCGATCACGCAGGCAGGCCGGCGATTCGGCAGCAGGCGCAGGGCAAGACGCGGTATCTGTACTTCGAGGCCGATGATGCGTTCTGCGGCCAGCTTCGCCAGAAGTCAGGCGGCACGGTGATGGTCACCGCATCCATCCTCGACTCCCAGGGCACGATCGGCATGGAGTATGACTCGCATCTCCGAAAGGAAGGCGACCCGCACCAGGGCGCGTACACGGCGGCGGCGGCCCACAAGCTGGCGGGGTCCGGCAGGTGGGTCGAGCTGACGTGGGAGCTGCCGCAGGCGCGCTTCGCCCACCGGCAGAACGGCACGGCCGACTTCCGCCTGGTGAACTTCGGCGCTGACCTGCTGATCCACAGCGTGGTCGTTCGAAAGAAATAGGAAGGAGCTGGGCGTGAGGTTTCGATCTATCTGTGCGTGGCTGGTGTGTGCGGTGGCCTTCTGCTCGATCGGCCTGGCCGCCGAGAGGCGAGCCGCCGCGCCTGAGCCGGCCGCGTTGAAGGGCATCCGCCGGATCGTCTTTTTCGGCGACAGCATCACCTACAGCGGCCAGTACATCGCCTATTTTGAGTCCTACCTGCTGACGCGCTTCCCGGACCGGCAATACACCATCATCAACGTGGGGCTGCCCAGCGAAACCATCTCGGGGCTTTCCGAGCCCAGCCACATGCAGCATGGCTTCCCCCGGCCGGGCCTGCTGGAGCGTCTGGATCGCGCCCTGGAGAAAACGAAGCCCGATTTGGCCTTCGCCTGCTACGGCATGAACGATGGCATCTACATGCCGCTGAGCGATGAGCGGTTCAAGGCCTATCAGGATGGGCTGAACACGTTTGTCAGCAAGACCCGACCGCCCAAGAGCCAGGTGATCATCCTCACGCCGCCGCCGTTCGACCCGCTGCCGCTGAAGGGCAGGACGTCGCCCGATGGCGCCGATGGACCCTATGAGAACTATGACCAGGTTCTCGATCGCTACAGCCAGTGGATCATCACCCAGCGTGACCGCGGCTGGAGCACGATCGATTTCCACGGCCCGATAAGCCGGCACATTGCCGAGCGCCGCAAGACCGAGCCGGGCTACATCCTGGCTGGCGACGGCGTGCACACGAACGCTTTCGGCCACTGGCTGATGGCGCAGGAACTGCTCCTGCGGTTGGGCATGCCGGCGGAGGTCGATTCGTGCGTGATCCAGTTCAAGGGTGCCAAGGGCTCCTCCACCCGGGCGAAGGACATCACCATGGCCGACCATGTCATTGAGTTTACATGGCAGACGCGCCTGCCCATGCCGATGGACCGGGCATGGGATGCCAAGGCGGTGGAGCAGGAGCGGATTGTCGATCGCCTGAACCAGCATCGGCTGACGATCACCGGCCTGGTGAATCCGAAGCTGGAGGCGCTGACCAACCGCAAGTACGAGGTTGTCGAGGCGGGCAAGGTCGTTGGCTCGACCACCGGGAAGGAACTGGCCAGGGGAATCAACCTGGCGAGTCTTCCCGGGCTGTCAACCAACCAGCGCAGCGCGGAGTTGCTGAAGCTGGTTGCGTCGCGCCAGCGGCTGGTATCGGATGCCTATCTGACGGACATCGGCCACAAGCGCCCCGGCATGGGCAAGGGCGAGCCGCTGGAACGGGCTTTGAGGACGGCGAATGAGTTGGATCAGAGGATTCGCCAGCTTGCCGGGCCGGCCACGCTGACCCTGACTCTGCGGCCGGCCGGCGGGCCGTAAGAGCGGCCGGCATGATGGATGTGTGCGGTCGCCGGTCGAATCTTCCAGTCGTTTTATATCCCCCGTGCGGCGTCGGTGGCGTTACAATTGCCGGGCGAGCAGGGAGATCATTATGGCATTGCACGATGGCCAACTGGCAAGACGGGAAGAGGGTGTGCTGGAGTTGCGGCCTGAACCGGTGCGAATGCGGTGGCCGATGGATGAATTGATCTCGGCGGATGGGCATGACGTAGAGGCCATCTTCTCGTGCAGTGTGCGGCCGATGCCGAGCCAGGCTGAGCGACGGTTGCTCCAGGAGACGTTTCTGTCGCACCGTTTCATGCTGGATGCCGCGGATGTCGTCGCCCATTTCGCCGCCGCCTTGCGTGCCGCCGCGGAAGGGGTCTGTCGCCGGAAGCATGCTGACGACCTGCTGGCCGAAAGCGGGCAGGCCGACCTGGTGGCGGCGATGAAGACGGCGGCCAACAAACTGGCCTTCACATGCGGTCTGGAAGTCCTTTCGCCGTTCCATGTCGAGGTGCGAAGCGCCACACTTCAACGGCAGCGGGCCGAGGCCCTCCAGCGAAGCCTCGCCGAGCAGCGAGCCGCCGGACAGTTGGAGCACATGCAGCGTGCGGCCGAACTTCTACGGACTTTTGAGGAGATTCGCCGCACGACCCCGGAGGTCTCGGCGGGCCAGGTGTTGCGGCAGATCGCCCCGGGCGATCAGGGCGCGTTGCTTCAGAGCCTGTTGATGGCGTCCGGCCAACAGGCGAAGACGGCGGCGATCTGGGTTGTTGCGGGAACGAGTCTGCTGCGGATCGACCCTCAACAAAGGCCGGCCTCGGCTGAGTTGCTGGCCTTGCCGGCAGGGCTTGGGCCCCTGCGCAGCGTGCAATCGGCGGGCGATGGCAGATTGCTGGTCGGCGCGAGGGGCGGCGTCTATCACCTGGATCCGGCATGCCCGGCCGAGGCGATTGCCTACGCTGATCTGGCCGTCACGTCCCAGCTTGGGTTCAGCCGGGCGGTGCTCTGGAACGAGGGCGTCTGGGCCAGCCACAGCGAGGCGGGCATTGTCGGGTGGAAGTCCGGAGAGACCCGTTCGCCGGCGTTTGCCTTGCGCCCGGCGGACATGAACGCCACCGCCGCTCGGAACATCCAGTCGCTGGATCAACAACGGCTGGTCTTCAGTACGAATGACCGGTTGATGCTGCTGGCGAAGTCCGGCGGAGGTGCGACCCTGGCCGCTGTGCCCCATGCCGACGTCGGCCAGGAGATCATCGCCATTCTGCCGGAGCAGCACCGGCTGTTGGTGGTTCTGAAGAACGGTGTTGTGCAGATCCGGGATGCCCATTCGCTGGAGATCGTGTCGCAGGATCGGCGCAGCGGCGATGTTGCCGCGGCGGCGCTGCTGCCCTGGCTGGGGAGCGCCCGCCTGCTGCTGGCGACGGAAGAGGGTAGTGTCGCATGCGTGGGCCTGGATGATGACCTGGTTACGCAATACGTGAGCCCCTACGAAGGGCTTCGCGGCGTAGCGGCGGCGAGGGACCTGGTCATTGCCATCACCGGCGACCGCCAGCGCATCATCTTCTGGGACTCATGGAACCCCCGGCAGCTTGCCGGCGACATGTTCGTGACCGCCATCGCCAGGCATCGTGCGGCGGACGTGGATGTATGAGGCGTCTGGCTTGTCGCGGCGCAACTCCACGCAACTCACTGAATCGATCTTGTCACCAGTCCCCTGGCGCTTATCATTATCCCTCTTTGTGGAAGAAAGGGACCGCTATGCAGACTGTCATCACCGGCAAGGCGTTTGTGCTGGGCGACAATATCGACACCGACCAGATCATTCCGGCCCAGTTTCTGTCGTATAACCCGGCCGATCCCAACGAGCGCAGGTATTTCGGCATGTATGCGCTGTCGGGCGTTCCGGAGGCCCAGTCGGGCCTGCCCGCAGGCAACATGAGGTTCGTGCCCGAAGGGCGTTTCCAGAGCGAGTACGCCATCGTGATCGGCGGGAAGAACTTCGGCTGCGGATCGTCTCGGGAGCATGCCCCGCTGGCGCTGGCGGAGGCCGGTGTGAAATGCGTCATTGCCGAGTTCTACGCCCGCATCTTCTTCCGCAACTCGGTGAATGGCGGGTATGTGATCCCGTTTGAGTCGACGCAACGCCTGGTCGAGAAGATCCGGACCGGCGACGAGCTCGAGGTGGATCTGGGCGGGCAGGTCGTCATGAACAAGACCCGCAACGAACGCTACGAACTCCAGCCATTGGGCGATGTGCTGCCGATCATTGAGGCCGGCGGGATTTTCGACTATGCCAAGCAGGCGGGGATGCTGAAGTAAGACAGCGGCCCGAAGGATTCGGATTATGTCCGCGATGTTTCTGTGGATCGGGTTCATTGTTCTTGTGCTGTTGCTGCTGGCGCTGGACCTGGGGGTCTTCCACCGCAGGTCGCACGTGGTGCGCGTGCGCGAGGCGTTGATGCTGAGCGCGTTCTGGATCGCGCTGGCGCTGGCGTTCATCGTGTTTATTTACTTCGCCTATGAGAATCACTGGGCCGGGCTGGGCCTGCGCCCGGACGTGATCGATGGGGTCCCGAACAACGGCCACAGGGCGGCGGTGAAATACTTCACCGGCTACGTGCTGGAGAAGTCGCTGAGCGTGGACAACATCTTCGTGATTGCCCTGGTGTTTTCCTATTTCGGCGTGGCGGCGAAGTATCAGCACCGTGTGCTGTACTGGGGCATCCTGGGCGCGCTGATGATGCGCGGCGCCATGATCGGGGGCGGGTCGCTGCTGATCGCCCGGTTTCACTGGGTGCTGTACTTGCTCGGCGCGTTCCTGATCCTGACGGCGCTCAAGATGGTCTTCTCGAAGGACGAACCGGATCCAACGAACAATGCGGCGGTGCGCCTGGCCCGGCGCATCTTCCCGATCACGCCGGAGTTCCACGACAGGCATTTCCTCGTGAAGGTCGGGGGGCGACACATGCTGACGCCGCTGGCGCTGGCGTTGATCGTCGTGGAGACCACGGACCTGATCTTCGCGGTGGATTCGATTCCGGCGATTTTCGCCATAACCGGCGATCCGTTTCTGGTGTTCACGAGCAATGTCTTCGCCATCCTAGGCCTGCGGGCGCTGTACTTCGCCCTGGCGGGCATCATGGACAAGTTCTATTACCTGAAGCTGTCGCTGGCGGTGATCCTGGCCCTGGTGGGCGCGAAGATGCTGCTGGCCGACTGGCTGAAGCACGCCTTCGGCCCGAGCATCATGTTCTACCTGCTGGGGCTGATCGCGCTGATTCTCGCGATCGGCGTTGTGGCGTCGATCATCCGGGCGAGGCATCTGCCGCCGCACGAAGAAGAGGTGCCGGCGTCGGAGAGCGCTGACCACGAGGTTGCCTGAAGTCATCCGTCTCCCATGACCCCGGCAGGCGGATGGTTTTTGCGGGATTTGCGGGCTGGGGCAAGTCGCGATACGATCAAGCGTTTTATGCCATGCTCGGGCCCGTTGGGACCGAGCTGATTTGAGCCGGAGTGTTGCACCATGCGTTTGTCGGAGATGCTCAAACCGCAGAACGTCAAGCTTGGACTGGAGGCGACGACCAAGACCGACGCCATCCGGGAGTTGGTGGACCTTCTGGCGGCCAACGGAGATGTCGGCGATCCGAAGCTTGTCCTGGACTCGGTGCTCGAACGGGAAAGCACCCGGACCACCGGAATCGGCAACGGTCTGGCGATCCCCCACGGCAAATGCAAGGGCACGGATCATCTGGTGATGGCTGTCGGTAAAGCCAGTACACCCATCGACTTCCAGGCAATTGACGGCCGGCCCGTCACTTGGATATGGCTGCTGAGTTCCCCCCCTGACAAGACCGGACCGCACATTCACGCCCTGGCTCGCATCAGCCGGCTGATGACCATCGACAAGTTCCGCCAGCTTCTGGCGGGGGCCCAGACGGCGGAAGAGGTCTACAACATCGTCATCCAGCAGGAAGCGACACTGTAAGCGTGGGCGGATTCACGGCATAAACGGATTTACAGGCAGGGCTTACAACCCCAGTCGCATGCGCCGCACTTCCTCTCGGTGGAGCTGGCCGACGACATGCGTCAGCTTGGCGAGAGTCTGGCGGCCTTCCAGGTTGTCTTCCAGCTTCTTGAACTGAATGCCCAGCCGCAAGGATCGATCGGGGGTGAGTTGCATGTGCCGGGTGCGACCCTCCACCAGCACTTGATCATCCTGCCGCGTGATCGCAATTCGCAATCGCTGGTCGGCCGCTAATTTGACGGGTTCCCCATCCTTCGGCGGTATGAAGACGCCCATTCCTCCGGTGCTCAAGTCGCGCAGGCGGACCGGCAGGAGGAGTGTGGCCGATGGCTTATCGCGCAGGACATGGTGTTCGGGAATGCGCCAGACCTGCACCATCAGGTCGCCTTCGGCCGGGATTGCCACCCGGTAATTGGCGCGGCGCTGGACCGACTTGATCTCATTGGGATAGGCCAGAAGCAGCGCTTCGACCTTCAGGTCGCGATTAACCTGATAGGCCGGCTCGCGGCAGAGAATCGACGTGGCAAGGAGCACCTTGGTGGTCTGAGTTCGGAAGGCGACGCCGACCCGGGCCCCGCTATCGATCAACTGGTCAATGAGGTTCGATTCGTTGGCAATGGACTCGATCCAGAAGCCGGAGGTTTCGTCGGCAAGCAGCCGGGTGCGATGATGTCGCAGCATGCCTGCGGTTGGCATCGAAAGAACGGCGGCGCAGTTTCGCGCGATGGCGTCTCGAAGGGGATCCAGTGTGGTTTGGCTCATGGTCGCCCTGTTCCCGAAGCACGGCACGACATGCCCCATTCCATGTATCGGACAGGGGGCCGACTCGGTTGAGAAGAGCAATCTCCGCAGCTCGATGGCGCGTAAACATCTATAAATAAAATACCTACAGATGATCCCGCCCGGCGCGCGGCTGGGCAATATGGCAGTAGTCCGTTGGATCGTGAGGCTGTGTCCCGAAGGCGAGTTGTCGGGGGCCGCCCTCGCGGACCATCGCAACGGCCTGGTTCCTTCCTGGCGAGGCTCGGAGACCGGGGCCGCCGCGGCATGGCAAGGCGAACCTGCAATGCATACCGTATGACCTGTAAGTCACCAAACCGGGAGGATCGTCGCCGTTACGCCGCGGGTCGTTGCCGCGGCCGCTGTTTCAGGTCCGGCATAATCTGCCGGATGTGCTCAAGTGGGTCGGGGGTCTTACTTTTCTGTCTCACCCTTCTTCACCTGATCCGCGAACTTCTGGCGGGTCTTTTCCACCTTGGGCGCTGCCCACTGGAGGATGTAGGGGTGATTGGGGTTCTTCTTCGCGAAGTTCTGGTGGTATTCCTCGGCCGGGTAGAACTCATCGAGGGGCTCGACCGTTGTGACGATCGGCTTCTTGAACGCCTTGGCCTCGTCAAGCTGCCGGATGTACGCCTCGGCAACCTGCTTCTCTTCTTCGGTGGCGTAGAAGATGGCCGAGCGATACTGGTGGCCGGTGTCGGGACCCTGGCGGTCCCTGGTTGTCGGGTCATGGGTGGCGAAGAAGACCTTCAGGAGCTGCCCGTACGTGATCCTGGATGGATCATAAGTGATCTTCACGGCCTCGGCGTGCTTCGTCGAGCCGCCGGAGACAATCTTGTAGACGGCCGTCTCCCTGGTGCCGCCGGCATAGCCCGACACCTCATCCTTGACGCCGTCAAGCTGCTCATAGACGGCCTCGACGCACCAGAAGCAGCCACCGGCGAACACGGCCGTTCGCGGCTCTGAACTCCGGGCAAGCGGGATGTCCTTCCTGGGCGAGGGCAGTTCATCGGCCCCGTGGGCGGAGCGGTCACAACTGATGGCAAAGGCGAAAAGCATGATCAGCACCGGTTGGAGGAGTCTCATGTCGTTCTCCGTGCGGAGACATCGGGCGCATGAATGATAGGCCCGCCGGGGCGGATGGCCAGTGGAGCACTTGGGGCGGGAACCGGTCGGTGCCGCGGGGCGCACAGAGAACCCCGGCGCTCTCGCGCCGGGGTTCTCTCCCTTCACAAGCGGCAATCGCCGTGAAATCCGTAATCAGTCCAGGTTCATGCTCATGAGGAACTGGGCGTTGCTGGGGACCTTGTCCAGGCGGCCGCGGAGCAGTTCCACGGCTTCCACCGGGTTCATGTCGCTCAGCACGCGGCGCAGGCGATAGACCAGCTCGAGTTCCTTCGGGTCCAGCAGCAGTTCCTCGCGGCGGGTGCCGGAGGCGTTGATGTCGATGGCCGGCCAGATACGCTTGTCCACCAGGCGGCGGTCCAGGT
>CAZMXI010000096.1:0-18950 GCA_964570205.1 uncultured Tepidisphaeraceae bacterium
CCGCCTCCGCCAGCGCCCGCAGGTTATACCCCTTCGCCTCCCGCCCGCGCTTCCGCAGATGGATCGCAAAAATCTGCTCCCGCGCATCCCGGTCCGGCAGATCGACAAAGAAAATCTCGTCGAATCGCCCCTTCCGCAGCAGTTCCGGCGGCAACGCCTCGATGTCGTTCGCCGTCGCGATCACGAACACCGGGCTTTCGTGCTCCTGCATCCATGTCAACATCATCCCGAACATCCGCCGCGACAAACCCCCGTCCGTGCTCAGGCTGGCCGCCGACGCCATCGCCTTCTCCACCTCGTCGATCCACAGCACCAGGGGCGCCATCCGCTCCGCCTGGTGCAGCGACTCCCGCAGCCGCCGCTCCGATTCCCCGATGTACCGGTCATACAACGCCCCCACATCCATCCGCAGCAGCGGCCATTTCCACGCCGTCGCCACCGCCTTCGCCGCCAGGCTCTTGCCCGCTCCCTGCACCCCCAGCATCAATATCCCCCTCGGCGCCCGAAGCCCGAAGTCCCGCGCCTTCGCCGACAGCGCGTGACGGCGGTTCTCCAGCCAATACTTCAGCCGCCGCAACCCCCCGATCTCGTCCAGGCTCACCGGAGAATCAATGAACTCCAGCATCCCCTCCCCCTGCAGCGCTGCCCGCTTCAGCGCCAGCATCGGCTTGATGTCCTCTCGGTCCAACCGGTCATCGTCCGCGCAGGCATCCAGGATCAACTGCCGCGCCTGCCGGTGGGTCAGCCCACGCAGCGTCTGCACCAGTGTCTCGACATCCTGACGCCCCAGATCCACCGTCACCCCCCGGCCGCGACAACACTGCTCCACCGTCTCGGTCAATATCTCCCGGATCTCCGCCTCGTCCGGCAGCGACAACTCAAACGCCGTCGATTCCGCCCGAACCACCGCCGGCATTTCCGCCGCATGGTCGATCAGGACCAGGTGGCTGCCCGTGCCACGGAACCGCGCTACAGTCTCGCGCAGCAGCCGCAGCGTCCGCTGATCAGAAAGGTGGCTCGCCAGGTCGAACATCACCAGCAGGTGCGTGCGCTCCCATTGCGTCAGGTAATACAACGCGGCCGCCGGATGCTCCGTGTCCTTCAGCGCCGGCCCCTGCGGAATATTCGGGTCGTGAATGCCCCGATTATTGGACCATGCCCAGATATCCAGCTTCTGCTCCGCCGCCACGGCGCGCACCAGTTCCAGCGCATCCTCCTCCTCGAAAGTGCTGATGCGGATGCATGGATGCCCCGCCGCCAACAGACGGTTCAGCCGTTTCTGGTCATCGAGGGGCTTCTTCGGCCGCGGATCGCGACGGTCCATGACGGAGGTTTATCGGACCTTGTCAAGTCTGTCAAAGCATCCGGCCGATATATCCACGTGGGGGAAAGGAGTATCAGCGTGAGCGTTACAGTCGATCACGAGCCCCTGCCGGTCAAGGCCCTGGGCCTTCAGACCGTCGGCCAGGTCATCAACCACGTCCAGAAGGACAATCGCCTGGTCGTCCAGGTCCTGATCGACGGCCAGGAGCCCAACGCCGACCAGTTCCCGGCCACGCGCCAGACCAGTCTCGCCGATCATGTTGTCTACATCGAGACCGCCGACCCCCGGGAACTTGCCGTCGAGGTCCTCGACGAGGTCCGCCGGCACCTGGAGGAAACCGACCGGTTCAAGGCCGAAGCCGCCGAGCTGCTCCAGCGGAATCAGACCACCAAGGCCCTCCAGCAGCTCTCCGGATGCCTCCGCGTCTGGCAGCACGCCCAGGAATCCGTCGAAAAAACCGCCGAACTGCTCCGCATCGACCTCCAGCAGGTCCGCGTCGGCGCCCGATCCCTCACCGAGGTGCTCCAGTCCTTCTCCCAGCAGCTTCGGCAGATTCGCTCTTCCCTTCATCAGCGCGATTTCGTGCTCCTGGGCGATGTCCTCCTTTACGAAATGCAGGATGCGACGCCGCTCTGGCTCAGTTCGATCGACGCCATGCGCGAATTGATCCGGTCGATCGAATGAATGCCGGTTCGCGATTCCCTGCCACCGGCGGTTTCGTCTAGAATCGGGGGCATCATGGTTGAGCAGCTTCAGGACTATTGTGAACTCGGCCAGCGCGAACTGATCCGCTGTAACTACGTCGAGGCCGAGCGGCTTCTCGCCGACGCCGAACGCGATGCTTGGAACTCGCGCGATTTCGACACCCTGTCCCGGGTCTGCATGCCGCTCCAGGAGGCCCGCCGCCAGCGCCGGCAGCTCTGCGCCGAGGGCATCGTCTGCCTCGACCTCATCGCCCAGGGGCCCTCCGACCTGCTCGACGGTCGCCACGTCGTCGAGAACTACCCCGCCGGGCAACTGCTTGTGGCCGGATGGATGTCGATCGAGCCGGCCGTGCGCGTCCGCGAGCTCGCCAGAGAAAATGGCCTGTATCTGGAGACGTTCCTCGGCGCCGCCTATCCCACCCCGGAAGGCACGATCGTGGCGATCCTGCCGGACGCGACCGCAGCCCCGGCCGTTGAGGCCGCGACCGTCGAAACGCTGCGGGCGAAACTCCCGCCCCACTCGCCGCTCTATCACCCGGCCGAACTGCCCCGCGGCGCCCGGCGCGGCGATGCACAGACCTTCTCGTTGGTCTCAGGCATCTGGGAACTGCTGCACCGCCCCTTCCTCGGCGCGGCCGACGCCCAGGCCGACCCCATATCAAGAATCGAGGGCTACCGCCGCACCATCCAAGTCGATTACGCCTGCGAGCTGGCGCACCAGAGGCTCTCGGATGTGGCCCGGAAGCTGGCCAGGGAGGTGTGAAAACGGACGGCCGTGCGGGACTACTTCATCGTCGCCAGAGTCTGCTTCGTCTGGGCGCGGGCCAACTGCCGCTGCCGCTCCTGAAAAGCGGGTTCGTCCACGGCCTTGCGGGCCGCGGCCTCGGCGTACTCCGCCCGGGCCTGCTCGTAATCGATCTGTTCTGCGGGAACCAGTTCGCCGGTGAGGATGGTCAGGCTGTTGCCCTTCATCTGCGCCACCCCGCCATCCATGAAGAACAGCCGGTGCTTGCCGTCCGGCAGGTCGAGCCGCAGCGGGCCCACCCCAAGTTGCACCAGCAGCGGCGCCCGGCCGGTCAGGATGCCCAGAAGACCATCATGAGCGGGCACAATCGCCTGGGTGATCCTGCCTTCGAAGCCCAGTTGCTCCGGGGTGACGACCGTACACTGGAATGCCATGCCGACTCCTGCTCTTGCTCGGGGCGGGGCACGGTTCCTGACCAGCACACCGCGACCAGTTCGCCCTGTCCTGAATCGGTCAGTGTAGAGCAGAATGCCGCGGTGCGTCAATCTGCCGCACGCCGGTTCGTGTCGCGAAGCGTCGCGGAGTCGGCGGATGGGGTCGGCCGGGTGGCATGGCGCGTGTAGCGGGGTATAATGGAGCTCGGCACGGAGAAGCCCACCACCGCGCGATGGCGCGGTGGTCGCGTTTTCCAGGGCTGTGAGGAACAAGGAGTCGAATGATGCAGTTTGTCAGCGCTGAGGAAAAGGCCGCTCTGGAGCGGAAACGGCAGGAGTTGTACAAGAGCCAGGTGGATGTGCAGGAGCGCATCCGCAAGGCCGCCGCCCTGGGCGATCTCTCCGAGAACGCCGAGTATCACTTCGCCAAGGAGGAGAACCGCCACATCCAGCGAGAGCTGGCGGAGCTGGAGGCGAAAATGAAGAACCTGGCGGTGGTCAGCAACGAATCGGTGCCGGAGGATGTGGTGTTTCTCGGGCACACGGTAAAGCTGCTGGACCTGAGCGACGACACCGAGCAGTTGGTGCGCATCGTTGGCGAAGCGCAGACGCCATCGGCCGACAGCGACATCCTGCCAGTCACCGCCAACAGCCCCATGGGCGACGCCCTCATGAAGGCGCACGTGGGCGACACCGTGAAGGTCAAGGCCCCGCGCGGAACGATGGAGTTCAAGATTCTCGAAATCGTGCAGTAACGCCGGCCAGGGCCTGATGAACGGCCCCGGGCCGACGTACGGCGGAGACCGACCATGAAAGAGCAACTGGACCAACTGAAGTTCGACTCCAAAGGCCTGATCCCGTGCGTGGTGCAGGATGTGGAGAACGGGCAGGTGTTGATGGTGGCGTGGATGAACCGAAAAGCGCTGGACAAGACGCTGGAGACCGGCAAGATCCACACCTACAGCCGCAGTCGGGGCCGCCTGGCGCTCAAGGGCGAGAGCAGCCGCCATTTCCAGCACGTCAAGCAGGTGCTGACCGACTGCGACCGCGATGTGGTGCTGTTCAAGGTGGTGCAGGACGTGGCAGCCTGCCACGAGGGATACCGAAGCTGCTTCTTCCGGGAACTGGACCCCGCCGGGAAGGAATGGAAGACGATCGCGGCCAAGGCGTTTGATCCCGACAAGGTCTACAGCGCGTGAAGCGAAACCGCAAAAGGCTCGATCCGCGGAGAGTGGTCCCGGTCGGCTCGGGAGATCCGTCGCCAGGCCCGGCGGCAGCCTTGCCTCAGCGGTGGCCTTTGACCGGCAGCGCCGTCAAAGGAATGTTTGCCCTGTATCTGCTGGCCATCCTGGTGCAGGCGGGCTTGTTGCGCATGTTCAGCACGGTCGGCGGCGAACTGACCGCCAGCGAGGCGTATTTCGCCACGACCAGCGCCGTCACGCTCACGGGGTTTCCGCTGAAGACTCCGATTCACAGCTATGACGCGGCCGGCAGACTCCTGTTCTTCGTCTTCACTTTACTGGGAACGCTGTACACGCTGGTCGTGGCCGGGCTGGCCATGGCGCGCCTCCTACGGTTGCCGTTTTCGGATCGGCAGGTGCTGGGCTCCGGCGTGGTCCTGACGCTGGGGTTGATGACCGTGGGCGCTGTGCCGTTCATCGCCAGCGATTCGCTCGATCCACCCTCAGCGCTGATGCTCTCGCTCAGCGCGTTCGGCAACAGCGGGCTCTGCTTTTCCGAACAGGCGATGCGCATGCACTACTGGCCGCTGCACGCGATCCTGTTGCCCCTGGCCGTCGCGGGCTCGCTGGGGCTGGTCGTGCTGATGGAGCTGCCCAGGCTGCTGCGAGAGCGGACGCTGTCGTCTCACGGCCGAACCGCGTTGACAATGACGGCCGGGGCGTACCTGGCGTTTGTCGCGATGTTCCTGGTGTTGCACGTGTTATGGGCCTGGTCGAGAGAGCTGCCGATCGTGGGGGAGGGATTCCTGCGGGAGGTGCTGGCGCCGGCGTCGGTGCAGGCGGTCAACGGCCGGACCTTTGGGTTGCCGCTTTCGGGCGGGCTGGAATCGCTGCCGGGCTTCGCGCCCTGGCTGCTGACGCTGGCGATGATCGTCGGCGGGTGCGCGGGTGGAACGGCCGGCGGCCTGAAGCTGACGACTCTGGTCGGATTGTGGGCGGGCGCCCGGGACCTTCTCGCCGGACGAAACCCCGGGCGCGTGCCGGGAGCCGCCCTTCTTTGGACGGGGATCTATGCGAGCTGGTTCACGCTGGCGTTCGGGCTGCTGGTGGCGCTGGAGCCTCACGTTGCGTCAAGCCGGCTGCTGTTCGACACGATCAGCGCCCTGAGCAACGTCGGCTTGACCGAGCGGGCCATGACGATTGTCTCGCCGGGGCTGGACATTCTGACCGTCACGATGGTGGTGGGGCGACTGACGCCGCTGGCGATCCTGTGGTGGATGGCGGCTCGGGTGGATGACGCCGAACTGGCGATCGGATGATCCGTCTATGACCCGGACGTGTAGAGCGGCGGATGCTGGTCCTGCGCCGGCACGGGCACGGCCGGAGAATGCTCGGTGCGAGGGACATAAAGCCGGCGTTCATAGTCGCAGAGCTTCCGGACGCGGCGAAGATGTCTTCCCTGGCCGAAGGCCGTCGCCAGGAACGCCTGAATGATGTTGCGCATGTGATGCTCGGTAATGAGGTCAGCGCCAAGGCAGATCACATTGCAGTGGTTGTGTTCGCGGCTGAGGCGGGCCGCTACCTCATCATGGCAGACGGCGGCGCGGGCGCCGGCGACTTTGTTCGCCGCCACGGACATGCCGATGCCGTTGCCATCGATCAGGATGGCGACATCAAATCGCCCTTCGGCAACAGCGCCGGCGGCGGGAATGGCAAAATCGGGGTAATCGCTGGCCGAGGCGTTATCGCAACCGAGGTCGGTCACCTCATGGCCCCACTCGCGCAGCGTAAAGAGTATCCTGCGCTTGGCATCGAAGCCGCGATGATCCGAGGCGATCGCGATTCTCATGGCTCACTCCTGCCCACATGCGCTTCGATCCATGCCCCCGAAACGGACGTTGCGCTGCGCCCACGTGACGCCCATGTTCTAATGAGAACGGGCGGATTCCGCAAGGCTCAAAGGAAGTTCGGCCAGGATCACAGCGGGGGGCGTTCTTTCAGCCGCCTGTCGATCAGGTCGCGAAGCTTGCCGGCCAGAGCACGGTACAGCTCGGCATCGCCGCCGATGGGATCCTCGATGTCCCGGTCGGGGTCGAGAGTCGCGACCTTTTCGGCGGCTGACGGCACGAGCGACAAGACCGCCTGGCGATGACTGCGGCCCATGGCATAGACGATGTCGGCCTGATGGATCAGCTCAACGGTAAGCGGGCGGGAGCGATGGCCGGACAGGTCGGCGCCCATGGCGCTGACCGCCGCGACCGCGGCAGGGGTTGCCCGGGCGCCGGGGAAGGCGAAGCTCCCGGCGGAAAGCACATTGACGCCCCGCGTTTCAAGCTCGGTTTCAGGGACGCCCAGGCGCTGCGCGAGCATCTGGCGGGCAAGCGCCTCGGCCATAGGCGAGCGGCAGGTGTTGCCGGAGCAGACGAAAAGAATGGTGGTCTGCAGGAGCTTCTCGATGATGCGCCGGTCATAGACGCCTGAGCGCACGATGTCGTAGCCATCCTCGCGCACCCGGATGATCGTGGAGGGCTTGGCGTATCGGGTCGGCCCGCCATCCAGCGCCAGCTCGATCGCGTCGCGCCAGGCATCGGGTGCGGGCGTGTTGTCCGGGCTTCGGCGGATAGCCAGGGGCGAGCCGGCGCGATCGATTACATCCGCCGCAACCCCGGATTCGGGGCACCGAAGCGTGATGGACTGGCCGTCATACAGATCGGCGACCGTCAGGCCGAGCTCGCCGGCCGCCTGAGCCTGGCGATCGGCCGGAACGTTAAAAGTCAGGGCGACCGGCCCGGGCCAGAGTTTGCGCATCATGCGGCGGCCCAATTCGCCGATCGGCCCGAGGAAGCGGTCCGCGTGCGAGCGATCGCTTAAATGGGGGATCAAGGGCGTGTCGTTGATGGGCGGCACGAGCTGCCTCAGGCGGGCGCGGCCCTGGGCATGGGCCAGCATCGCCGCCGCGCCATAGACCGTCTCGGTAGGCAGGACCACCAAGCGGCCCCGACTGAGCGCCTCGGCTGCCTGGCGGATGTGCGCTTCATAATCCGCGGCCTGAAGAATCGGAATGATCGGGACGGTCATCGCTGGATTATCTGGCTCGTCGCGCGCAGGTGTCAAGTTGCCCATGAAACACCCCGTCCACGGGCGGATCATGGCCCTGGCGCAGCATCCAATGACGCCGCGCGAAGCTGGCCACACGCGGCATTGACATCGGCCCCGCGAGGGCGCCGAATGTGCGCCACCACGCCGCGCTCGGTCAAGATGGCCAGAAAACAGCGCATCCGGTCGGCATCCGGCGCGGAGTACTCGATCCCGCTGAGCCCCGCGCCAATCGGGTTATAGGGGATCAGGTTCACATGGGCGCGAAAGCCGCGCATCAGGTCGGCCAGCAGGCGGGCCTGGTCGTCGGAATCGTTGATCCCGCCGAGCATGCAGTATTCGATGTTGACGACCCGGCCGGTGCGCTGCTGAAAACGCCGGGCGGCGGCCATGACCCCGGCCACGTCGTACTTGCGGTTCATGGGAACGATGCGGCTGCGCGTGGCATCGTCCGGCGCATGGAGCGACAGCGCCAGGTGCACGTTCAGATCGGCCTCGGCGAGCCGGTCTATGCCTGGCACGATGCCCACCGTCGAGACGGTGATCTGCCGCCGGCCCAGCTCGCCCATGCCGGGCGCGGCGATCCGGCCAATGGCCGCGATCACGTTGTCCAGGTTCAGCAACGGCTCGCCCATGCCCATGAACACGAGCGTGCTGAGCCGTCGGCCGATCGACATGGCCAGCTCGCGCAGGTGCAGGAATTGCTCGACGATCTCGCCGGCCGACAGGTCTCGCTCCAGCCCGTCGCGGGTGCTGGCGCAGAAGTCGCACCGCATGGCGCAGCCGAGCTGCGACGAGATGCAGCCGGCCGCGCGCACTCCGTCGTGCGCCGGCATCAGGACCGACTCGACCGCGCCGCCGCGATCGAATCCGACCAGGACCTTGACGGTGGCATCGGCCGCATCCGTGCGCACCAGGATGCGCGACTGGCGAAGCGGCAATTCGCGTTCGAGCAGCGCCAGCAGCGCCTTGCCGAGCTTGAGCCGCGCCAGGTCGGGCCGGCCCCCGCTGAGGTAGAAACTGCGCAGCAGCCGGAGGGCATGCGACGGCTTCTGGCCGATCGACGCGAAGCGATCGGCCAACTCGGGCAGGCCATAGTCGGTCAGGGCGGGCATCGCACCCAAGGTAAAGGAAAACTTCGGCAGGCTACAGGCGCAGCGCCGGCTTCCTGCGCGATCCGAAGCCGATTCTATTCCCACGACAGGCCGCGCGACGGCCTGGTTGGGGAACCGGCCGGCGTTTCATCGCCTGGGACCGCCTGAGGAATCGGCGGGCATCGGCGACGGTCGCTCATACTTCGACCGCATGTCGTGCAGAGCGCCGGCGCGGGAGGTGTCCAGGAACGCCTGCATTGCCTCCATCACGGCGGCCGCCTGTTCCGAGGAGCAGCGGTGCTCTCTGTCTACGCGTAGGGCATGGCACATGTCGGCAAGGCCAACCGCACGGCCATGTCCGGTCGAGAACGCCACGGGAACCTCGCGCCAGTCCGCATCATCCGCGAGCCGGATGTGAACGGGTCCGTCAAAGCAGTTCGGATCGGGAACCTTCATCGTTCCTTCGGTGCCGTGTATCACGATGGGTTGTTTCCCATCGTGCACCGGATGATGCGTGGCGAAGCTCGTAACCAGAGTGCCGATGCAGCCGTTGACAAACTCGACAATTCCGCAGACGTGGTCGGGCGTGGCGACCTTGATCTTCCGGCCAAACAGCGGGCCCGGCGCGCCATCTGGGTTCCTGTGCGTGATGAGCCGGTCAGGGATGGCGATGGACGTCATGCCGCCCACTCTTCGAATCGGCCCGAGGATATTCATCAGCGCGGTCAGATAATACGGCCCCATGTCCAGCATCGGCCCGCCTCCCGGCTCATAATAGAATGGCGGATTCGGGTGCCAGGTCTCAACCCCCCTGTTCATCATGAACGCCGTGAACGCCACCGGCCGGCCGATCACGCCGTCATCCACCACCTTGCGCGCGGTCTGAATGCCAGCGCCCAGCACGGTGTCCGGCGCGCAGCCGATGCGCACCTTCCGCCGCGCGGCAGCCGCCAGCAGCCCCTGGCTTTCCGCGACCGTGATCCCCAGCGGCTTTTCCGAGAAGACATGCTTGCCGGCCTCTACAGCCTGCATGTCCACCGCCACATGCGCTTTGGGCCAGGTGAGATTCAGGATCACCTCGACGGATTTGTCCTCCATCATCTGCTCGGTGGTGCAGATTCGCGCATCGGCCAGGCCAAACTCCGCAGCCCGGCTCTCGCACCTCCCGCGGATCAGGTCCGCCAGCGACACGATCTGGATGATGGGGAACTTCCGCGCGTTGCCCAGGTACTGCCCGCTGACCGCGCCGCACCCGACCACGCCCACTCTGACTCGATCAAGCATGTAATCCTCCAGCGAACGGTGCCGCTGGTGTATCCCCGCCATCGCGAATTGTCCACATGAACCGAAAGCCTGGTCAGCTTTGCTGCGTCCCGCCCGCGATGGACTTGAGCTTCTCGATCGCGCCACGCTCAATCTGCCGGATGCGCTCCTTGGACAGGCCCATCCGCGCCCCCAGTTGCTCGTAGGTGCTCGGCTCAGTGCCGCTGTCCAGACCAAAATGCGCCGAAAGCACGTCGCGTTCGCGCTGACCGAGCCTGGACAGCAGTTCGGCCACCTGTTCCCGATCGACCCACCGGTCCACGCCCGACGACGGCCTTGCGTCGGCCAGCGCTTCCAGCGCCTCGTGCTCCACCACCGGGCAGCGATGCGAAAGCATCTGCGGCACCGCCCGCGCAAAGCCCTTCATGAGGGCCAGCGTTGCATACGTGCTGAAGCGATAGCCGCGCGACACGTCGAAGCTCTCGACCGCCCGCATCAACGTGACGTTTCCCTCGCTGACCAGCTCCAGCAGCGCCACGCCATTCCGCAGGTGCTTGCGGGCGACGCTCACGACCAGCCGCAAATTCGCCCGCGTGATCTCATTCTTCACGTCGCCGGCACGCGCCAGGTGCGCCTCCAGCATCCTCACATCCCGATGCCGGGCCAGTTCCGGGTCCAGCCGCCGCCGGGCAACCGCAAAACACCACTTGTGATAGTTCAACTTCAGAAAGAGCGCCCGCTCCTTGCCCTTGCCCAGCAGCGGCGTCCGGTACAGATCCTGAAAATACGGCGGCAGCTCGCGCGGCACCCGCAGCTCTTCCCGCCGCGGCTCCTCGGCCAGTTCCTCCTGCCTGAGCAGTGCATCCAGCACCCGCTCGGCATTCTCCTGGTGGAACAACGCATCGTCATAGAAGCGAGCTTTGCGCTTTGCCAGCCGTCGGATGCGCCGGTCCAGCACGACGCGATGCACCACCGCCAACGTGCGACCGAGGCCCCGCGCCACATCCCGCAGCGGCCGCCCCGCCGCGTGCGCCTCAATGATCGCTTCCCGCTCCTGCGCGGTGATCGGAGGGGCGGCCAGCGGCAGCACCGCGTCATCCGGCTGCTGTTGATCGTGCCGTTTGAGCGTGTGCAGAACCGTCAGCGGCGACCGATCAAGCATCCTGGCCAGCCGGCGCGTCAGCATATCCACCGTGCAGCCGCAATCGACCGCCAATCGGCGCGCATGCCGCACCATGACAGCCAGTTCATTATCGCCCATCTGGCTCAGGTTCGCCCCGGCAACCCGCTCGCTGTGTCGGGCCAGGAACTTCTCGACGCTGCTGAGCAGGAAGCCCACCCGACGCTTGCCATCGGGAAATACAAATCGCCGTCCCGGCAGGCCTTTGCGCCGCCAGCGCTGGATGGTCTTGCTGGTGACGTTGAAACGCTCGCAAACATCCTCGATCGCCAGCACGGGCTCAGCCAAGCCAATGGTCCGCAGTTCCAGGCCCGCGGAGATCTGCTCGATCAGCAGGCCGAGATCGTGCTGGAGGGCCAGCCCGGTCAATAGCTCATCGGTCCCATCCTTCGGGCGATAATCGGTGATCCTGTAAATGACGAAGTCAAGCGGGTACGCCTTGGCGGGATCCAGCAGATGCAACAACTCCTCTGCCCTGGCAATCTGCTGGGAACGTACCTCGAAAGGCGCGAACTCCATCTGCCGGGTGAGCCTGGCGATGCTGTCCAGACGGAACTTCGCCATTCAAAAGTAATTATGGCTGAGTCCAGTGGGTCGGTCAACCGAAAACCGGTCGAGCAAGACGCTTTGGGCGTGCCCGGATGCGCCAGTCGCCATAAACGTCGCAGGTGGCTAGAATTGCCTCTCATGGCCCTCCAGGATGACGACACGATTTGCTTCTGCTTCCACGTGCCCCTGCGTAAGGTGGTCAACTTCTGCAGGATTGAGAAGCCCCAGGTGCCGTCTCAGATTTCTCAATGCCTGTCGGCCGGAACCGGCTGCGGCTGGTGCATCCCCATGCTCCGGAAGGTCCACGCCAAGGTATGCGGGCCAGGCAAACGCCCTTGGGATCAACAAACCGCACCCGACCAATACCATTCGCCCGAGCGCGATGCCGCAGAGGACCAGATCGACCCCGCTGCCTACGCCGCCGGCCGACAGCAGTACCTGAAACAGACCGGCAACAAACCGCCGCAGGCGTAACCAATTGTTATAAAGATACTTGCACCGGATTGCCCGCCTTCTTTGGAGTTTGACCGCCTACTCGTCCGATAAGGACCATGAGGGAGAGACTCCGTCCCATGGCCAAGAAGAAGAAAGATAAATCGGCTGTAAACCTCTTTGCCGTCTTCAGTTCCGATCTGGGACGGAAGGTGGTTTTGCACGCGGTGTGCCTGGCGGCCGCGATCGGCGGGTCCATCTACGGCCTGCATCGGTTACGGACACATGCCGACCAG
Organism: uncultured Tepidisphaeraceae bacterium; assembly: GCA_964570205.1. Taxonomy (GTDB): domain Bacteria; phylum Planctomycetota; class Phycisphaerae; order Tepidisphaerales; family Tepidisphaeraceae; genus CAZMXI01. The sequence continues at coordinate 12,299 of CAZMXI010000096.1, forward strand.
AAACTGGCGGTTTCCGCCAAGCCCCCGGTCCCAGTTCTCAGGAACCGCCCTGTCTGGATGACCGACAGCCTGGCTAACCAAATCCTCGGGTCCGTCGCCGTTCGCGACCGTCATTCGGCCATGGACCGGGCACTGCTTGAGCAAATCGGCATCAGCCTTGCGCGCAACCCCTGGGTCAAACAGGTCCGACAGGTACGCCGGGCATTCCATAAGTCCGTGGGTGACACAATCGAGATCGACTGCGACTTCCGGGCACCTATGGCTCTGGCCTTCTGGCGAAGCGAGTATTTCCTGATCGATTCCGAGGGCGTGCGGCTGCCGCCAAGGTATGCCGGCGTGCAGACGCCGCCAGCGATGTTCTCGCCGGACGGCAAGGTGAATCTGCGTGCAATTGACGGCCTGGCCGCCCAGCCGCCTCTCCAGGAAGGCAGGTTATGGCCCGGAGATGACTTGCAGGCCGGACTGGACATGGCCAAGCTGCTCTACGGTAAGGACTTCACAGAAGAGATTCACCGGATCAATGTTGCCAACTTCAAAGGCCGACGCCAGCCCCGTGAGCCACAAATCGTTCTGGTGACGAAACATGCGACCGAAATCCGGTGGGGCGAGCCGGTGCGGGCCAGTTTCTATGCCGAGTTGTCGCCGAATGAGAAGCTTCGCCGGCTGGACCTGCTCCGCGGGCAGAAAGGCCGGGTCGATGCCGGCTACTCCTGGATCGACATTCGGCTCGACCGGATCATCTACCCCCCCACCGACTCGGTCGTCCAAGCCAGCGGCAGTGCGACGAGGTAGTCCCCCTGTACTGCAAAGCTGGGGCGAGTCCTCGTCGCTCCCTCATCGCGGGCCCATAGCCCTTGCGCGCCCGCTTGGTTCAACTCATGCCACGCCCAGGCCGTCGTTCCATGAGCCGATGGTGATCTTGCCGGCGCGGAACGTCGGGTTGAGCGTCATCGCCAGTTCCTTGAGCTGCTTCAGTTCGTCGTCGGTCATGGGGGCGTTCAGCTTCAGAGCGGTTTCGATGGCGAAGAACTGCAATTCCTCCTCGCCCGGAGGCATGGCCGTGGTGATGCCCTGGGTATAGGCCCACTTCAGAGCCAGCTCGGCCTCGCGGGGATCGGTGATCGGCTGGTACCACATCTTGGTCCACCGGCCCCCACCGGTGGTGTCGGAGCGCCTGGGCCAATCCTGGCGGCACAAGGGCTTGATCGCGATTTTGGCCATCTGCTTCTGGTCGGCCAGCTTCACCACCTCAGGCCCGAAGTTGCCCTTGTAGAAAGAGGCGAAATTGATCGGAAACATGATCGAGTCGAAATCGAACCGCTTCATCAGCTCCAGCGCTGCCTCAACCGTATGGGCGCTGAACCCCAGATATTTCACCTGGCCCTGCTTCTTCGCCTCCTGCAGCACCTCCATCGCGCCGCCCTTGCCGAACAGCACATCCACTTCCTTGGCGACATCGCGCACATGGTGAAGCTGGTACAGATCAAAATGGTCGGTCTTGAGCAGTTCCAGCGACTTTTTCAGTTCCGCCCGCGCGCCATCGGCCGTGCGCTCGGCCGTCTTGCAGGAAAGAAACACGTTCTTTCGATAGGGCGCCAGCGCCGGGCCCATGACATTCTGGGCGTTGCCGTACTTGGGCGCCACGTCGAAGTAGTTGCACCCCATCTCATACGCGCGCGCTACGGCCCGGTTCACCCGCTGCTGGTCTTTGATGCCTTTGATGGCGACCCCGGCAAAGCCGACGATCGAGAGCATCTCCTCATGTCGGCCAAACCGCCGCCTGGGCAGTCTTGCCGCATTGCCGTCGGCGCTCCAGCCCTTCGCGGATATCGCCGCCGCCGTGGTCATCGCGGCCGCCTTCAGAAAATCCCGCCGGTTCATGGTGCGGTTCATGTGGTCTCTCCGAAGAAATGGTCGGGGACATTGTAGCCGCTCGCCCGCTTCCGGACCAAACCAAGTTCGTCGGCCGGCGCAGAAGGGGCATTAGCCGCGGAGGAAGGCATTGGACGCCCCGCCGGTCTTCGCGCACAATGCCCGTAGCTCTTGTACGCGGGCAATCGCACCCACACGGTGGAGGATAGAATGAATTCAGGAGACCGCGCCGGCAGCAGACGAACCTCGAAGGTTCTTGGCCACACCCAGCCGAGCGCCGCCGCCCCCTGCAGGGTGGCCATTGAAGCCCTGGAGCAGCGCCAACTGCTTGCTGCTCCGGTGGTGGACCCGATCGATGACGTGCAGGTTCTCTATGGCCGCACGATGGTATTGCCGGTCACCGCTTCCGACGTTGACGGCGACAAACTTGCCTGGTCGGTCAAGAGCAGCAATCGCGCATTTTCGGCCACCCTTCTCAAGGGCAACCCGTATCTGCGAATCACGGTTGAGAACTTCGGCGAAATGACCTTTGAGCTGTTCGCGGATGTGGCTCCGCGCACTGTGGAGGTCATCTCGGGGATGGTGCAGGCCGGGTACTACGACGGCTTGACTTTTCACCGAGTCATTCCTGACTTCATGATCCAGGGCGGCGATCCGGCGGGCGATGGCAGCGGGGGCCCGGATTACGAATTTGACGATGAGTTTCATCCGTCGCTGGTCTTCGGCGGCGCCGGCCAGCTCGCCATGGCCAAGGCGTATGATGACGGCAACGGCTCGCAGTTCTTCATCACGACAAGCTCGCCCCGCTACCTCGATTTCAACCACACGATCTTCGGGCAGCTCGTGCGCGGCATGGATGTCGTCGAGGCCATTTCGGCCATGGCGACCGATGAAGATGACGCGCCCCTGACGCCCGTCCGAATCCTTTCGGCCGAGCTGATCGAGAACACCACGGATGCGGTCATCGCGGTGCAGGCCCGGGCAATGGGTTCCGCGACGATCACCGTGACAGCCACCGATGCGGCCGGCAACAAGGATGTCCGTACTTTCGCGGCGCAGACCACCACGGACGAAAACGACGACACCCCGCCATTCCTCGGGCCAATCCCCGACCGCCTGACGCCGATGAACAAGCCCATCGCGATCACCGTGCCGGTCATGGACGTTGAAGGCGACGAATACTTCGTCAGCGCCTATTTCGAAGAGGGCAGTGAAGATGTCGGGGGCGATATCTATGGCAACACGATTGTGATCATGCCCACCAACGACTTCGTGGGCAGGGTGCGCGTGACGGTCGGCGTCAGCAAGTACGCCGCCGCCGTGATCACCAATCCGGATCACACTCCCTATTTCGACATGCAGACGTTCACGATCGGCGTGGGCGAGAAGCCCATCAAGGGCAAGATGCTGCCGATCGGCGCGGCCGCCGGCCAGCCGGTCGACATTCAGGTCGCCAACTTCACCGACGCCGATAAGCTGGGGACGGCCGAGGAATACACAGCGTCGATCTACTGGGGCGACGGAACATCCGCCGCCGACGCCACGGTCGTCAAGGATGCCCGCGGCATCTTCACGATCAGCGGCACGCATACCTATGCGCGAGCAGGCGAGTACCCGGTGATCGTCGAGGTAGTGGGCGATGACGGCGCCACGCTGGAGCTGCGCGGGAAGGCGAGCGTCGCGGCGTTGGATGCCGGCGCGGACATCGTGATGGATGAGGGCAGCGCCCTGACCCGGACCGGCTCGCTGGGTACGTTCAACAGGGACTGGAGGCTGACGGTCGACTACGGCGACGGCAAGCGCCCCGGCAAGCTGAAGCTGAACGCCGACGGGACCTTCCAACTGACTCGGACCTACGACGATGACGGCGACGTGACGATCGAGGTGCGGGCGGTTCACCGGTCCGGGCTGGCCATCACGGATACCATCCTGCTGACGGTTGAGAACGTCGGGCCGGCCACCACTCTGACGGGCGATGCCACGGGCCTGATGGACCAGCACCGGCGGATCAACCTGCGCGCGACCGACCCGTCCCGGGCGGATTCAAAGGCTCAATTCACATACCTGATCGACTGGGGCGATGGATCGCCGGTGCAGGAGGCGCCGCTCAAGACGCGCCAGGTGGCGCATGCGTTCGCGGAGCCGGGGGTCTACAACGTGGTGATCAGCGCTGTGGACAAGGATGGGGGGATTGGCGAGCCGGAGATTCACGCGGTGACGATCCTGCCCGCAGCGCTGGAGACCGGGCCCATCAACCCGAAGAGCAAGTCCTTGCGGGTGGTCGGCACCGACGGCAACGACGTGATTCGCCTGCTGCCGGCCGGCAGGGGCAAGGTGCAGGTGCTGGTGAACGAGGCGGACATCGGCGTCTTCAAGGTCAACGGGCGCGTTCAGGTGCTGGGGCTGGAGGGCGATGACGACATCGCGGCCGACCCGCTCCTGGGCATCTCGGCCGAGTTGCTGGGCGGCCCCGGAAACGACATCCTCGCCGGCGGCATGGCGGGGGATGTACTGGTTGGCGGGGATGGCAATGACACCATCGCGTGCGGTGCCGGACGGAACCTGCTGATCGGCGGCAACGGGGCCGATGCGCTTGACGGCGGCGAAGATGATGACCTCCTGATCGCCGGGCCGACGAACCACGACGGCGACACGGCCGCCCTGGCGCGCATCCTGGCGGAGTGGTCGAACCCGCGCACGGCCTATGCGCTGCGGCTGAGCCACCTTCAGGGCGAGCCGGGCGGGCTGAACGGGGCAGCGACGCTGGACCCGATCACGATTTTCAACGATGTCGATGCCGACATTCTCACCGGGCACGGTGGCGATGATGCGTTCTTCCGCAACGACGACAACGACACGATCGTCGATGCGGTTCTGTCGGAGACGATCGTCAACGCCTGAGGCTCATCTGGCGCCTGACATCTTCTTCAGTCTGTCGGCCACGAGCATGAAACTGCGGCCGTCGTGGTAGGCCGCCTTCCAGTGGTGGCCCTTGTTGGTTTTTGGCGCTGTGCCGTCGGCCTCGACCTCCTCGTAGATGCCGCCGTATTCGGCATCGAGCATGTGCTTCTGAGTAAACGCCCACTGCTGGAGGAACGCCTTCCAGTACTTGTCCGTTTCAGCGCCGAAGCGCTCGTGCATCAGGAGCAGCGCGTTGAGGGTCTCGACCTGCGACCACCAGACCTTTTTCTTGTCGTAAGCCGCGGTGAACGCGTAGCCCTTGTCGAAGAGCCCGCCGTTGGCGTGGTCGAAGCCGTATTGCAGGCCGTGATCGACCAGCATGCGCGCCATGGCCAGCGTTTTCGGGTCGTGGTTGCCGAGGACTTCCTCGGCCTCCAGGAGCAGGAACGCCGTCTCGACGTCATGGCCGAATGAGTCGTGGTCGGGCACATTCGTCATGGCCGAATGAGTCGTGGTCGGGCACAGCGCGCCAGTCGTTGGTGAGCCAGAGGTTCAGGCAGCCGGGCTCGACGGCGATCCGGTCGCGGACGATTTGGATCATCTCCGCCAGTCGGCGCCTGACGATGGGGGCCTTCCAGACGCGGTAGGTTTCGGCGACCGCCTCGAGCATGTGGATGTGCGAGTTCATCGACTTGTAGCCGCGGATGAAGCCGCCGACGCGCTGGCCGGCGGGCTCGCCGGCCAGTTTGCCCTCGCGGGTGACGTATTCGTGGTAGCCACCGTGCGCATCATCGTGGTAGTGCGTGTCGATCCAGGCGAACGCCTTCTTGACGAGTTTCAGGGTCGCGGGGTCTTTGGTGGCCTGGTACGCCGCGGCGGCCGCGTACAGCCCGAAGCCTTCGGGGTAGATGTGCTTTTCGGTCGGCGCGGAGGGGTCGTTGACCCAGTTGTGGAAGCCGCCGAATTCCTTGTCCCACATGACATCGTTGAGGTACGTGGCGCCGTGCAGGGCGTAGCGGGTGTATTCATCGCGTAATTCGGGCCGGTGCATCGCGACCTGCGCGGCGATCCAGGTCATGCGCGCCTCGAACACGAGGAAGCGCGCGGCCGAATCTCGCCGGTTCCATTGGCGGTCCCAGATCGGGTGAAAGCCGCCCTTGTTATCGACCGCCCGCGGGAACCAGGCGCGGATGACGTGCTTGTGGAGCGTCTGCTCGACCTGGTCATGCAGGCGGGCGTATTGCGGATCGGGAACGCCGCCGGAATGCGTCTTGGGCCGACGCGATTGCCCGCAACCGGCCGCCATGACGATGATTACGATCAGCACTGCCCAGCGAATCATGATTGCTCCTTCCCGGATTAGGCCGGCGGAGATGCTACCAGGAATCTGGCGAGGGATCGCGGCATGGACGCGGCGGCACGGCGGCAGAGATGCGTATTGCGTAGTGCGGATTGCGTGGTACATGAAGAGGGGATGAGGGTTCAGGGTTCAGAGAAAATGGGATCTGTCGCATTGTGTCGGATTGTGTCGCATTTGTCATGATATTGCCTGGGATTGGAATGGGGACCAAGCGGGTGCGAATGGTGGGTTCGTTCTGCCATTTCGCATGGGGGTGGAGGGGGAGAAAGGGCGGTCTTGATAGCGCCAAGGGGGTCTTGGCTTGGGTTCGCTTGGGTTCGTTTTGGGATTGGTCAGTGGTCAGTTGTCCGTTGTCAGTGAAAAGCATGGTCCCCTCCTTTGGTTGTACTGAGCCGGCCGGTCATGCCGCACTTGGGGGGTGCGGGATGGGGGGCGGGCGATTTCTTCTGTTAGATAGACGTTCGGGGCGGGAAAATGTTGCCGTCAAAGTGGAATTTTTGTGAGATTTCTGGGGGGAAT
>CAZMXI010000097.1:0-18922 GCA_964570205.1 uncultured Tepidisphaeraceae bacterium
CGTCGAGGTGGTCGGCTACACCCCCGAGATCGCCAACGTCAATTCCTTCACCCGCTCGCTCTACCGCAACCAGCCCGGCCAGCCGCTGAATTTCCAGCTCCTGGACCGCCCCTACTTCCCCCCCGGCAACATCAAGAGCGATGTCACCAAGTGGCCCGGCCTGATCGTCGGCACCGGCGTCATCGGCCTGAAAAAGGGCGAAGACCGCAAGATCAAGGTCCAGGACTGGCTCTACGACGTCTACATCGACCTCACCGTCGTGCCCCAGTCGCCCGGCGCTGGCGCTGTCTCGCTCGACCGCAAGGCCCGCAACTTCTACTGGCTCGTCGATGTCAGCCACACTTCGGTCCACCTGGCGGATGAAAAGAACGTCTATGTCCCCTTCGAGGTCCTCCAGCGCGACCTCGACATGAACGAGCTGGAAGACCGCCCCGCCCGCACCTCCCAGATCCAGGTGCGCCTGCATCCCGGCCATGACGCCGTCGCCGCACGCGACAAAATCCGCCAGATCGTCGACGAAGTCGCCGCCGAAAAGCAGATGGACACCTATCGCTTCCCCTACAAGGTCCGCACATGGGAAGAGAACTATTCCGCCTTTCTCGGCGCTGTCGAGAATGAAAAGGGCCTGCTCACCATCCTCTTCGGCATCATCAGTCTCGTCGCCGTCTTCCTCATTTTCTGCATTTTCTACATGATCGTCGTCGAGAAGACCCGCGACATCGGCATCATCAAAAGCGTCGGCGCCACCTCCCAGGGCGTCGCCGGCATCTTCCTCGGCTATGGCCTGACCATCGGCCTCGTCGGCAGCATGGGCGGCCTGCTCGTCGGCTGGCTCATCGTCCGCAACATCAACGAGCTGCACGCCTGGCTCGGCCGATTCGGCATCGTCGTCTGGAAGCCCGACGTCTATCTCTTCGACAAGATCCCCGACCACATGAACCCGCCCGAGGTGGCCGTGGTCCTGTCCGTCGCGATTCTCTCCTCCGTGCTCGGCGCCCTGGTCCCGGCCATTCGCGCTGCCCGCCTCCATCCCGTCGAAGCCCTGCGGTGGGAGTAACCTGATTTACATGACCAACGCATCGCCCAACACGAAGCCCGCCGCCAGCGCCCAGGCCATCCTTCGCGCTTCCGCCCTCCGCAAGAGCTTCCGCATGGGCGACAGCCAGATCGTCGTCCTCAAGCATGTCGATCTCGTCGTCCGCCACGGTGAATTCCTCGCCATCGAAGGCCGATCCGGCTCCGGCAAGAGCACCCTCATGCACCTGCTGGGCGCCCTCGATGTCCCCGACTCGGGCCAGGTTGACTACGAAGGCCGGCCACTCAATGACCTGTCCAACACCGAGCGAAGCCGACTCCGCAACACCCATTTCGGCTTCGTCTTCCAGTTCTATCACCTGCTGCCCGAGTTGAATGTCCTGGAGAACACCATGCTCGCCCCCATGATCGAGCACTCCTGGTTCGGCTTCAGCGCCAGGAAAAGCGATCTCAAGGCCCGCGCCGCCGAGCTCCTGCATGAACTCGGCCTCGAACACCGCCTCCGCCACCGCCCCAACCAGCTTTCCGGCGGCGAGCGCCAGCGAGTCGCCATCGCCCGCGCCCTGATGAACCGCCCCAAGGTCCTCTTCGCCGACGAGCCCACCGGCAACCTCGACGCCGACACCGGCCGACAGATCATGACCGTCCTCGAGCGCCTCCACCAGCAGCACGCACAGACCATCCTCATGGTTACCCACGACCGCACCCTCGCCCGCGAAGCCGACCGCGTCCTGCTCCTCAAAGAAGGCGCCTTGGCCCCCGAACCGGCGGATCAGTGATCTTCGCGCCCTTCCTTTACCCCTCTACGCTTTTCGCTTATCAATACCACAACCTATGCAAGTAAGACTTCTCGACCTTACCGGTCAGTATCAGACAATCCGCTCCGAAATCCGTAAAGCGATCGACGAGGTGTGCGACGCCCAGGCGTTCATCCTCGGCCCGACCGTCGATCGCTTCGAGAAAGACCTCGCCGCCTACTGCGGCACCCGCCACGCCATCGGCATGTCCAGCGGCACGGATGCCCTCCTCTGCGCCCTCATGGCGCTGGGCATCGGCCCTGGCGATGAGGTCATCTGCCCCGCCTTCACCTTCTTCGCCACCGCCGGCTCCGTCGCCCGCGTCGGCGCTACCCCCGTCTTCGCCGATATCGACCCCAAGACGTATAACATCGACCCAGCCGATCTCCGTCGCAGGATCACCCCCCGCACCAAGGCCATCATGCCCGTCCACCTGTTCGGCCAACTGGCCGACATGGAGGCCATCAACGCTCTCGCCGCCCGCCACAGCATCCCCGTCATCGAGGATGCCGCGCAGGCCATCGGCGCCTCGCGCAACGGCCGCCTCGCCTGCTCGGCCGGCCTCTGCGGCTGCCTGAGCTTCTTCCCATCCAAGAACCTCGGCGGCTTCGGCGACGGCGGCGCTGTCTGCACCAACGATGATGCCTTCGCCCAGAAATTGAAACTCCTCCGCGTCCACGGCACCGAGCGCACCTATTACCACCGCATGATCGGTGGCAATTTCCGCATCGACGCCCTCCAGGCCGCCGTCCTCGACGTCAAGCTCAAGTATCTGAACAACTGGCACGAAGCCCGCCGCCGCAACGCCGCCCTCTACAACGAGCTTTTCGCCGGCTCGCCCGTCCAAACCCCCTTTATCGACCCGGCCAACATCAGCATCTACAACCAGTACGTCGTCCGCGTCCCCAATCGGGATGTCGTCAAGGACAAGCTCATCGCCGCCGGCGTCGGCTGCGCGGTCTATTACCCCCTGTCCCTCCACCTCCAGGAGTGCTTCGCCAGCCTCGGCGGCAAATCCGGCGACCTCCCCCATAGCGAACAGGCCTCCCATGAAGTCCTCGCCCTACCTGTCTATCCCGAGCTCACCGAAGAACAGCTTCGCTACGTCGCCGCCCAACTCCTTCAGGCCGTCCGATAACGCAACGGGTCCAACGCTTTGAAGATGGCGGCTCCCTCCTGCCGATAATCGATGCGGGAGGAGTGTGCCCACGTGAGTCAGGAACCTGTCCCGGCCATCAATCTCGAAGACTCGCTCAACCAGCGACTCACCGAGCTTCAGGACCAGCTCGATTCTGTCCGCACCCAGCTCACCGAATCCCAGCGCCTCGCCACCATCGGCACCATCTCCGCCGTCATCGCCCACGAGTTCAATAATCTCCTCACGCCCATCGTCAGCTATTGCCAGTACGCCCTCCAGAGCGCCAACACCGACCACCCCGACATGGACCTCGTCCGCAAGGCCCTCAGCAAGTCCTTCCAGAGCGCTGACAAGGCCGGCAAAATCTGCCAGTCCATGCTCGGCCTTGCCCGCGGCCAGTCTGATTTCGAAACCGTCAGCGTCCAGAAGCTCATCGACGAAACCCTGCTCGTCATGGCCCGCGATCCCCGCAAGGACAACATCAACCTCCGCGTACACCTCCAGCCCGACCTCACCGTCCGCGGCGACCCCGTCCAGCTCGAGCAGGTCTTGTTGAACCTCCTCATCAACGCCCGCCAGGCCATGCTTGGCAAGGGCGGCTCCCTCACCCTCAAAGGCTCCAAAACCGACGACACCGGCGAAATCCGGATCCAGGTCATCGACAGCGGCCCGGGAATCCCCGAACGCCTCCTCGGCAAGATATTCAACCCCTTCTTCACCACCAAGGGCACCACCCGCAAGGGCGAAGCCAAAGGCACCGGCCTGGGTCTGGCCATCTGCAAGGACATCATCGAACACCACCGCGGCCGGATCGATGTCGCCTCCGAAGTCGGCAAAGGCACCACTTTCACCATCTACCTCCCCGCGGACAACGCCTGATCCTTTCGACAAGAACGCCTGGGAGCTCGGGGAAGGATGGGAAGAATGGGAGTCCTGCGAAAAATGGGCAGCTAAACCTACCCTCCCCACCGCTCCAAATCCCTTCAATATCGCACCTTACAGGATTTGTTTTGCCCCGTATTCGTAGCGCGGGTATAGTGGAATCAGCGTTCATGCATTCAGGCCGATGTGGCTTGGGTGCATACCTGTCTGCATCTTGGAGAGTGGGAGCAAATCGATGTCTAGATCACGTCTTCTCGTGGGCGCGATTGCCCTGTGTCTGGTGCTGAGCCTTGCCGGCCTCGCACAAGCGGCCTTGATTCTCGACAAGAATGACCCGATCTACGCGGTCTTCGCCATTCCCGGCAGCACCGCCAGTGATTTCACGCGATCATCGCTCAATGATCACCCCATCAACGAGGCCCCGCCCAAGTGCATCGACGGCAACGTCGACACCAAATACCTCAACTTCGCCAAAACCAACGTCGGCTTCATCGTCGTGCCTGCCTTCGGCGATTCCATGCTCACCAGCTTCCGCATCGCCACCGCCAACGATGCCCCCGAGCGCGATCCCCTCACTATCAGCATCGAAGGCACCAACGACCCCTTCTCCACCCACCTCGGCGTCTTCAACGCCAACTGGACTTCCATCTACAGCGGGTCAACCGGACTCGAAACTTGGCCTGGCTACAAGAAGTGGGGCTCTGAGATCGCCATCGAGCCCAGCGATTACTTTGCCTACTATCGCGTGCTCGTTACCAGCATCCGCGGCGCTGGCAACAGCGTGCAATTCAGCGAGATCGAACTCAACGGCGTGCCCGTGCCCGAGCCCGGTGCCCTGACGCTCCTCGGCCTGGCCGTCCCGGCGCTCTGCGCCCGCCGCCGTCGCGCCTGATCCATCATCCATTACGGCCCCCCCAGGGCCTTTGGCAACCACCACGGGGCGATCCTTCGCAGGATCGCCCCGTTCTGTTTGCTGCGCACCCTTCCCATCTCAACGCGATTCCGATTGCAGCAAAGCCGTTCCCGGACGATAGTATCTTCAGGGAAGTAGCTCTGCCCCCTTGCAGGAGCCGCCGATGACCCAGCTCACCCGCCACCCCACCTACCTGCTCATCGAGGACCAGCTCGATGCCATCGGCCAGAAGTACCGCGGGCTTCGTATTGCACACGGCTTCCTCGTTTTCGTCACCACCACCGCCGCGGTCTCGACGGCGGCGGCCTTTGCCGCCCACCTCGCCGGGCAGGGAATCCTCGCCCGGCTGATCCTGGCCGTCTGGATCACATGGTTGGTCCTGTCGGCCGCGTGGTGGATTGCCCGGCCGCTGCTGCTCCGCCCCAAGTCCGTGGAAGTCGCCAGGCTCGTCGAAGAACGGGTCCCCAATCTGCACAACGGCCTCACCAACTCCGTCCTCCTCGCCCGCGCCCATGACCTCCGGGAAAGCCCCTGGCTGGCGCCGATCTTTGATGAAGTCCTCGCCACCGTCCGCGACAAGCCCCTGGGTAGTGCTGTGGCCCTGCGCGACCTGCGCGCCGTCGCTCTTCGCTGCGGAGCCGTCCTGACACTCATTTTGGCGCTGCTGGCGATCCCGGCCGTTCGCATCGCGCTGCATCAGGGATTTCGGCAGATGCTCTCGCCCGCCGCATTCGTCCCCAAAGTCGGCTACATCAACCTGATCGACTATTCACCGCGGCGGATCACGCTGGTGACCGGGCAGCCGCTGGAAATCCAGGCCATCGCCCAGGACCCCGACGGCGGCCAGCCCCCCGCCCGACTGATTTTCGAGAATGGCAAGCTCGCCTCAGCCAGCCTGACTCCCACCGCGTCCGACGACGGTCGCCTGCATTACGCCTATCGCATCGACCACGTGGATGAACCGTTGCGCTGGCGGATCGAGGTGGGCGGCACGCAGGGGGAGTGGTGCACGGTCAACATCGTCAAGCAGGTCAAGCTGGAAGACCTCAGCCTGACCATCACCCCCCCGCCATACACGGGCAAGCCGGGAGCGCAGATTGCGCTCAAGCCGGATGACATCGCCCGGACACCGCTGGCCGTGCTGGAGGGCAGCACGGTGAAGCTGGAGGCGGTAGTGGATGTGCCGGCCGGCAGCGCGCTGCTGCAACTGGACCAGGAGCCGCCCGTGGCGATGGCCGTCAGCCAGGGGGGCAGGCGTTTCGGCCAGTCGATCACGGTGATGCGCAACCTCGAGCTGTCGGTGCTGCTGACCGAGGGCGGACAGGTGATCGCCAGGCTGCCGGAATCGCCCCTGCGCATCGCCTGCACGAACGATGAAGGCCCGCGGATCGACATGAAATGGCCGGCGCAGGATACGCCCGTGGCGCCGGATGCCGAATTGAAGATCCAGGCGGTATTGCGCGATGACCACGGCCTGACAAGGTATCGCATCCTCATGAGCACCCAGGCCGATCAGCCGCTGGCGACGGTTCACGAGCAGGTTGTAGCCCCGGGCACCGCCACAACGCAGATGTCGCACATCCTGGATGTGCCGGCGAAGCTTCGGGCGCATGGGCGGTCGGTCTCGGTGCAGGTTGAGGCCACCGACAACCGCAATCTGTCGACAATCATCAACACGCACCCTGGTTCGCCGAACAGCGCGCGCGACGCCGGCCCGCAGACGACAGCCGGGCCGATCTACCAGATCACCTTCCGCGACCCCGAGGAAATCGCCCGCCAGCAGAAGGAGCAGTTCGACCGCCTGCGGCAGCTTCTGATGGAGATGATCGACCGGCAGAAGCAACTCCTGGTGATGTCGGGCGCGTGGCTGCCAGCATCAAAGACCATGCCGCGCATTCACGCCGGGCAGGTGGAGCTGCGGACGATGATGCGGCTCACGGCCGATACCTTCCCCTTCGATGTCGATGACCGGATCATCCAGAAGACCCTCCTGGTGCTGGTGAACAACGCCGCGAAGGATGCCGTGGACCTTGCCGCCGCGATCCAGGCCGAGCCGGTGGACACGGAGAAGGTCCGCTTCAACCGCGACCTTCAGGGCAAGCAGCGGCGCATCATCGAGACCCTGGAAGCCCTGCTCAGCCGGCTTATGGCGACGGCGGCGCCGACCACCCAGCCCGGCCGCCCCGGCGGCGACTTGCCGCTGGACCCCGAGAAGCTCAGACAGCTCGAAGAGGATATCAAGAAGTTCATCGCTGAAGAGAAGCGCATCCTGGATGCCACCGCGCACCTGGCCAAGAAACCGGTGGATGATTTCGACGCCGATGACAAAAAACTCCTGGAAGAGCTGAAGATGGCGCAGGAGAAGCTGGATGCCTTCATGGCCGAGAAGATCAGCGACTGGTCGAAGCTGGCCGAGCAGGACATGGCCAACGCCTCGCTTCTGAAGGAACTGCTGGAGGTCTACAGCGAAGTGAGCATGGCGAAGGATGCCCTCAAGAAAGAGGCCGTGGAGATGGCCATCGCCATTGAAGACAACGGCGTGGAGCTGGCCAAGGAGATCGAGAGCAACCTGGAGAAATGGCTCTGGAACGAGGCCGACCGGCAGAAATGGAACCAGGAAGACCCGCTGGGCAAGACCGACATCCCCATGGCCGAGCTGCCGACGGAGCTGGAGGACATGGTGGGCGAGCTGCTGGAGCAGCAGGAGGATTTGTTTGAGGAAATGGAAGACACCGCGGCCAACTGGGCAGGCTCCTTCGACAAAGGCGCTGGCTGGGATGCGATGGATGGCCCGATCGCGAACATGACGGCGAAGGGCGTGACGGGCAACCAGCTTCCCAACAACAACGAGATGAACGGCCGGTCCGGCGAGGGCCGCTCCGGCAAGTCGGCCGGCGAATTCGTCGAAGAGACCGCCACCGGCAAGGGTGGTCGCAATACACCCACGCGGCTCGACCCAACCCCCTTCGCCCAGGGGCAGATCAAGGATGAATCCAAGGACCCCGTCGGCGGCGCCACCGGCGGCGGCAAGCTCTCAGGCCAGGGCGGCGCGGGGCTGGAAGGCCCGGTCGCGCCCAAGGATCTTCGCGAAGAAATGGAACGCCTGGCCACCAAACAGGCCGAGATCCGCAACCAGGCCGAGCGGCTGAACCTGGACAAGCAGGCAGCGCGATTCGACCAGTTCAAGCTCCTGCACGCGGTGGCGCTGATGCGAAGGATCGAGTCGGACCTGCGCGCCAACCGCTACGAGAACGCCATGCGGCGCAAGGATGTCACGCTCGACAAGCTGGAGACCAGCCACATGCTCCTGAGCGGCCAGGTCCACACCCAGAAGGACACCAGCCCCAAGATGTCCGACCGCATGGAGGACCAGATCAACGACATCACCACCGGCCAGCTCCCCGCGGCCTGGTCGGAAGCGCTCAAAGAGTACTACCGCAAACTGTCACAGCAGTAACTGCCGTGGTGCAGGACCGACCAACACTCCTACGTTATGCGGCTTTCTTGATCTCCGCGTCGGCCGGGGCCTGGCGCTTTGAGGGCATGGGGACGACCTCGACGCTGCCCAGCTTCTCAAGCTGGGCTTTCACCTTTTCGGCCGGGGCGACGACGACGATCACCATCTGGTCATCGCGGACGTACTTGGTCATCACATCCTGGATCTGCCTTGCGGTGACGGCCGCGATGCGGGCGGGGTATTGGTCGTAGTAGTCGATGGGATAATCGTTGAGTATCTGCTCGACGCGGCGGTTGGCCTGCGAGGCGATGGTCTGCATGCCCAGTACCATCGAGCCGGCGACGCGGGTCTTGGCCTCGGAAAGCTCGCTCGCCGTCACCTCGGCCGACCGCATGTCGTTGAACACCTTGAACATCGCCTCGATCGCCGCGCCGGTGGTCTCCAGCGAGGTGTCGGTGCTGCCCGTGAAGACGCCGACCTGCCGGCTGGGGCTGAACGCGCCGTGAACGCCATACGCCAGGCCTTTTTCAGCGCGAACATACCTGCCGAGGCGCGAGTCGATGCCCGCGGTGAGAATCTGGCTCGCCAGGGAGCCGGCGAATTTCTCATCGGACTGGATCGTGTAGGCGCGGATGCCCATCTGGATAGAGCTCTGCTTGCCGTCGGGACGATCGACAAGAATGATCCGCCGCTGCGCCGTGGCTGCGGGGAGGGTGTAGTCGGCCTTCGGAAGCTCGGCGGGCTGCCAGCCATCGAGCAGCCTGGCGGCCAGTTCAGCGCCTTTCTCGACCGTCAGGTCGCCGCTGATGACCAGGATGGCATCGTTCGGACGATACATGCGCTGGTAGTAGGCGCGGACATCGTCGATGGTGATCGAGGCGATGCTGGCGGGGGTGGCGTGGCGGCCGAAAGGCGATGTGCCGAAGAGGGCCGACGAGACTTCCCACCGGCCGACGGCCTGCGGGTTCTCCTGCTGGATCTTCAGCGCGCTGAGCGTCTGCGTCTTGAGCCTGGCCAGTTCATCCTCGGGCAGCGCCGGGCGGAGCAGCACATCGCGCATGCGCATCATGGCGTGATCGAGCTGCCCGGTGGTGCAGTTGCCGCTGACGCCGATGTTGTCGCCGCCATCGCCGACGCCGATGTCGATGCCGCGGGACTCAAGATCTTCGTTGAGCTGGGCGTAGGACAGGTCGCCAGCGCCCCGGCGCATGAGCTGCGCTGTCAGATTGCCCAGGCCTTCCTTGCCGGCCGGCTCAACGTGGCTGCCGCCGCGAATCGCCAGGGTCCAACTGACCGTTGGCAGGCGGTGGTCGGGCATGACGATGACCTTCACGCCGTTCACCATGCGCTCGGTGCCCTTGGCGAAGGTGGCGGGGATCTGGGCGCTGGCAAGGGGCGGCTCGGCCGGCCAGCCAGCGGGAAAGCTCACCTGGCGCGCCGCCACCGGGCGGGTGGAGGGCGCCACGGGGGCGTCGGCGGGCTTGGCCGCGGGCGGCTTGGCGATCATGCCCAGCAGGTTGGGCTTGACGTGCAGGATCATGGCCTGGTTGGGCTGGAGATACTTGCGGGCCACAGCCTGAACATCCTGGATCGTGATCGCGTCAAGCTTCGCCAGGGCGGTGTTGACCCGGCCGGCATCGCCGCCGAGCACGGCTTCTTCGCTGAGCAGCGAGGCGACCCGGTCGGCCGTCTCGCGGGCGTGAATCATGCCGACGCGGGCCTGGGTCTTGGCCTTGTCCAGCTCTTCCTGGGTGACGCCACTGGCGACGACATCGGCGATGGCGGCGTTCAGGGCTTTCTCGACGGCCTCGGGGCTCTTGCCCATGAGGACCGCGCCGCCAACGCCGAAGATGCCCATATCCTCAAGCTGCAGGTTGCCGGCACCGGCCTGCATGAGCAGCGGGTTGGCCGAGCTGACCAGCGTGCGGTACAGGCGGCTGGATTCGCCGCCGCCAAGGATCGTGCCCAGCAGCGACAGGGCGTAATGGTCATCCGACCGGTAGCCCGGCAGCCGATAGCCGATGCCCACCACCGGGAGCGGCGCGGCCACCGTCAACTCGATGCGCTTGGGCTCGGCCTGCTCGGGTTCCATCGGGTAATCGCGGACCACATCCGCGCCGCGGGGGATCCAGCCGAAATACTTGCGAACCAGCGGGCGGGTATTCTCGACATCGATGTCGCCGGCGATGACCAGCACAGCGTTGTTGGGCACGTAATACGTATTAAAAAAGTCCTGAAGCTCCTCGACGCGGGCGGCCGCCAGGTGCTCGGCCTCGCCGATGGGCGTCCAGCGATAGGGGTGCCTGGTGATGGCCTGCTTGAGCGCATCCTGGAAGACGGTGCCGTAGGGCTGGTTCTCGCGCATCCGGCGCTCTTCGTTCACCACGTTACGCTCGGTGCGGTAAATCTCGTCGTTGACCTTGAAACTGGCCATGCGGTCGGCTTCGAGATACATCGCCAGCTCGAGCTGGTTGGATGGCAGGGTGTTGACGTAGACCGTCTGGTCGAAGCTGGTGAAGGCGTTGGATGAGCCGCCCACCTTGCCGATGAGCTTCATGTGCTCCTCGGGCTTCACATGGGCCGAGCCGCGGAACATCATGTGCTCGAACATGTGGGCGAAGCCCTGGCGGTCCGGCCGCTCATCCTTGCTGCCGACGTGGTAGAACACGCGCAGGTGGACGACAGGCGCCTGCCGCAACGGCGCATAGATCACCCGCAGGCCGTTGTCGAGGGTTTCCTGCGTGTACTGGATGCCCTCGGCCGCGCTGGCCGCCGGGGCGATCACGAGCAGGACGAGAAGCAACACCCACAGCCGGTCGATCATCCGCCTCATAGCCACCTCTTGCTGTTGTTCAACGCCAGCGCAAGACATTTCCGCTGGCGATGCGATCATAGTCGAGCAGAATCCCGGATGCTTGCACTATCGAGCGATTTCCGCCGCCCCACGCCTCCGGAAGCCGGCGATGCACTCGTGGTCCCATTCAACATGCGCAAGTCGCCTCGGTGTTGCAGCATGGTCCCCGCTTCATCCCGACCTGGTCGACCTTACACCCTTCAGCCTACACCTCCGATGTCGCGGCCGACGGCCAGCGACACACATGGGATGCCCGGGACATTTTCGATTCCCCCGAGCTCCTCGATGGGACCGATAGAGAGGATGGCACAGGCGTGACTTGACCGGGCTTTCCCGTTGCCTCACTGGCCAGACTTACTATTCTGGCCCCCGCAGCTAAACGGCGTGAGCCTGCAAGCGGAGACCTGCTCATGGCAGTGATGCTGAGACCTGGCGTTGGATTCGCAAGTGACCTGGTCAAGTACAGGGAAGGCTACGACGGCGAGGAGCCCGATGAAGTGGGGCGGCTGATACCTGTCGGGCCAGGACAGAAGAGGGCTGCCGTTACGCTGAACACTTACTATCCGGAGATCGAAGGCGCATACTTCGAGAATCATGAGCTGTTTGGGTTGCTGGATGATGTCCTTGAGAGGGCCGGGCTCGTGCGAGTTCATCTCGATCACGTGCGCGAGGATGGGGTGGTGCCGCAGGAACTCCGCGGCTGGATTGAGCCTGAGGAACGTTATGCGCTTCTGACAACGGACGGCAGGCGCGTCGGAGAGGCGCTGCGATGGCAGGCTCTTTGGGCGTTTGGGTCGTTCTACGGCAAGCAGGATATCGTTGTTGAAATCGTGCTTGACGGCGATCACCTGAATGCGTTCCGCGTCGCTCTGGAGGATACGTGCGAGAAACGATCGGTTCCATTGCAGGTGTGGCCGCCTGCGCCGCATGAGACATTGCCCGCGAAAGCCAGTATCTGGCGATGGCTGCGAGCCAGGCTCTGACTCGCGTTACAAAGGGGCCGGGTGCCATGGCCACCGCAGCCGCCGTACGAGCCATTTCGCACAAATGCCTGAACTCTGCGCGGCCATACTCCAGGAAAGCCGCCTGCCTTCCCGTCCCTCCCACGCAATACGCACTACCCTATGCGTGCTTCCGTGCCTTGTAATTCGCTTGGCCTCTCCGACTCCTATTCCCCCTTGCGCTTGATCCTCAGCGCGATATCCTGTGTATACGCCGGCGCGGTCAGCTTGCGCTGGCCGGATTCGTGCCGGAAATCCTCGGCCTTGTCGATCTTGCCGGTTCGGGTGTTCACCCACTCGGCTTTGTAGTTGCCGCCGGGAAGCTGGATGTCAAACTCGGCCGCCGTGCCGCCTCGAATGTAGATCGCATATTGCCGGCCTTCTTCGGCCAGGCAGCGCACCGTCGCGCGCTGGGCGGCGGCCGGGTCGCCGGATAGCGGCACGGTCATGGTTCCACCCTTGATGATGGTGTTTTTCGGCGCCATGCGGACGAAGTCGAAGCTCTCCATGAAATCGCGCAGGATCTTCAGTTGCGCACGCAGCTCAGCGCTGCCGCCGCCGGGGCTCTTGTAGTCGCGGAGGGTGCCGGCCGGATGGCCGGGCGTGAAGGAGTAATCCAGGCTGGAGTAGATCGCGCCACCCGCGATGATGAAATCCCATCCTTCCGAGCGGTAGGTGTAGTCATCCTTGCCCTTGAAGCCGGTCTCATCATCCGCCAGCACCTTGTTCAGGCCGTAGTTCATGGCCACCGTGTCGGGCGGCGTGGCGTAGTGGAAGTTGAAGATCGAGACCAGCGGGTTGGGCTTATCGACCTTGGCCTTGTCGTTGGCGATGTTCTGGGCGATCAGGTGCTTGCTGGGGAAATCCTTCTCGGCATCGGCGATGGTTCTGGCGACGAACGCCTGCCACTCCAGCGTCACGCCGCCGAAGTAGGGCTCATTGCATATCTCATAGTAGAGGTTGTCGAAGTCCTTCAGCTCGGCCACCACCTTGCGGACGAACGCCTCGTGCACCGCCAGCAGGTCCTTGTGCTTCATGGTGTAGACCTCGGTGCGGGGACAGTTGCCGATGCCGTTGATGTTGTTCTTCGCGTTCATCGGGTTGACGTTGAACAGCGAATCTTCATAGAACGGGCAGAAGAAGACGAACTCGACCACCACGCCGCGCCTGGAGGCCTGGGCGAGGAAATCCTTGAGGCGATCGAAGTAGGCGGGGTCGAATTTCGTCAGGTCGAACTTGCCGTCCACGCTCGGCCACGGGCAGACGTATTTGTTCCTGGGCGCCAGCGTGTTGTCGGTGATGCCGAAGCTGTTGGGCACCTCGCGATAGGTTCCGGAGAAGGTGCGGGTGAGATTCATCCCCTTGCTCTGCTGCTCATCGAGGTACTTGATGTAGTCGAAGTCGCCGTTGAGCACCGCGCCATAGTGCTCGCCGGAGGTGATCAGCACCGTGGGCTTGCCGCGGAAGAGCAGATAGTGCGGGTTCTGCGGGTGAAGCTTGAGCGGCTCGGCCGCCATCGCGCTGGCGGAAGACAGGGCCACGGCGACAAGACAGAGCGAGCGGGCGATGGTCATGGATTGTCCTTTGGATGAACCGGCCATTCATGATGCGCTGCGGCAGGCCAAAACGCCAGCGCAGAAGATCGCGCTGACCCCGCGCCCGCTTATGCGACCGTGCCGTACGCCCCGACCCTCCTGAGATGTTCTACGGCCGCACGGTCGGAAACTCGGTGATTCTCAGACGCGTGCAGCCGTAGGGGACCAGTTTCAGATCGACCGCCGGCTCGGCGGTGGGCGCGGGGCTGGCGGGCGGAGCGTCAGCCGAGTTGTTCACCATGCCCCACTGCGGCAGGAGCTTGCCTTTGACCGTCAGCGCGACCGGGGCCTGGTCATTGGCGAATGGCGTCTGGCCGGGCCCGGCAACTTTCACCTGGATCGACTTCTCCAGGTCCTCACCGTCGAGGATCAAGCCGTAGTTCCACGGTGTAGTCGGGTGTATGGCCCAATCGGCACTGGGCAACGTGGCGTGATTGCTCTTGAGCTTCTCGAATCGCTCGCCGATCTTGAGCGAGAACACGAGCGGGCCGCGGTGGATGGCGATGGCATCGTTGTAGCGTTTCTCGGCTCGCAGTTCCATCGGCAGGTCAACGTCAAGTGTGTCACCCGACTTCCACAACCGCGTCACGACCAGGTGGTCACCGGTCGGTTTCATGTCGGTCCGCTGGCCATTCACGCGCACGGTCGCCTTGCCCCGGGTCCATTTCGGCACGCGGAGGTACAGCGGGAACTCGACCGCATCGGGGGCCTCGACAGTGAAGCGGATCGAACCATCGAACGGATAGGTCGTGGTTTCGGTAACCGTAACGACCGTGCCATCCGCCACCTTCGCCTTGACCCGCGAAGGGCCGAGGATGGCGGCCGCCAAACCGTTGTCGGGCGTGGCCATCCACATGTGGGCGACAAGCTTCGGCCAGCCCTGATGCATGTTGGCCGTGCAGCAGCCGAAGTGCGGCTCAAGCCCGTACACGTTCGAGTCATTCCCGTTGGTGGTCCACTGCCGCTTGGCGATGCTCACCAGCACCTGGTTGCCCTGCTGATCATACTGATGGGCCCAGAAATCCGGCGTGCACGTGCCGGGCAGAGCGTTGTAAGCCAGCATTTCAATCCGGTCGGCCAGCGCCGCATCGCCGAAGATGGCGTATAGGTGTTCCAGCGAGAACATGTACTCGACCACGGCGCACAGCTCAGTGCCCTGGGAAGGATGCGTGCCCGCCAGGTGCTCATCGCCGCTGAAGCGGCCGGCCACCTGGCCGTGGTATTTGTCGAGGTTGGCGATGCCGGTGTAGGCCGCCTTGGCGAACGCCTGATCGCCGGTGAGCGCGTAACGCAGGCCGGGATACTTCGTCCCCATCGCGATATTCACGACGTGGCTGTTGTGGCCCATGTTCCTGGGCACCTTTGCCTTGTAGGGGAAGGTCTCGAAGTACCCTGGCCAGTTGAAGCTGTTGGCGAAGATCGACTCGGCCACCTTGAGGTAGTCGCCGTTGCCGGTGCGGTTGTAAAGCCAGATCGCCGTCAGCACGTTCTCGCCCGCCCGCACCCCGCGCCAATCCTTGTCGGGCCAGTCCGGCTGCGCGGCCTTGAGGTAATCAAAGTACCGCTGGATGACTTTCAGCGCCCGCTCATCGCCGGTGGCTTCGTGGTACTGCGTCAGGACCTTGAGCGAGATGGCCAGCGGCCAGCGATCCTTGTTCTTGGCCGGGCCAAACCAGCCGTTCTCCTGCGAGCTGTTGACCATGTATTCGATGAACGGCTTGGCCTTGTCTTTCAGACGCTGGTCATCCAGCAGGTAAGCCAGGGGAACCAGGCCGTCCAGGTAATATGGGCCGCGTTCCCACCCCTCGCCGTTGCCGCCGCGCCATGCGGAATCCGGGCCGAGGTCTTTCCAGAACTCATCCAGATGGCCCGTGAGACCGTTGGCCTGGATGGTCAGTTGGTCTTTCAGCCAACCCTCGGGCCGAACCGCACCCAACGGCATCGGCGTGAACGCGCTTGGCAGAAGCGGGTCGCGACTGGATGGATAGTGCTTGTTAACCGCTTCAGTGGGCATGGTCATCGAAAACATCATGATCACCGACAGAAATGGAACCTTGAAGGGCATCGATGCCTCCTTCGAATCGAGATGGCCGAAGCGTAATGTGCATCCTGCATTTTGTCACGGGCAGCCTTGCCCACTTCGCGGTGCATTCGGGCGCTGCGTACGTCGACGCTTGCGAGCCCCAGTGCGATGTCTACACTATGGCCCATTCAATCTCCGGAGATTACAGACGTATGAAAATCAAAGATTCCAGAAGCTGTAAGTACGACCAGATTTCGCTGGGTGAGTGCATGATCCGCCTGTCGCCGCCGCAGCACGGCCGCATCGAGTTTGCCCCGCTGCTGGAGGTCTGGGTGGGCGGCGGCGAGTACAACGTCGCCTATGCCCTGTCGCGACTGGGCTTGCGCACGGGCTGGATTGGCGGGCTCAACAGTTCGCCCATGGGCGCTGTCATCCGCAACCACGCCCGCGCTGTCGGCATGGATGTCTCCTATGTCGTCGAGCGCAAGTACGACGGCGTCGGCAAAAAGGATCGCATCGGTCTCAATTTCACGGAGGTTGGCGTCGCCAAGCGAGGCAGCGTCACCCTTTACGACCGTGGCCACACCGCCACCAGCGGCATGAAGCCCGGCGAAGTCAACTGGAAGAAGCTGTTTAATGAAGATGGCGTCCGTTGGCTGCACACCGGCGGCATCTTCGCCGCCCTCAGCGAAAACACCCGCCAGGTGGTGGCCGAGGCCGTCAAGGCCGCCCACGAAGCCGGCACCATTGTCTCCTATGACCTGAACTTCCGGTCCAAGCTCTGGAAGAGCGAGGAAGCCATCGCCACCACCAAGCCCCTCGTGCCGTACATCGATGTGCTGATCGGCAATGAGGAGGATTTCCAGAAGGTCCTCGGCTACGAAGTGAAAGGCGTGGATGTCGACAAGGGCGAGCTGGACACCACCGCCTTCAAGGACATGGTCAATCGCGTCGTGAAGGATTTTAAGAACATCAAGGTCGTCGGCACCACGCTGCGCGGCGTGAAGAGCGCCACCGTCAACGACTGGTCGGCCATCATGTGGCACGAAGGCACGTTCTACGACGGCCTGAACTTCCCCAGCCTGGAGATCGAAGACCGCGTCGGCGGCGGCGACGGCTTCGCCAGCGGCTTCTGCTATGGCTTCCTGACCGGCAAGGCCCCGCAGGAGTGCGTGAACCTCGGCGTCGCCCACGGCGCGATGCTCATGAGCACCATGGGCGACACCAGCCAGATCACCCTCGATGAACTCCTCCACGTCGCCGGCGGCGGCAGCGCGAGGATCAAGAGGTAATCTATGGCTCTCGGTATAGAACACGGTGAGCGGTTGTTTGGACTTCCACTCATTGCGCACGAAAAGACGCAATTGCTGATTGTGGGCACATTTCCGAGCCAGGAATCGCTGCGCAAGCAAGAGTATTATGCGAACACCCGGAATCTGTTCTGGGAGTTCATTTCCGCCGCGTATGAGGACGACTACAGAGCGTTGCCCTACCAGACCAGAACCGCGCGTCTGCTGGCTCATCGCGTGGGTATATGGGATGTCTATGCCTCGTGTCGGCGGCGCGGCAGTAGCGATAATGCCATTTGTGACGAAGTACTCAATGACTTCGCGGAGTTGCTGCGTGTCGTGCGCTCGCTGCGAATGATCGCTTTCAACGGCATGAATGCCGCCAAGCATGCTCCTGTTCTGCAAGACCTGGGTTATTCTGTGACCAGACTACCTTCATCAAGCCCCGCTAACACTCACGCAACCCAAGCAGAGAAGACCCGGGAATGGGCCGCGCTCCTCCGGCAGTTCAGTCTGACGCCGGTGCAACTGCTCAAACCCTTCATCCCATTGCAGCCTGTCGATGCCGAGCTCATTCGGCAAGGCATCCATGAAGGACGGGAGTAGCGATCCAGCCACAACGGACTCTGGACAACTGACAACGGACAATAACCATGAAAATCCTTCTCACCACCACCAGCTATCAGGACACCCCCGGTCCGCATCACGATTTCCTGGCCAAATCCGGCCTGCAAGTCGTCCGCGCGCGCGGGCCTCTCACCGAGCAGGCCGTGCTGGACCTCATCGCCGCCAACCAGGGCTTCGACGGCCTGCTCAACGGCGATGACCAAATCACCGCCAAGGTCATCGATGCCGCCCTGGCCGCCCCGACCAGGCTTCGCGTCATCGCCAAATACGGCATCGGCCTCGACTCGATCGACGTGAAGCACGCCACGAGCAAGAAGCTCCCCGTCCTTTTCACTCCCGGCGTCAATCACACCACTGTCGCCGAACATGCCTTCGGCCTCATGATCGCCCTCGCCAAGCACTTCTGGCCGCACCTGCGCTCCACCAAGAAGGGCGAGTGGAAGCGCATCACCGGCAACGAGCTCTTCGGCAAGACCATCGCCATCCTCGGCATGGGCCGGATCGGCAAGGAAGTGGCCAAGCGCGCTGTCGCCTTCGACATGAAGATCCGCGGGTTTGACCTCTACTGGGATGAGAGCTTCGCCAAGGCCTGTAACGCCACGCGCTGCTTGAGCGTGGAGGAAGCGATCCAGGATGCCGACGTCGTCTCCCTTCACATGAACCTGGATGACAAGAACCGCGGCCTGTTCAATTCCGCCCTCCTGTCCAAGATGAAGAAGGGCGCCTACCTTATCAACACCGCCCGCGGCGGCCTGGTCGTCGAGGCTGACATCGCCGCCGCCTGCCAATCCGGCCATCTCGGCGGCTACGCCACCGACGTCCTCGACAAGGAGCCCCAGCCGGCCAACCACCCCTTCAAGGACATCGACAACATCATCGTCACCCCCCACGTCGGCAGCCGCACCTTCGAATCGGTCGAGCGCCAGGCCATGCGCGCCACCCTCAACATCGTCAACTACCTCAAAGGCGACAAGGACTACATCCAGGCCAATTCCTTCTGAACCACTGTCGCCCGCGATCGGGGATGCGCCGTCCATCGGCCATCTTCCGGCCCGGGTGCAACCGCGATGACCGTGCGCTGCTGCACCAATCTCTGCTTCCGTGGTCGGCAAGCACCGGCATCGCCGACAACGCCGCCGCATGCATTGCACGCCGCTTGGCATTCCTCACATCTCGTCGCCTCGGATACCTGACAGACAACCTTCTCCGCGATTCATCTGCCGCGAATAACCTCCAGTTTCTGTCGCAATCATTGCCTGGGTCCACGACCGTCGTTGCAGACCTGTTCTGGCCGATAACAGGGGCATGGGG
>CAZMXI010000098.1:0-18159 GCA_964570205.1 uncultured Tepidisphaeraceae bacterium
GCGCAAGCCTAACATGCGCCGTACTGCGCTACGCCTGGATTGAGGACGCTCTAGCCGGCGGCTTCCCGGCAAGCGGTGGCAATCGTCAATCAACGATCGCTTGCCGGAGTCTCGGGTTTCTGCGGGTCGAGATACGCCGACTTGAGGCGTTCCAACTCCGCTGCCGTGATCGATAGCACCGAACCGTGGCGAAGCGGATACGGGAAGCGGAAGTCGGTGGCGAGCTTGAATTGGCCGGTGCTCAGGTCCTGGCTGATAAACGGCATGTAGCCGAACGCCCCGGGGCCGATCCGGTCGCTGACATTATCCAGCAGCAGACACCACTCGGGCGGCTGACCGCCAGTGGCAGGTTTCAATTGGAAGCAGATGGGGCCTTCGAAGTTCTTCCCCTTGCCGGCCGTGAATTGCTGCACCTCCTGCCAAGGCCCCATGAGTCTCTTGCTGCTCGCCATGCTGACCGACTTGTCCTTGTCATCCTTCGTGAAACGGTAATAGGTGTCGCCGTCGCGCACGATGTTGATGTCGATGACATGATCGGGCCTTTCGACATAGACAAAGGGCTTGTCGAACGCACGGAAATCCTTGGTGCGCGCCGCCCAGATGCGCTGCTTGGCGAAGTTGTCGCTCTTGGTGGTCGAAGCCCAATAGACCAGGTAATCGCCGGCCTCTTTATCGTAAATCGCCTCGGGCGCCCAGGCACAACCGGCGTCTTCGGGAGCGACCAGCGCCAGTCGCGGCGGCGACCAATGCACCAGATCGGTCGATTCCCAGATGACGATGGACCGGCTGCCCGCACGCGTGTGCCGACGCCAGTCCCTGTTCCTGTTGACACACAGATCGGTGGCGATCAGCCAGACCTTCTTCGCGTCGCCAGACCGCAGAAGAAACGAATCGCGCACGCCTTTCTCGCCCACGTCGCTGACCAGCACGGGGTTGCCATCCTTCAGCGCTTTCCACTGCCTACCATCCTGGCTGATCGCCATGTAGACCTGCTCGGACATCGGCGTGGTCTCGTCTCTGAACGTCGTGAAAAGGAATCCGCCGCCCTTTGCCGCCGACGGGTGGATCCAGAAAGTAACAGAAATCAGAAGTAGAAGGTTCTTCATCTTGTTCACCGCACTAGCGCTGCCTCTGCGAACGGGAATGGATGAGGCTCCCCAAAACGCTCCACCCGATTGCCCCGTTGGGAAGGACATGCTGGGATAAAGACCAGTGGCCTCGGCTTTCCATGATGGCTCAGCATACGAGAAGGCGGTGGCAGGAGGAAGAACCGCCGCCAGACGCGCACACCGCCGTGGACCCAATGACTCCGACGATCACCACCGCTGCGTCTTCGGCAACAGAATCCGCGTTACTGCTGCGACTCGGGTGGGGCGCACGCCGGTTGAAACGGAAGTCGTTCTGGCCATTGATGATCTGCTCGATGAGGTGATGCTCCGCATGTTCAGCAAATGGCCGAACAAAGACGCCAACCGCACCGGTCACAGAACACCTTTGGAATACGCATGACTCCGCAATAGGACCGCCGGACGACATTGGCCAGAAATCAATACCTTCCGACACTCCATCTCCGGACCGCGATCATCGGACACCGCTGGCTCTTCAGGCGATTCGGATGATGGCTGAGATGCCGCCGCGACCGGTCATTAGCGCGCATGCGCGGCGGCCACGCCCTGCGTGGTTAGAACGAACCCTGGAAACTCACTTGCCCGCCTTGCGAAGTCGCCTCCGATGCTTCTCTAGCGCCCGCAGGTACTTAAGGCCGAAGACTGCCTCATCGGCCGGCGGCTTGACCGACGCTTTGGTGTCCGCAGGAACGACCACCCCCACAGCAGAACACGACGCAAGCAAAAGCGCAAGTCATTATCTTGCTTAATCGAAGAAGATGCCGGACGGTATTGGCCAGAATATTAACATACCCCAAACTTTTTTGTTGACGCGCCAAAACCGTTAGGATATAATTATCCCGTACATAATCCTACTGTCAGGAGGCAGTATGCTCACGCTTCGTCAGCTCCAGCGTCTGTTCAACGACCACCAGCATGGCCGCATCCTCCGCCTTTGCCTTGAGATGCGACCCGAAACCTCCGACCGCCTCCTCCTCACTCTCTCCGCAAAGCCAATCACCGCCAGCGCCATCGCTGTCATCCGCCTCGATGAACTCGGCCAGCCCCATGCGCCGCTCTGTCGATCCGCCCTCGACTCCATCCTCCGAGCCCAGCAGGCCGACGGCGGCTGGGGCGATCCGCTGGCTTCCGCTTTGTGCATCCGCGCCCTCATGTGCTCGCACGGCCACGGCGCGGCCATCGATCGCGGCATCCGCCACCTCGCCACCCTCCAGAAGACCGATGGCGCCTGGCCGCGCGAGCCCATCCGCCGCCTCCCGGCCGACGCCTTCACCTCCGCCTTTATCCTTTTCCAACTCGCGGCCGATCATCGTTTTGCCGCCGCCTGTCGCGTCGACACCGCCGCGGCCTGGCTCGCATCTCATCAGTCCGTCCTCGACGCCCAGACATCGCGATTATGGAGGCTTGCGCGTTCCAGAATGCCCGCGCAGGCGCATATGCCCCCACCTCCGCTTTTCATTGGAGCCAATTAAAAACGCCCGCGTCCCCATGACCGGAGGGCAAAAAGGCAGAGGGCGATCAACGTGCCCGGATCGCCCTCTAGGCCACAACCCCGTATTGTCGTGCAACGCCATCGCCCCCGTGGCTTCCGCAAGGTCGGGCAGACACTCGCGTGTCTGCGCGTGGGTGGGCAGCAGTGTCCACCCACGCATTTCCCGAATCCGGCGCAGCCTTAGCCGTTCGTTCCGGCCACCGGCGCGCCGGGTATCGAATTCGCCGGCGTCTCGGCGGGCGTCACCGGGCTCGAAGGAATCAACTTCGTCGGAGGTTCCGGCAGCAGAAGCACCATCTTCGGCTTCAGCGCTGCCGGATTCGGCCCGATCGTCTGCTTGTTCAGGTCGTACAGCTTGGCCACCCGGTCGGGCCTGCCATACAGCGTCCGCGAGATCCGCTCCAGGCTGTCGCCGGGTTTGACCTCGTAGTGCGTGGCTTCATTCACCGGGCCCGTCGCCATGACCGGCGTCACTGCGGTCGCCGGCACCACATCGCCTTTGCCCGGCACCTTGATCGTCATGCCGGCCTTCAGGCGATTTGCCGTCACTGACGGGTTCGCCCGTTGGATGTGCGACCAGTAAACGCCGTTGCCATACTCGGCCCTGGCGATGGTCCAGTACGTTTCGCCCGGCTTCACGACGTAATCGCGAATGCCGGTCGGCGCCACGGCGGGTGGAGAGATGGTGTTGCCTGGCGGAAGGCCGGGCATGCGGTCCGTGTCCGTGGTGCCGGGGATCGGCGGCGTCGTGCTGCGGGTAATCACCGGCGGCACCGGCGCGCCGTTATCCAGCGCTCGGCTCCAGTCCCAGGGCTGCGCCGCGTCCGGCGTTGTTCCCGTACCGGCGCCGCCCGCCACCGGCGTACCGCCCGTGTGGGTTCCAGCGTCCGGCGGCGTGGTCGTATCGCCGGGCCACCCGACCACCGGCGGCACCGCCACATGGTTGTCCGTGTTGGCTGGCGGGAGGCCGCCCGCCGGGTTCTCCGTGTTTCCCGTTCCGCTCGCCGCGGCATCGCCGAGACCCGTTTGCGCGGGATCCTTTATGGCCAGCGAATCGCCCGAAGGGCGAGTCTGATCCGGATTGGGGTTGTCTGTGAAGAAAAGCACGTAGGCCAGAACCACGCCAAACAACATCCCGCCGACTGCAAGCCCGAGTTTCACATCCTTGCGCATAAGTGGGACTCCTTTCCCGATCTCAGCCCGCTGCCTTCGTTGTTATCGGCCGTCGCGCCGTTCACGCGTGAGCGTTCCCGACCGATTCAGCGTGTCTTGGCGCGCTGGAGGGAGCTGACTGGCTCTATTCTGTGCAACCGGGCCCGGCAATGCAAGTATTGCGCTTCGATCCTGCGCAAAAAAACGCCGCCCATGACACAAACCGGAGGATGACGCCCAAAAGCGGCATCCTCCGGTTTCCATCCCGGCGGCAGTGTTTGCGGCAGGCTATGCCTGCGGCACCCGGCCCGCCACGGGAACTCTGCCCGTGGCGGTCGTCGCCACCAGGTCCTTGCGGCCCAGCAGCAGAATCGGCGATGCGATCGCGATCGAGGAATACGTGCCGACCAGGATGCCGATCAGCAGGGCGAAGGTGAAACCGTGAATGCCCGGGCCGCCGTACACGTACATGACGGCCACCGTAACGATCGTGGTGCCGCCCGTCAGCAGCGTGCGGGACAGGGTCTGATTGATCGAGTCATTGATGATCTGCCGGTCCACATGCCCGAACTTGCCGCGGTTTTCGCGGATTCGGTCGAACACGACAACGGTGTCATTCATGGAATAGCCGATGACCGTCAGCACCGCCGCCACCAGCGTCAGGTTCATGCGGAACGCGTCGATCATCAGGAAACTGCCGAGGGCGGTGTTGGCCACATAATGAGAGATGCCTATCGCGCCGATGGTGAACAGCGCATCGTGCAGCAGAGCCAGCACGGTGGCCGAGCCGAACTTCAGGTTGCCGAATCGCAGCCAGATGTACACCATAATGAAGACGACCGACAGCACCAGCGCGATGATGGCGTCCTTCAGGGTGGCCTGCGCGACCTGCGGACTGAAATTGGTGACCTTCTGCAACGGGGGCGGCTCGGCCACGGCAGTCTTCACCGACTCCCATAGGTCCGAAGCCATGCCTTCGCGCCAGGCGGCCTGTTTGTCAATGCTCTCGGCATCCCAGCGAAGCGACTGGTCCGACGCCAGCACGACGGCGGTTGCGGTCGGCTGATCGCCGCCGGGGCCCTCGACCGCGAGCTTTCGGTAGGGCTTGTTGTCGCGGAGGCGGGCGCGGTTGACCCGGTCCGTGATCTCACTGGGCCTGAGCGGCGGATCGATGCCCTTGAGGATGACCGCGACGCCGCCCTCGAACTCCTCGGCGCTCTGGGGCAGCCAGTCCAGACCCTCAAGCCTGATCGCCCGGCTGCCGACCTCGCCGCTGTAAACCACGGGCTGTATCAGCTTCGCCGACATGGCGGCGGTGTACTCGCCCTTGCCCGGTATCTCAAACCGCGACGGCAGCTCGACCGCCAGCACATCCTCCAGCGCCTTCATGATGATGT
The DNA here is from genome assembly GCA_964570205.1 of uncultured Tepidisphaeraceae bacterium. GTDB lineage: Bacteria > Planctomycetota > Phycisphaerae > Tepidisphaerales > Tepidisphaeraceae > CAZMXI01. The sequence continues at coordinate 5,169 of CAZMXI010000098.1, forward strand.
TCTTGACGACATTGGCTTTCTCATGGGGCGTGACGATCTCGTATTCACGCTGCGAGTTGCCGATGCTCACCACCTGGGCGCTGGGAAGCTCGTTCTCCTTGTCATACGGCGCCAGCAGCTTGCGCATGTCCTCCAGCGCCACATCCCGCTTCAGTCGCACCTCGACCGTCGTCCCACCGACGAACTCGGTGTCGAACATCTGCTTGCCCTTGAAGATGAACGCCGAAAGGCCGACCAGGATCATCACCGTGCTGAAGGTGGAGAATATCCATGCCTTGCTCATCCAGTCGATGTTCGGCCGCAGCATCTTGTCCCAGTTCGGGAACGACAGCGGGAGGCTCCCCAGCCGCTTGATTCCGAACTGGTCGATCATGATGTCGAAGATCGTCCGGGTGACGAACAGGGCCGTGAACAGGCTGCTGCACATGCCGATCAGCAGCGTCAGTCCGAATCCCTTCACTTCCTCGGACCCCAGCCACCAGAGCAGCAGCGAGGTGATCGCTGTCGTCACGTTTGAATCGAGAATCGCGCTCCAGGCCCGGTCGTAGGCATTGCGCATCGCCATCCGCAGCGACAGCCCGCGGTGCTGCTCCTCGCGCAGTCGCTCGAAGATCAGCACGTTGGCGTCCACCGCCATGCCGACCGTCAGCACCAACGCCGCGATGCCCGGCAGCGTGAACGTCGCGTTAAAGGCGGCCATCGCGCCCAGGATCAGCACCAGGTTGATCAACACCGCGATGGTGGCCACCACGCCCGTTAGAAAGTAATAACCGATCAGGAACGCCGCCGTCACCACCAGACCCACGATCGACGCGACGAACCCGCGCATCAGGTTGTCCTTGCCCAGCGTCGGGCTGACGGTGCGCTCCATGAGCGGCTGATCGGCAAGCTGCGCCGGCAGCGATCCGGCGTTGAGCGTGCGCACCAGGTAATCGATGTCGTCATCGCTGAAATCGCCCGAAATCTGGCCGCTGCCGCCGATGCGCTCGTTTATGTTCGGCGCGCTGATCAGCTTCTGGTCGAGCACGATCGCCAGCGGCGTCTGCACGTTCCGGCCCGTCAGATCGCCGAACAGCACCGCGCCCATCGAGTCGAACTGGAACGACACGATCGGACGCATCTTCTGCGGGTCGGTGTCCCGCGTGGCGCGGGACAGGCCCCAGTCCTTGCTCTTGTCCGCGCTGTGAACCATGGACTTGTCGGGCGTCGTGTAAGCCAGCGCCCAGGTCTTGCCCCCGTACTCCACCGTGCGGTGGTGCGTGAATTCCTGCGGCTGATCCACCTCATACCAGCGCGCCACATCATTTGCCTTGGGCGTCGGGCCTTCTTCCAGCAGCCGCTTGGCCATCGAGTCAAACAACGCCTGGTCGGTCACCAGGATGTGGAATTCCAGCAATCCCGCCCCGCGCAGCAGCCGCTTCAGGCCCTCCGCGTCCGCCACCTTGTTCTTTACATCCGCGTAGGCATCGTAGGTCCGGACGAACTCGTCGATCGCCGCCTGCCGGTCGCTCCAGCCGGGGTGCTGCGATTTGAACTTGTCAATCTTCTTCTGCCGCTCGGCCAGCTTCTCCGCCACCACCTTTTGCCGCCCGCGGCGAGTCGCATCATCGATCGCCGACTGGAACAGTTCCAGTTCCGACGACAAACGCTGCACGGGAAGGTTCGACTCCTCGATCTCCTTCTCGGCCGCGCGGATCTCATCCTTCAGATCCACGATCCGCTCGACGATCTTGGTCTCCTGCGCCTTGGCCAGTTGCTGATACAGGTCCACCAGCTTCCTGTACAGCGTCAGCCGCTCCGGGCTGCCCTTGGCCAGGCTCTCCAGGACCTTCTGCATCGCCGCCGGGTCCGTCATCTTCACCGCGGCCTGAAGGCTCGTCTGCACCACGCCCGGGCGAACGTTCGTCTGCTCCAGCGCGTTCTGCGCAATCTGGTAGGCCTTGCGGGCCGCATCGGCCTTGTCGGCGCCCTCGCTCAGCGGCATCTGAATTTCCAGAAGGTGCGGCCCCTGCGGACGCCAGATCAGGTTGCGAACGCCATCCGGATCCACACGACGCTTCAGCGCGTCGGCCACCTGCTGCGACAGGTTGTCCGTCGCGCCGCCCGGAGGAGGCTTGATCTCATACAGCAGGCTCGTCCCACCGCTGATGTCGATGCCGGGCTTCAGGTTGTGCTTCGCGGACCACGGCCGGCCGAAATCAAACAGCCGCTGCGGCGGCCAGACAATGCATAGCAGTCCCACCGCCAGCACAAATACGATCAGCGTGATTCGTCCGGTATTCTTCGTATCCATAGGTGACTACCGTTATTCAGTCTCTCGATCGTCGCCCCCACGCCGGCCGTGTCGGCCGGCTCCCCTCCGCCTCTGCCGTCCTACTTCGTCGGCTCCTGCTCGCCCAGAACCCGGTGGATTGCGCTGCGGGCAAACCGAATCTTCGTGTTCGCATTCTCGTCCACTTTCACAACCACTTCCGTCTCGCGAGCCTCCACCACCGTGCCCAGGATCCCGCCGATCGTCTGCACCCGGTCCCCGCGCTTCAACGCCGATATCATCTGCTGACGCTTCTGATCCTCTTTCCGCCGACCCCGCAGCATGAACACCCACAGCAACAGCAGCATGACCGCGATCGGCACGATCGGGTTGTTGAACAATTGCGCCCACCAAGGCTGCTCGCCCTGTGTCGCCGCGGCCGCCAGAAGTACAAACCAGCTCAAAGTCGCTCCTAACTCGTTAAAGTTGCCCGTTCTTCAATCGCCAGCCGCCAGGCGCAGTTCCGATACAGCTTGACCGCTGACTCACTGGCAACCTTCTTCACCGCCCGCAGGCCCGAGCGCACAGCGGGCATCTTCCCGCCTGAACCGATCGAACGCGCCATCCACGATCGCGCGCCGAATATCCGCCATCAGGCGTTGATAGAACCGCATATTATGCACGGAAACCAATACCGGTCCAAGCATCTCGCCCGCGAAAAAAAAGTGCCGGATCGCCCCACGCGTGAAGTTCCTGCACGCATAACAGTCGCATCCGGCCTCCAGCGGGCCGCCATCCCGCACATACTGGCTGTTCCGCAGCCGGATCGGCCCGCCGGACGTGAATGCATATGCGTTCCGCCCGTTCCGCGTCGGCAGCACGCAGTCGAACATGTCCACCCCGGCCGCCACCGCCGCCACGATGTCCCGCGGAAAGCCCACCCCCATCAAATACCTCGGCTTCTCCGCCGGCAACAACGGCGCTGTAAACTCCAAAACCCGCACCATCGCCTCAAAACCCTCCCCCACCGCGCATCCGCCGATTGCGTACCCGGGAAATCCCATTTCCACCAGCCGACCGGCGCAACCCGCCCGCAAATCCTCGTGTACACCCCCTTGTACGATGCCAAACAGGCTTTGATCGTTCGGCCTCTGGTGCGATTCCAGGCACTGCTCGGCCCAGCGCACCGTCCGCTCAACCGCCTCCTCGTGATAAACGCGCGGCGAATTGGCCGGCGGACACTCATCGAACGCCATGATAACATCAGCTCCCAGCGCGTTTTGCACCTCGATGCTCCGTCGCGGCGTCAACTCCACCGTCGCCCCGTCGATATGGCTCCTAAATACCACCCCCTGGTCGTTGATCTTGTTCAGGTCGGCCAGCGAAAACACCTGAAACCCCCCGCTGTCCGTCAGGATCGGCCCATCCCACCCCATGAACCGGTGCAAATCCCCCAGTTCCGCCACCACCCGCTCGCCCGGCCGAAGCATCAGGTGATACGTGTTGGCCAAGATGATCTGCGCCCCCGTTGCCGCCACGTGATCCGGTAAAACCCCTTTGACGCTACCCTGCGTCCCCACCGGCATGAACGCCGGCGTATCAAACGCCCCGTGCCGGGTCACAACCCGCCCCACCCGCGCGCCCGACCCCCGGTCGCCCGCCACAACCTCCATCCGCAACGCCCGATGATCCCGCCGGCCTGTATCCATAGCCGGCCAAGGTTATTAAACCCCGCCCCGCAATTCCACCTCGCGTCGTTCGAACTCTTCGTTTGGCGTTCAGGCTTCAGCTTGCCTGTCCGCAGCGCACCCTGAGCTTGCTTCGTTCGGAGCCCACCCTTGAGGGCGTATCACACCCGCCTCGCGCCACCCAGCCACGCTCGGCAACACTCGCTCCATGTTCTCCCGGATCACCCGCCGGAAGATACACCGCCCCTGGCTGCGGGCCTCCCATAGCTGACCGATCTTCTCCTTTTCCGCCGTATCTTCATTCGTAGCAAGGTGTTCTCCTTTGCACGAGCAGAGTTTCCGGCCGGATCGCCGGGGATTCCGCATGCCCACCCATCGAGCCGCCCGGGCCGGGATCATTGCCGGTTTGCCTGGCGATCGTGCCTGGCAATGAACTCGAGCAACAGCGGGAATGCCGGCTCGGGCATGTTGCCGTGATTGAACCCGGCGAGTTCACGCAGTTCCACGTCCTTGTGCCCCACCACCCTCATCATGCGCCACAGATAGGCGTTCTCCTCGTAACGGCCCAGCATCTCCTTCTCCCGATCGCCGGTAATCAGCAGCAGAGGCGGAGCGTCCTTGCGGACATGGAACAACGGGGCCATATCATCCAGCACGGGCTGTGTGTCGCTGATGCCCCGCTCGGCCCGAATGGTGAAATGAGTGATCACCTGCGGGCTAAAGGGGATCAGCCCGGCAATGCGGTTGGCATCAATGTCGTGTGGAGCGAGCCACCGCTTATCGAGGCCGACCATGGCGGTCAGATATCCACCGGCCGAATGGCCGCTGACGTAAATGCGGTCCGCCGCGCCGCCGAAGACGCCGATGTGCTTGATGGCCCACGCTACGGCCGCCGCCGCATCCTCAATGTAGGCGGGCGCCTTGACCCGGGGATTCAGCCGATAGTTAGCGGGCACCACGGCAATCCCTTTGCCTTTAAGCGCTTCCGGAATCGAACGGCTCCCGCCGGTCATGCCTCCACCGTGGAACCAGACGACGGTCGCAAAGCCTTTTGTGTCGGCCGGATAGTACACGTCGAGGCGACACCGCTCCCGCATGTACTCAGTCAGGTCGCCCTCCTCGCGATAGAGGATGTCGGTTGCCGTCTTGTATTGCTGAACCTTGGCGGGAGCCTGGGCGAATCCACCCCGCGCAAACGACCAGCTTAAGAACACGACCAACCAAGACACCGCTCGTCTGTTCATGGTCTCCGCATCTTCCGGGGGCGTTTCCCATTCGTCAACGGCGTACGGACTGGCGTCTTCCCTATTCCCGGCAGTGTGTACAGCAGTGGCGTTGGCCTTGAGGACGTCATCGTACCGACCCGGGGATTCGTTGCAGGCGAACTGGGCGCAGGCGCCCCGCGTCCCTGCGTATCGGCTTGTCGTTGATCGCGGGACCTGTCACGGCACGCGCGCCCGTGAAGGCCTCGCCGATTATGCGGACCTGCGATCCTGCCTTCCGCCCAGGCCTTTCTGGGCCACGGGCGCTCCGATAAACACCGCCGGCTTTTCGCTGGCGGGATTGAATGCGATATGACTCGTAACCGGAGGATGGTTCCGATGCGACGAAACGGCCTGGCGTTCCTGTTGATTCTGTGCTGCATGGCGGCGGCCGAGGTGAACCGCGGCGCTGACGTGACCTGGACTCGGTCGGTCGAGTCCTTCACACGTGCCCTGGGCGATCGCGACGCTGAAGCGCTGCTCTCGCTGGTGGATGATGCCCGTATGAGCGCCTTCGACGCCGCCCAGGCCGACGGAGCTCGCCTGCTGGCGCGGACCGGCAAGGGCCGGCTCATCATGAGTCGCGCCTATGCCCAGGTTCCCCTGACGCTCGCCAGCGACCTGTGTGAATGCACCAGGGACTCCGAACTGCCCGACGACATCAAGCGCAAGCTTGCCGTCGGCGCTGAAGCGAGAGCTCGACGATTGAACGCCGCTGCGGCCGAGTGGATTTCCGAAGCTCTGGCGGCCAAACCCACAGACGCCATCGGCGTCCTGGTCTTCTGGTGTCCCAGCAGCTCTGAAGAGCAGGGCGCGGACAATGGCGAGTTAGTCTTCGTGCTCCTGCGGGCCGAGGCATCCGGCGCCCGCAACTGGCGGATCAGGACCATCGCCTACGGCAATCCGATCAAACCCTGATCGCCCTCACGGACCAGCGCGGATAGACTATCCTATGCCCACCCGGGCAACCTGGCACAGGATCGGTCGGGGGCCGTAATCGTTTTAGCCCCCCCGCGGCCCGGGCAGGCGTTTGGAGCCGCGCATGTTCAAGCTGATCGACCTTTCGCAACCGGTTTACGACAACTGCCCCAACTGCCCCACCGACCCGCCCGTGCGCAGCAAGATCGTCGCCGACCATCGCTCTGACGGCTGGCACCTGGAGGAATTGACCCTCACCACCCACAGCGGCAGCCACCTCGATGCGCCGTTGCACAAGATTCCCGGCGGCAAGAGCATCGACCAGATCGACCTCTCCCGTTTCGTCGGCCAAGCGCTCATCGCCGACCTGCTCGACTGCCAGCCCGACCAGGCCATCACCGCCCCCCTGCTGGCCTCGCGCCTCTCCGGCGACCTGGCCGACTCAATCATCCTCCTGGCGACCGGCTGGGGCCAGAAACGCGACTGGACGGATATGTGGCTTCGTCATGGCCCCCAATTATCGCCCGACGCCGCCCGTTGGCTCATCGAGCGCAAGGCCCGCGCGGTCGGCATCGATCACTACACCATCGGCGGCTCCGAGACGCACGAGGTGCTGCTCAAGGCCGGCCTGTGGATCGCCGAAGACCTGCGCTTCCCCGATGAAGCCCTGAAGCTCCCGCAGCCCGTCGAGTTCTGGGCCCTGCCCATCCACCTGAAGTTCCACAGCGGCTCCTTCTGCCGCCCGGTGCTGGTGATTCGAGGTTAGGGCTCATCCGGCGTTGACGGCCGGGTCGTCGCCGGCCGCGGCTGCGGAGTCAGGTGGAATACCGCATCGGGCGACCTCCACACGTTGTGCTCATCGCCCTTCCACGCACCCTTCTCATCAGCCTGTTCATCGATGCCATTTGTGCTGACCGAGTACAACCGCGCTGGGTTCGGCAGGAAGCCGATCGGCCGCGACGCGGACGCAAACGGGTCCGCCGGAACGGCTGGCAGATACTTCGGCGCCAGTTCCGCCAGGCTCGCCGGCAGCCGGCCATCATGCTCAACCGCATACAGCCGCGTCCCCAGCGCAATCGCTGCCGTGCGCCGATCGGCCAGCACCCTGAACTCGCGCTCGCACGCCATTTGGTGAGATGGCATCAGCATGGCGGTCATCATCGCCCCCGGAGATCGGCCAGTCGGCGCTACAGGCAGCTTAGGCTGCGCGGCCGGCCAGTCTTCTTCTAGAGAAGCCGCCATGGCCGCCTCAGCCGCCTCCATCGAGCGCAGCGCGACAGTACGGGATATTCCAGCCGCCCAGAAGCGGTTGCCGGTCTGCTCTGCCACGTGCCCGGCCATGTCCAGCGACGCCATGCGCTCGCCCTGCCACGATTCCACGATGCCCTTCTTGCGCTGAGGCTCATCCAGGAAGTTGGCGATCAACTGCTCAACCTGCTTGCGCGACGCCGGCCCGGCCTGCTTTGCCGCAGCCGATTCCGGGCCGATGGCCAACACCAGCGCCAATTGCCGGCTGGTGTCGGAAGCGATCGACCAGATGCCCATCGAAACCAGGTGGCCTATCAGCGTGCTTTGCCGATTTGTCGCATCAGCAATGAGCTGGATGTCGCGCAACAGCTCCACCGCCGCCGCATCGTTCCCGCGCTGGTGCTCGTAGAAGGCCGCAGCGCGCAGCAACACCGCCAGCGGCTTCGCCTTGTTGAGATGGGGATACTTCATCAGCATGATCGGCGACCGGTAGTGAATTCCCCAGTTCACCTCCGGACATCCCCGCGCCCGGCGAACATGGGCGAACGTCTCCCCATGGGCCGCCACGATCTGCCCAATGCTTTCCATCTGCTCCGCCGGCAGCGGCAGATCATGCATTTCACCCAGCAGTTCATCCTGCTCTTTGCTGAGCCTCATCGCGCTGGCCGCCAGGCGCAGGAAATGCGCTGCATTCTGATCATCGGGAATGGCCGGCCTGTCAAAGTCCGAAGGGAAGATCGGCTCGCCCCGCGCCTGAATGGCGGCGATCTTGGCATCGAGGTCCGCCTGGCTCACCCCGCCGCTCAGCCATTGGAATCCCAGCCACAGCCCACCCCCAACCAGCGCCAGCACCACGAAGATGACCAGAATCCGCACCGTGCTGATGCCCAATCTCACCCTGTTTCGCCGGCCCTGTGACATGGAATCCTCCATCGGTTGGCGTGAAGCTTATCCAAACCCGCGCAGCCCCGCCAATTAGAACTGTTGAGGCATTTTCAACACGACAGGGCAACCCGTGCTAAACTCTGGTGATGTGCTTTCGTGCCGTTTCGATCCTGTTTGGGGCGTTAGTTGTTGTCTGGCCACTGGTTGCAGACGGCGGCACCGTCCGCACCCGCGATGGCAAGACGTACCAGGGCGATGCCCGCCTGGATGGCGGGAAGGTCGTCGTGAAGCCCGAATCCGGCGATGAGATCCACTTGGACCTCGGCGAAATAGCCCACGCGGTCTTCCGCCACGCCCCGGGCACCTCGGGCAAGCCCGCCCAATCCAAACCCGATCCCAAGATCAAGCCCAGGCCGGCACGCATCGAGGGTCTGCGGGCTGAATACTTCGCCGATACCGAACTGAAAGACCTCAGGCTCACCCGCGTTGACCCCAGCATCGACTTCTACTGGCCCGATCAGGGCTCCCCGGACCCGGCCGTGCCCAAGGACTTCTCGGTGCGCTGGACTGGCCACCTGCAGCCTCTATATACGGAGCGTTACACGCTGTACTTGCGCGTCAACGATGGCGGCCGCGTCTGGATCGACGACAAGCTCATCATCGACCACTGGGCCGGCAGTCCCGGCGAACTGCGCGCAGACGTAGATCTGGTCGCCAACCGCAAGCACGCCATCAAGGTCGAGTTCAAGGACACTTCCTATGCCGGGTCAGCGCGGCTGGCCTGGTCCAGCCGGCAACAGAGTTCGCAGATGATCCCTCCGGCACGGCTGTATCCGCCGGAGGAAACTGTCCCGCCCACCATCCGCATCACATACCCCTCCGCGGACACGTTGTTCATCGCGCCGCAGCCAGTGACGATCGAGGCCGAATTGGGCGACGAAGATGGCCGGGTCGCTCGGATGGACGTCATCGCCGACGGCGAGATCGTCGGCGCGGTCAACTCGGCGCCCTGGCGGTTTGAATGGAAGGATGCCTCGCCCGGCTGGCACAAGATCGCACTGAAGGTGACTGACAACACCGGCATCAGCGCTTCGACGGACCTGCTGCCCATCGCGGTCGCCAGCGATTCCGACGGCACGCTGCCGACGCCCTGGGGCCAGATGCCCATCGGCGCGAAGGAGCAGCGCGGCGGCGCCACCTTCACCCGCGGCGAGTTCACCCTCGAGGGGATGGGGCAGGAACTGTGGGGCGAGCAGGATGTCTTCCGCTTCATCTTTCAGAAGCTCAGCGGCGACGGCGCCATCACCGCGCGACTGACTCGGTTTGATGTGATCGAAGACGATGCGGCCTCGGCCGGCATCCTGTTCCGCGAGCACATCAGCAGCACGCCCGCTCGGCAGGCATTCCTTGGCTTTGTTCCTGAGATGGGCCTGGTCTTCATGCGCCGCGAGAACGTCTGGGATGAGCGAAAAGTCCAGGACGAGCCCGGCCACCATGCGCCCATCTGGCTGAGGCTTTCTCGGCACGGCACGCTGGTGAGGGCCGACTATTCCGAAGACGGGCGCAAATGGGTCATCCTCAGCGAGCGCAAGCTGGAGCTTCCCGATGAGATTTACGCCGGCCTGGTGATTGCCCACGGCGGAATGGAACGGGGCAAAGCGGTGTTCGACAACGTCGCAATGGCCGAGGGCTCGCCCGAGGTTGCCAGTTCGATCCGCGGCATTCTGCTGCGCAACGGGTCGCTGATCGCCGGGAACATCCACCGCCTCGATGACACCTCGGTTCGCTTGCAGCGCAAGGAAGGCGAGTTGGTGATTCCCGCCAGCCAAGTGGCGCGGCTGCTGTTCTACCCCGTGACGGCCGACGCCGCCCAGCGGCTCAAACCGGGGCGCACGGGCGTGCTGCTGGGCAGCGGCGACTTCGTCGATGGCGACGTCAACTTCAAGGACGGCCAGGTTCGTGTGTCGTCGGTGCTGTTCGGCTCCCGAACCTTCAACACGTGGGACCAGACCGTCGCCATCGTGCTGGCCGAACCGCGCGCCAGGCCGGGGCAGTTCGAGATCCGCACCGCCGACGGGTCAATCATCCAAGCAGCCGCTGTTGAGCCCTACAAGTCCGACCGCCTGCGCATTCGGGATCAGTCCGACGTGCTGCTGACGTGTTACACGGCCGATCTGCTCGAGATCCGCGCGCCTGCCCGCTGATCGCCGCCGCTCATGCACCGGCGTCCGGATCGCCAACCACCTGATTGCATATTGCGCATCCGAGTGGCGGCGCTGTGGGCCGCCGCATATAGTCGTCTGCAGGAGCTCGACCCATGGCAAAACACACCATCGTCCGCATTCCCGGGGATGGCATCGGCCCGGAAGTGGTGCACGCCGCCTGTCGCGTCATCGAGGCGGCCGGGCTTGATGTTGAATGGGTGGAGCTACCGGCCGGCACGGCGGCCATCCAGCAGGGACACGACAACGTCCTTCCGCAGCGCACGCTCGCGGCCATCCAGGCCCACGGGGTCGCGATCAAGGGCCCCGTGACCACCCCCGTGGGCGGCGGGTTCGCTTCGGTCAATGTGCAGCTTCGTAAGAAGCTCAACCTGTACGCCGCGGTGCGCCCCGTGCGCTCCATGCCCGGCATCACGACGCGATACGAGAACGTTGATCTGGTTATCGTGCGGGAGAACACCGAGGGGCTCTACAGCGGCATTGAGAACGAGATTACGCCCGGCGTCGTCACCAGCCTGAAGGTGGCGACCGAGAACGCCTGCATGCGCATCGCCCGCTTCGCGTTCCGCTACGCCACGCGCCGCCATCGCCGCAGGGTCACGGTGTTCCACAAGGCGAACATCATGAAGATGACCGACGGGCTGTTCCTCAAGTGCGCCCGCCGGGTGCACGAAGAGGAGCATCCCGGCGTCGATTACGACGAGTACATCATCGATGCCGGCTGCATGCGGCTGGTGCAGGATCCGACCCGCTTCGACGTGCTGCTGATGGAGAATCTCTACGGGGATCTTATCAGCGACCTGGCGGCGGGCCTCGTCGGCGGGCTTGGCGTCGTGCCCGGCGCCAATATCGGCGATGACGCTTCGGTTTTCGAGGCCGTCCACGGCTCCGCGCCGGACATCGCCGGCAAGGGCATCGCCAACCCGCTGGCCGTGCTCATGTCCGCCACGATGATGCTCAACCACATTCAGGAAGAAGCCATCGCCGCCCGCGTGAAGGCCGCTTACGACTCCGTGCTCATGGAAGGGAAAATCCTCACCCCCGACCTCGGCGGGTCGGCCACCACGCGCTCGTTCACCGACGCGCTGATCGACAAAGTCGCCGGCGTTTGAGCCAGCGCGGGTCTCTTACGCCCGCAGCGCCTGTTCCATGTGGCACATCCACAGTGACCAGCGCATCCGCCACCACCGAATGATTCTCTGCAGCATGCCAATCTCCGCCTCACTGTCCGAGGATTGAGTCTCGAACCCTCTCCAGAACTCCCGCGCCCTTCTGCTCGGCGCCGAGCCGGCAGATGAACTCCGCCCCGATCATGTACATGCCGTTGTCGTCGGGTTTGCAGTGCCGCACACAACACAGAATGTCCACCGGCCTTCGGCGGTGCCGCGACAGGTGCAGGACAAACTGCGTGCACGCCGGCAGGGCCTCGCCATGCAGCAGGCGAATGCCGCGAGACGACACATCCATCACTTTGCAGGGAATCCCCCGCGGGTCCGGGCACGCGCTGCTCAGCGCGGGCGTCGTGATCGCCACGCTGCCATCCACGAACAGCCGGGGCGCGCGCCGCGGGTCATCCGGCTTTCTCAGCAGCCGAAACGGCAACCGCTCCAGCTTCTCCGCGATCTTGTCAGCCGATAACCGCATAGGGCGTGCGAATGCATCGCACACCGCTATTATCGAATGCCCGCGCCCAACCCTTAATCACCATTCCTCGCTTCATCCGAGAATCGAGCTGGCGATGCGCTGCCGCTCTCGTTTGCGTTCCGCTTCGCGATCCAGCATGCGTTCAAACGCCTCGGGGGCAATCAGGTCCGAGAACTCGATCCCCACGCCAAACAGGCCCTCGGCCTTTTCCTCGCTGAACGTCACGTTGGAAGCGATGCGCAGCGGCTCTCCGCCGGATGGAAGCACCACGATCAGCCGGTCCTGCCTGGACAGGCCGTGCCCCTGGATCAGCCCCATGCCGCCATAAGAGATGTCGCGCGTCATTGCGCTGAAACAACGCCCGAGATCCTCACCCCGCAGTTCGTACGCTTGAATCTTTGCCTGGACGGCGATGCGGTTGAAACGGCGCTTCTCCGTCGCCTTGGCGGCATAACTTGGCAGCTTCAGCGCCTCAACCACTTGGCTGAACTGCTGAATCGTCAGTTGCATTGTTCGTCCATCTATGGGATTCAGATGGGGCTGCACGCCCGGCGCGAACACGCCTCGCTGCATCATGAACAGCACTGACAACACCCATAACGCCCCAGCCGGATTCCCGACCCCGGCCTATTGCCCGCGATGCATCATTTGCCTAAGCACCCGGTGCAATATGCCACCGTGCCGATAATACTCCACCTCAACCGGGGTATCAATGCGGCACACGACACCGAACCGCCTCACCGCTCCGCCCTCGGTCGTCGCGGCGACGATCAGTTCCTGCCCCGGCGAGAGCGATTCGTTCAGCCCTTCGATGTTGAACGCTTCCCGCCCGCTCAGCCCCAGGGTCTCGCGGTTCTCTCCCTTGCGATACAC
>CAZMXI010000098.1:18169-18523 GCA_964570205.1 uncultured Tepidisphaeraceae bacterium
GGTGCAGCCGGAAGGGAGTTCGACCGGCAGCACCCCCATGCCCACCAGGTTGCTGCGATGGATGCGCTCGAAGCTCTCGGCGATCACCGCCTTGATCCCCAGCAACAGCGTCCCCTTCGCCGCCCAGTCGCGGCTGGAGCCCATCCCGTAATCCTTGCCCGCCAGCACGATCAGCGGCGTTCCCGACGCCTGGTATCTCATCGCCGCATCATGAATGCTCATCACCTCGCCGGTCGGCAGATACGTCGTCACGCCGCCTTCCGTGCCCGGCGCAAGCAGATTCTTCAGCCGGATGTTGGCGAACGTACCACGCGTCATCACACGGTCGTTGCCCCGCCGAGACCCATAACTGTT
>CAZMXI010000099.1:0-6741 GCA_964570205.1 uncultured Tepidisphaeraceae bacterium
ATCTATGCGGACGGTAGCCATGACGGCTTCCAGATCGACGCGGGGTTGCGCATCTACGGGGGCGTGAATCGCGCAACCTGGTTTCCCAAGCACACGTTCCGGCTGCTGTTCAAGGAGGAGTACGGCGCCGGCAAGCTGAAGTATCCGCTGTTCGAGGATACGCTGTATGGCGAGACCGCGACCGATGAGTTTGACACCCTGATTCTGCGCGGCGCGTTCAACAATTCCTGGCCGTTCCGGCCCGGAGCGGAGCGGGAGCGTGCGCAGTATGTTCATGACCCGTTCGGTTACGTAACGCAGCTTGCCATGGGCCAGCCGGCGATCCACGGGAAGTTCATTCACCTGTACGTGAACGGGCTTTACTGGGGGCTGTACAACATCGTCGAACGGCCCAGCGCGCCGTATGGCGAAGCCTATTTTGGCGGCGATGCTGAAGATTATGATGCGCTGAATTCCAGCGAGCCGATCGACGGCACGAAGGATGCCTGGAACACGCTGCAGTCGATTGCCGCGGCGGGGATCACCAACGAGGCGCAGTATGCGCAGATCCAGCAGTACCTGGATGTCGACAACCTGATCGACTACATGATCCTGAACATGTACGGGGGGAACTGGGACTGGGATGACCACAACTGGTACGCCATGCGGAAACGCGAGGAAGGCGCTGGCTACATGTTCTTCAGTTGGGATGCCGAGCGGATGCTCGAGGGCGTGTACGACGACAGGACCGAGGTGGGGCAAAATGACAAACCGTCGTTCCTGTTCAGGCAGCTTCGCACCTATCCGGAGTTCCGGATGCGGTTCGCCGACCGGGTGCACAAGCACTTCTTCAACGATGGCGTGTTGACGCCCGAGAATGCCGAACAGCGATACTGGGACCTGGCCAACCAGATCAACAAGGCTGTCATTGCCGAATCGGCTCGCTGGGGCGACTTCAGCGGCGAGCCACCCATGACGCTTGCCAATTGGCTTACCGAACAGAACCGCCTGGTGACGCAGTATTTCCCGCAGCGAACGGGGGTAGTGCTGAACCAGTTCAAGACGGACGGACTGTATCCGTCCGTTGCGGCGCCCGTTTTCAGCAAGCACGGCGGCGTGCTTGACGGCTTGCTGACCATGAGCAACGGGAATGCGGGCGGCGAGCTCTGGTATACCCTGGATGGTTCGGACCCGCGGCTGCCGGGCGGCGCCCGGTCGCCGCAGGCGCTTCTATACACGTCCGCCATCGCTATTGAGGGCACCCGCACCGTGAAGGCCAGAGTCCTCTATAACGGGCAGTGGAGCGCGCTGAACGAGGCGATGTTCCACGACGATCTTGCGGCGCTGCGCATCACCGAGATCATGTACAATCCCGACGCCCCCGATGGCGGCGCGTACGTGGCCGATGATTACGAGTACCTTGAACTCCAGAACGTTGGGGACACGGTGCTGGATATTGGCGGCGTGGCGTTCACCAACGGCATCGTCTATACCTTCCCGGCGGCCACGGACCTGCAGCCGGGTCAGATTGCGGTGCTGGTTAAGAACGCGGCCGCGTTCCAGTTGCGATATCCGGGCGTGCCGATCGCGGGCGTCTTCGAGTCCGGAAGCCTGCGGGATTCGGGCGAGAGCATCACCCTGACCGGACCGGCAGGCAATCTGCTGGATTTCGAGTACAAGGACGGTTGGTACAAGTCGCTGGTTGACGGGGGGGGGTATTCGCTCGTGCCGGTCGATCCGGCCGATACCGCCGCCTTGCTGGGCGAACAGGAGACCTGGCGGCCGAGCGCATCCTTGCGCGGCTCGCCGGGCGCGGCGGATCAAGGCTATGCGCCGGGCAGCATCGTCATCAACGAAGTGATGACGCACACGGACCAGCCTGTGGGCGACTGGATCGAACTGCATAACACGACCAGCCAGTCGATCAACATTGGCGGATGGTATCTCAGCGACGATCCCGAGAACCTGCAGAAATTCCGCATTCCCGACAACACGATCCTGCCGGGCGGCGACTACGTGGTATTCACCCAGTATGCGCACTTTGACAATCCGTCACATCCCGGGGCCATGTCGCGATTCTCCCTGAGCGAACTGGGCGACGACGTGTTGTTGACGAGCAACGACGGACCGGTCAACCTTGGCGGATACCGTGAGGACGCGGATTTCGGCGCAGCGGCACGGGAAGTCACCTTCGGCCGGCATGTCAAGAGCACAGGCGGCAAGGATATTGTCGCCATGAGCGCGCCGACCTTTCGCCAGCCCAACGCCGCGCCGCTGGTGGGGCCGATCGTCATCAGTGAGATCATGTATCATCCCGCTGCGGGCGGACACGAGTTCATCGAACTGCTGAATCTGACCGGCTCGACTCTGCCGCTGCACGACGGACTGAATGCGTGGTCCTTCAGTGAGGGCGCTGAGTACACATTCCCGGTTGGCGCAGCCCTGGCGCCGTTTGGCTATGGCCTGGTGGTGGGGATTGAGCCCGCACTTTTCCGGTCGATCTACGAAGTCCCTGAAAGCGTGGCGATCTTCGGACCGTGGACGACGTTCACCGCGGGCGACAATCTCAGACTCGCCAGGCCGGGTGAACCGGAGCTGGATGGCACCGTTCCCGCCATCACGGTCGACCAGATCAATTACAAGAGCACGAATTCCTGGCCAAGCTCGCCTGATGGGACCGGACCCTCGTTGACCCGCGTCAGCGCCACCGCGTACGGCAATGATGCGATCAACTGGGTCGCGGGGCCGCCGGGCGGGACTCCGGGCATGCCGTTCATCACGCCGGCATCGCCATCGGGACTGATTGCCGCCGGGATGTCCGGGACATCGATTCACCTCTCGTGGACCGATGAGTCGATCAATGAAGATGGTTTTCAGATCGAGCGTTCGACGGATGGGATTAACTTCGCACCCGCGGGATCTGTCTCCGCCGGTGCGCAGGAATTCCTGGACGGCGGACTCTCGTCGGGCGTCTTCTATACGTATCGCGTGCGCGCATTCAATAACGCCGGCGTATCAGCGTACTCTTCCACGTTCACGGCGGCCACCGCCAGAACGACGACCGTTAATCTCGTCGGCATCACCGACGTATGGGCCTACAACGACCAGGACAGAGACCTGGGCAAGGGCTGGATCGCGATGGATTACAGCGATCCCTCGGCAGGCTGGGAGAGCGGCGCCTCGCTGTTCTATAACGAAAGCTCGGCACTGCCGGCCGCCAAGAACACTCTGCTGGACCTGGGTCCATCCGGCGACCGAACGCCGACGTTCTATTTCCGGATCGAGTTCGATCTGGATGTGGACCCGTCGCTGCTGTCATCGCTTCAGCTCAGAACGATCGTGGACGATGGTTGCGCCGTCTATCTGAACGGCGACCCGGAGCCGGTGTACAAGGCGGGCCTGTCTGGAGAGTGGACCCACGAGACCTATGTGCCGGGTCTGGTTGTGGGCGAAGCGGCATGGGCGGGCCCCTTCCCCATCGATCCCGTCAAGTTACGGCACGGACGGAACGTGCTGGCGGTCGAGGTTCATCAGACCAATAACACCAGCAGCGATGTGGTGTGGGGGGCGACGTTGACGGCCATGCTGAACGTGCCGAACGTCACGGCCCAGATCACGCCGGTCATGCCGGATCCCTGGACGGCCGGACCCGATGCGGTGCATATCTCGTTCAGCGAGCCGGTGACGGGCGTCGATCTGACCGACCTCCGGCTGACGCGCGGGGGCACCGTCATTCCACTGACCAGCGCTCAAACGCCGACGAGCGCGGATGGCGGCCTGACCTGGATGGTGGCGAACCTCGGTGGAATGACCGCGCAGGCAGGCGACTACCGGCTGTCCCTGCTGGCGAGGGGATCGGATATCGCCGCCACGGGCGGCCAGGGCATCCTCGGGGCGGACGCCGTCGAAACGTTCCGTGTCAGTCCCAGCTTTGTTCAGGGAACCCCGGGCGACGACACATTCCATATCGTCGTCAACGGCTCGAACGTCGAAGTGTTCACCACCGTTCCGCCCGGCGTTTCGCCGGCGTACATCCTCCCGATTGCGGGTCTGACGACGTTGACGATCGAAGGCGGCTATGGCGACGATGTCGTGGTGATTGCCGGGACGATCCCGGTGCCGATCGTCTTCCATGGCGGAGAAGGCGACGACTTCCTCCTGATTGAGGCGGACCAGCCGTTCTCGCCGGCCATCGACGGCCCTGGCCACGATACCTTGACGATGACGACCAGCCAGCAGACGCTGCCGGCAGGCGGCGACACGGCGAATCTCGCGATCAATCTGGGCGGCGGCGCCGCACTGGCGTTTGAAGGCTCGCATGCTCTGGCCTCCCTGGCCATCGGCGGATCCGCCACCGCAAGTCTTCCCGCGGGCGGAGCTTTCGTCTTGCGAACCAACGGCCTGGGTATCTCGGAGGACGGCGTCCTTGACTTGGCCGATAACACCCTGATTGTCGACGGTTCGGACTATGCGACCATTGCCCAGCTTGTAGACGACGGCAGGATTTTCAGCGGCATTCAGCGGCCTCAGCGCCGTCTTGTCGTGGCTGCCGCTGCCAATATTGAATCCGGACAGGTGGCCGGCCAATTGCTTGCCGAGAACAGCGTGATCGTGAGATACACGTGGACTGCCGACGCGACGCTTGACGGCCAGGTGACCACGGCTGATTTTGCGGCACTGAGCAAGGGTTATGTGGCTTACCAGATCAACAAGACGAACCCCCTGCATCTGACGACATTCACCACAGGCGATTTCGATGAGGATGGCGTGGTGGGCACGGCCGACTTCGCCCTGTTGAGCAAGGCTTATGTGCAGAGCCAGGTGGAGAGGGCTCAGGGTGGCAGCGGCATGGCGGCCTCGGTGGTTCGGGAACAGATCCGGACTCCGCGACGAGTTCTCAAGTCGCACCGTAAACCGGTGGCCGGCAGGCTCCGTCGCGGGCGGTAGATGCCAACGGCAGGCGGCTGCCTGTAGCGTCGACGTTCGCAGGGGTGCTTTATCGTTTCGGTGGCGGCTGTAACGCCTCCATAGGCTTGGGCAAGCTGGGATGTTTGTGTGGCGCAGGGCGGCAACGGAATCGCACGCCTGGCCTGTTTCCTCGGCGTTTTTCGCTTTCTTCCCGGCCGCCAGCGTGTAGAATTGGGGGGACTTCGCGTCCATCCGTTGGACGATGCCTTCGCTGCGTCGGAGTGCATCGGGCTGCGGGTGTCTCGGGTCGAGGGCAAGCACACCGGCCGAGCGACGCTGTTCACAACTGGAGGTAGATCGTGGCTTCTCGGCGATTCTCTTCAAACGGGATGACTCTGGGGCGGTCCGGACACCGCCGCCTTCAATCGCTTCATCGCCGAGTCCTGGCGAATGCGGTCTGCGCTGTGCCGTGGCGCATGGCCGAGGGGCTCGAACTGCGCATGTTGCTGTCGGCGGAACTGGTCAGCGAAGGATTCGACTATCCCAGCGACATCACGTTCGCATACCGCGTGGGCGACGGGCCTCGCTCCATCGTCACGGCGGATTTCGACGGCGACGGTTTCCTGGACAAGGCCACGGCGAATGTCGGATCGAACCATGTCTCGGTCCTTCGCAATGATGGAAACCGGTGGTTTGAGGCGCAGGTGACCTATCCTGTCGGCGTTCGGCCTTACGGCATCACCGCGGCGGATATCGACGGCGATGATGATATCGATCTGATCGCGGCGAATTTCGGCTCCAACAGTGTCTCGGTTCTGAAAAACGAGGGCGATGGCACGTTCGCGCCCCGCGTGAATTATGCCGTGGGCGAGTGGCCTGCGTCGGTAACGGCGGCCGATGTCAACGGCGATGGCAAGGCGGACCTGATCACGGCGAACTACAAGTCAGGCACCGTGTCCGTGCTGCAAAACCGCGGCGACGGGACATTCGCGGCCGAAACGCCGTACACCGTGGAGGTCGGCCCCGCGTCAGTCACCGTGGCCGATGTCGACGGCGACGGCAAAATGGACCTGATCACCGCGAACTACGGCGAGCACCCCGATTACGACGGCACCGTCTCCGTGCTCCGGAACCAGGGATCGGGCACGTTTGGGTCGCTGGCAAACTACGATGTGGGCGACGGCGCCTGGTCGGTGGCGGCGGCCGACATCGACGGCGACGGCAACGTGGACATCATTGCGGCCAATCATTTCTCGGACAGCATCTCCGTTCTGCAGAACACCGGAGGCGGGACCTTTGCCGGGGAAGTGGTTTATGATGTTGGGGACGGGCCGCTGGCGGTCGTTGCCGCCGACGTCGACAACGATGGATATGCGGATGTGATCACGGGGAACCACCTTGCGGATACGGTCTCGGTCCTTCGAAACAACGGGGAGGGCACGCTGGAGGAGCAGGTGACCTATGACGTGGGTGACGGTCCCGCGAGTGTCGCCGCGGCGGACATGGACAACGACGGTCACATTGACCTGCTGACGGCCAACTACTCGGCGGACACCACCACGATGCTCCGGAACCGGCCACCCGGGACATCGCAGGGCACGCCGGAACACGACGTCTTCTATGTCCGCAAGAACGAGCTTGAGGATGTGGCGGAGGTCTTCATCGGCGAAGTTCCCGAAGGCGATCCGGTGCTGACGATTCCGCTGACGTTTGAATATCCCCTGGTGTTCGAAGTGGGCGCCGGCGACGACCGGGTGATCGTTGATTTCATGTATGGCAGCCCGCTGCCTGAGCTGGGCATTCGTTTCGAGGGTGGCGATGGAAATGACACGCTGAAACTGGTCAACCTGTTGC
>CAZMXI010000099.1:6751-18439 GCA_964570205.1 uncultured Tepidisphaeraceae bacterium
AGACCGGGTGAACGTGGTGGCCGATGAAGTGAAAGTCGGCGAGAGCGAGATTGCAATCCAGTCCGAGGATTGGGAAGTGCTCGATCTGACGGGCGTCACACTCGTCGCCGCGATCCCGGTGGAGGCGGGCAAGGTTCTGCGGCTGAGCGATGTGCAGATCGAGTCGCTGAATTTGAACGACAACAGTCTGATCGTCGATTGTGCCGACGCTGAGGCCGCCGAAGCGATGAGGAACCTGCTAGGCATCGCCATCGCCGATGGCATTGTGACGGACACTGAAGTGGACAAGCCCGAGCGCCGCCTTGCGGTCGCGGTTGCGGGCGACCTTGAGTTGACCGAGTTCCTCGGCCAGCAGGTGGCGCCTTCAAGTGTGCTGGTTCGATACACTTGGAATGCCGACGCCGACTTCGACGGCGATCTAACCACCGGCGATTTCGCGGAGGTGAGCAAGGGCTACGTCGAATACCAGCTCAATAAGAGCAATCCGGATTACGTCGCGAAGTTCACCAGCGGCGACTTCAATGGTGATGGCGTGGTGGGCACGGCCGATTTCGCCCTCCTGAGCAAGTCCTATGTTCAATCCCGCATCGAACAGGCGCAGGCCGGTGGCGGAATGACCGCCAAGACAAGCAAGAGCGTGGCACCGGATTTCCGAACGCCGCGGGCGCAGACGACGCTGCGAAAGACGCATCGCCGGCCCATCGTCGCCAGGACTCGCCGCTGAACGGCTGCCACGGTACTCTTAGGTGCAATGAGGAATAAGACCCTTCTTGCCTGCGCCGTGATATGGGCCGGGACCTGCGCTGCTCTGGGTGCGGGCCAGTATTTTGAAGTTGAGTATCCCGCGCCGGCATCGACTCGGCCAACCGAGCTTCAGCTTGGCGTGACCTACACTTTGTGGGTGCCGCCGGATGCGACGCGGTTGCGCGGCCTTATCGTGCACCAACATGGGTGTGGGGCGGGGGCGTGTCAGGGCGGGGCAACGGCGGCGCATGATCTGCACTGGCAGGCTCTGGCGAAGAAATGGGATTGCGCACTTCTCGGGCCCTCCTATCAGCAGAGTGACAAGCAGGCGTGCGCCCTGTGGTGCGACCCGCGCAATGGCTCGGAAAAGGCGTTCCTTCAGGCCATCCGCGACCTGGCCGGCAGAAGCGGCCACCCCGAACTGGAACAGGTGCCGTGGTGTCTGTGGGGGCATTCGGGCGGTGGCTACTGGGCGAACATCATGGCAATCCGCCACCCGGATCGCGTGGTCGCGGCTTGGTTCAGGTCGGGCACGGCTGATCTCTGGCCCGACAGGGACCGTGCTTCGCTGGAAATCCCCGCGTCGCTCTACGGCGTGCCGATGATGTGCAACCCCGGCGTCAAGGAAGAGAACGACAAGCAGTTTCACCGCATATGGACGGCCAATCTCGCGACGTTCCGCGCTTATCGCGCCAAGGGAGCGCCGATCGGCTTCGCGCCCGATCCCCGTACGAATCACGAGTGCGGCGACTCGCGATATCTCGCGATCCCGTTCTTTGATGCCTGCCTGGCCATGCGGCTGCCGGCCAAAGGGACCGATGAGCGGAAACTCAAGGCAGTGGATATGAAGCAGGCGTGGCTCGCAGCGCCATCGAGCGCGGCGGCTGTCCCCGCGGCCGACTACGCGGGCGAAGTTGATGAGGCGGTCTGGCTGCCCAATGCAGAATTCGCCAACGCATGGATCGAATATGTGAAGACCGGCGCGGTCGGCGATGTCACGCCGCCACCAGCGCCCTTCGCGGTCAGGGCGATGGCGCAGGCCGGCAGTGGGGTCGAGATCACCTGGGATGCCGAGGCCGATCTCGAGAGCGGGTTGCAGGCATTCATCATCGATCGCGATGGCAAGCCTATCGGCCAGGTTCCGGAGAAACCGATCGGCAAATTCGGCCGCCCGCTGTTCCAGGCCATGTCTTATCACGACACGCCGGAAAAGCCGCTGCCGGTGATGCGGTACGTGGATGCTTCCGCGAAACCGGGCGAGCAACACGCGTATGGCGTGGTCGCGGTGAACAGCGTCGGGATCAAGTCAGCGCCGGCTCTTGCGCGGTCCGAACCGGCGGCCAGGCCCAACATCGTCGTCATCCTGGCAGACGACCAGGGTTGGGGCGACCTGAGCGCCAACGGCAACGCGAACCTTGCTACGCCGAACATTGATTCGCTGGCCAGCGGCGGGGTCAGGTTCGAACGCTTCTACGTCTGCCCGGTCTGCTCGCCCACGCGAGCGGAGTTCCTCACCGGCCGGTATCACCCGCGCGGCGGGGTGCGGGGCGTCTCCACCGGCGGCGAGCGGCTGGACCTGGATGAGAAGACCATCGCTGACGCCTTCAAGGCTGCCGGTTATGCCACCGGGGCCTTCGGAAAGTGGCATAACGGCACGCAGTATCCCTATCACCCCAACGGCCGGGGATTCGACGAATACTACGGTTTCACATCTGGCCACTGGGGCGCCTATTTCGATCCGCCGCTGGACCACAATGGCGCTGCCGTGCGGGGCAAGGGGTTCATCATCGACGACCTGACCGATCACGCCATCGCGTTCATTGAGCGGAACAGGGACCGTCAGTTCTTCTGCTACGTGCCCTACAACACGCCGCATTCGCCGATGCAGGTGCCTGATCGATTCTACCGCAAGTTCGCCGGTGCCGAATTGAAGCTGCGGGCTGACAACCTGCGGGGCGAAGATATCGAGCACACGCGTGCAGCGCTGGCGATGTGCGAGAACATCGACTGGAACGTCGGCCGCATTCTGCGCCGGCTGGACGAGCTGAAACTGGCCGAGAACACGATCATCATCTACTTCAGCGACAACGGCCCCAACGGCTGGCGCTGGAACGGCGAAATGAAAGGGCGCAAGGGGTCAACCGACGAAGGCGGCGTGCGCTCGCCGCTGTTCATGCGCTGGCCTGGCCACATTCCCTCCGGCAGGCGCATTGGCCAGATTGCCGCCGCAATGGACCTGATGCCCACGCTGACCGATCTGGCCGGCGTACAACCGGCCGGGGCTCAATCGGCCGATGGCCGGAGCTTGAAGCCCCTGATCTACGGCGACGCGGCCGCCTGGCCCGACCGCATGATCTTCTCCCACTGGGCGGGGAAGGTCAGCGTTCGCACGCAGAAGCACCGCCTGGACAGCGCGGGCAGGCTGTATGACATGGAGGCCGATCCCGGCCAGCAACGCGACGTTGCCCGCGAGCAGCCGGATGTCGCCCGGCGGCTGGCGGCGGCCGTCGAACGGTGGAGGGAGGAACTGCTGGCGGATCAAAGGAAAGATGACCGACCCTTCCCGGTCGGTCACGCCCGGTTCCCACGAACTGAGCTTCCCGCGCGCGATGGCGTGCCCCATGGCAATGTAAAACGCAGCGCCAGCGCTCCCAATTGCTCTTTTTTCCAGAACTGGACGAGCGTTGATGACTCGATCACCTGGGACATCGAGGTTGCCACGGCCGGTCGATATGAGGCGATCATTCACTATACGTGTCCGGCGGGCGAGGTAGGCTCCACGATACAACTCAGCTTCAAGGGCAGTAGCATCCAAGGCAGGGTCGCCGAGGCGCACGACCCGCCGCTTCACGGCGCTGAGCACGACCGCGTGCGCCGGGCGGGCGAATCGTACGTTAAGGATTTCAAGCCCCTGAACCTCGGCGCGATGGAACTGCAGAGCGGGCGTGGCGAACTCGCCTTGCGCGCCATCCAGATTCCCGGCAGTCAGGTCATGGATGTGCGCATGGTCGAGTTGAGGCTACTGAGGTGACTTCCCTTCGCGCAGCTCGATCATCGCCTGCCCGAATGCCTTGCCGATCCGGGTCATGGTCTCGACGCTGCCCAGGTAATGGTACGGCCAGTCGCTGCCGACGGTGTTCCACTGCTCGATGTTCTCTCGCCACCCCTTCTTGAAAACCGCATCGGCCTCCGTGTCCCAGAAGACATCCGTCTTGACCAGGGCGACGTTGCCCTTGAACTCCGGCACATCCATGACGGCCGCCTGGGCAGCCTTGAACTTGCGGACGTTGTCGTTGGCGTTTGCCCCGTCCACGCCCATCTGGCCGATCACCACGGGCAGACCTGGGGCCTTCAGGTCCTTCCGCACATCGCGGATGAAGTGGGCCATGTTGACCGCATATTCCGCCGTGTACTCGGCGTTGATCATGTCGTTCCAGCCCTGGAACCACACCAGCCCCGCCAGCTCATAGCCTTGGCCGCCATACTCGGGAAACAACTGCTTGAGGTTTGCCAGAGTCGAGTTGACCTCGTCGAGCATGGCGCGATAGGTAGCGCCGAAGGGCGCCTTGATCTCATCCAGCGTGGCGTCGGGCTTGCGCGCCCGCAGGCCAGCCAGCATCTTCTCCAGAACCTGCTGATCCGGCAAGCCGGCGCTGGGCGATCGAAAGTCGCGATACAGGCTCCTCCCGCCCCATGCGGTCTTGATCAGCAGCACCTGTTCCTGGTAGCGGTCGCCTACCGTGTTGCCGAATTCCAGTTCCGGCCCGATGCAGCCGGGGCTGCCATACCCGACCGTGAGCCTGCCCTTGCGGTCGAGGAACTTGAGCCACACATCCTCTCGCTGCACCCACTGGCCATTGTGTTGCAGATGCTTGAACATGTCGCGTGTTGCCGGTTGCTTGATCTGGTATTGCAGCAGCGCAACCTTGGCCTTGCCCTCCATGTTCGATTGCCCGGCAAGGATGAACACCTTGACCGGCCCCGCTTTGACGGCCGCCAGCCCCTGCTGTGCCCAGCTCAGCGCTGCGAGACCCGCCAGAGCGAACAGCACCACCATTCGATGGTTCTTCATGCCGAATCCTCCGATTGTCAAGGGCCGAAGAGGGATGCCCGGTCACTGCTCGCCGGCATGTCTGGGCTCGACGGCCTGTTTGGCCAGAAGCTCATATTGGGCAAGCATCTCTTTGGTCATCTGCGGCTGGCGCGTTGCCAGGTTGTTCTTCTCCGATGGGTCATCCCGCAGATGGTACAACTCAGTGCCCTTGGCGTTGGTCACCAGCTTCCAGTCGCCGGCCCGAAGGGCGCCGCGCGTCGGCTCGGCGTTCAACAGGATCTGCTCGTGTGGCGATGGCTTGCCCTCTGCGATCGTCGGCCAGGCGTCACGTCCATCGATCGGCAGCTTCTGCTCCAGCTTTGCCCCCGCAATCTTCAGCAGCGTGGGGTACAGATCGACCATGTGCAGCGGCTCTGCCACAGCCGTTCCCGGCTTGATCCGGCCATCCCATGTCGCAAACGCGCACACCCGCACGCCGCCTTCATAAAGCGTCCCTTTGCCCGCGCGCAGCGGCCCGTTATCGGTGACCCTGCCCGGCTGCGGGCCTCCGTTGTCGCTGGAGAAGATGAACAGCGTGTTCTGGCGACGTCCGCTTTCCTCAACAGCGCTGACAATCTGCCCCACGGCTTCATCCATCGCCGCGACCATCCCGGCGTAGGTCCGGCGCACGCCTTTCAGGTCGGGATACTGCCTGGTGTACTTCGCCGGCGCCTGGTGGGGGGCATGCACCGCGTTGAATGCCACGTAGAGCAGCAGCGGCTTGTCCTTCGGCTGCCGCCGGATCACGCTCACCGCGTCGCGAGCCAGCAGATGCGTTGAGTAACCATCCTCGGCAAGCGGCTCGCCATTGCGGTACCAGTCGAGCTTGCCATCGCGCAGGTGCGTGAAATAGTCGATCGCGCCGAATAGGTGGCCGTAATGGTGATCAAATCCTCGATTCGTCGGCCAATAGGTCTTCTCAAAGCTACCCAGGTGCCACTTGCCGCACATGGCGGTGGTGTAGCCCGCCTCGCGCAGCGCCTGTGGCAGCAGGCGTTCTTCCAGCGGCAGGCCGTATTGAGCCCAGGGCCGGATCACGCCGACCTGAAGGCCGTAGCGCATCGGATAGCGCCCCGTCATCAGCGCCGCTCGCGTCGGCGAACAGACCGGCTGCACGTAGAAGCTGTCGAGGCGCGCGCCCGCGCTGGCAAGCTTGTCCAGCATAGGCGTCTTGATCTCGGTGGCGCCCATGAACCCCACATCTCGGCGGCCCAGGTCGTCGGCGAGAATGATCACGATGTCGGGTTGCGGGGAGGACGACGCCATCGGTGTGATGCAGCAGAGCATCATTAGGACAACACTCAGTCGGTATGGCATGTCCATTACTCCTGATTGCGAGGTGCCATCGTGTCGCGACCGTTGCCGGGAAATGCGCCGATCATCGCTCGGCCTTGTGCTCATCATAACCGATCCTCTTAACGGGCAAACACGCCCGACATGCCCCATCAATCGCAACACGCGGCTGCGTCCTGCGATATGAGATGTGGAGGTTCCGTGAAACACCTGCTCATGATCTTGTTCGCGGTTGGAATTACCCTATCGCCGGTGAACGCTGCCGAGTCGCTGAGTCTCTCTGCGGCGAGCATGACCTGCCCCAACGGCGAGCCTTTCCTGCTCTTCGGCCAGGGCCTGAATGACCCTGCGCTGAAGTTGTATGTCTCCGACCTCAAGGCGCCCGCCGATTGGAGTGCCGTCGCTTCGCTCCAGCGGCTTCTTGACGGGAACGCCACCGCGCCTTCCCGGCCGCCGGCGGAAGCCCCCGTCGTCGGAGTGCACGCGGCCGATCCGACGACCGCGACGGTCAAGGCCTTCGCCAACGAGTGGAACCCGCAGGGCAAGATGATCTGGGCGCAGACGCCCGCGGGCTTCTCCAGTCCTCTGGCCATCAACGTGCCCGAGATATGGACGATCACGCCGCCACGGCCGCTGCCCGGCTCGCGCGTGCGGTTCTTCGGCATCAACTTCCCTGCCCGCGGCCCAGTGGCGGCGTTAATCGTTGCTGGCGATGGCAAACTCATCGAGTGCGCAATCGGCCAGAGCTACAGCGGCGAGAAGGGCATCTCGCCGGCCTTTGAGCGTACGCTGACGCTCCCGGCCGACATGGCCCCTGGGCGATATCGCCTGTTCGTCCATTGCGGCGGGGGAGATCACGGATGGAGCCGGCCGTTCCAGTTCGAGGTCGTTGCTCGGCCGCCCGTCCGGAAGGTCTATGCCTGCGCCGATGCCCCGGCCGATGGAGAAGCAGACGCCTCCATAGCCATCCAGAAGAAGATCGACGAAGCGGCCGCGACAGGCGGAGGGGTCGTGACGCTCGGGCCGGGCAACTACCTGGTGCGCAAGACCATCCGCCTCAAGCCAGGTATTACGTTGCGTGGCTCCGGCAAGGCCGCAACCACCTTGCTGTCGCCCCGCGATGGCCAGATCCCCGTCATCTTCCATCACTACCGCTCCATCATCGAGCTGGCCGATCGATCTGCCCTCGAACACGTCACGGTCGATGCCACGCCGGGCGAGGACCATCACGCAGTGCTGATCCGTGGCACCACCGACGCGGCCGTGCGGCATTGCGAAGCGCGGAATCTGCGCCCAGTGCATCGGCCCGAGGGCAAATGGGTGCCGGCCGATAACGTCGTCAGCGCCACCCAGCACACCTATCGCCTGGTCATTGAAGAGAATGTCCTTCGCGGCGAGACGCCGTTCTGCCACTGGGGCGGCGAGATGGCAGACCTTTACTTCGCGCACAACACCTGCGAGGGACTGCCGACTCACGGCAGCAATGTCAGCTTCCGTGGGCTGCGCCGCGCGGTCGTCGAGCACAACCGCATCTCGCGCGGCGGGCGCGGGCTGGTGGTGGCTGGCGAAGCCGTTCATAACTACTTTGGCTTCAACATCATCGAGAACATCCGCGGTACCGGCAACGGCTGCGAGATGTTCCTCTACGAGCTTGGTGGCACGCCTTGGCAGGGACATCCCGCGGAGATCACGGCTGGTTCATTCGCCACGCCGGGCAAGGCCTGGGATGAGAAGACCCTCCGCAGCACGGCCGACAGCTTCACGTTCACCACTTATGCCCTGGTGACTGCGGGAAGGGGCATCGGCCAGTGCATTCCCATTGCGTCGGCGCAGGGGCAGACGATCAGGCTATCGCGACCGTGGACGGTCCCGCCCGATGCGCAGTCGGAAGTCATGGTTGTTTACGGCTGCATGGAGAACATCCACATCGAGAACCAGTTCAAGGAGGGCGTGGCCTACTCCGGGGTGTTCGGAGCGGCCGCGAGGAATGTCTGGGCGGGCGATGAGTTCGAGCGGGTGTCTGATGGCATGGTGCTCTGGAGCCTCGGCCGCGATTTCCCCGTGTCCTTGAACCTGATGCGGGATCTGCGGCTTCAGGACCGTGCGGGCATTCTGCTCATCGCCGGCCTGGAGACCACCAAGCCGATCCAGCAGACGGTGATGCTCGGCAATGAGATTCGCACCTGCCAGGTCTACGCCAGGCAGCGTTATCCGGGCAACGAATATGGCCTGGGCACGCGCGTGTGGCGGTTCGGCCATGACAACAACCCACCCGGCAATGCGCGCCACGTCACCTTTGGGCATGAGGCGGGCATCCACCTGTCCGCGTTCTTTGACTGGCCGGGGAATCACACCGACGAAGATCCAAAGCTCGACGCCTCGGTGACGCCGGTGCGATGGACGCTGGTCTACGACTCACTGGTGGCACGCTCGCCGATCGGGGTGCGCATCGGCCGCGCTGTGACCAGCACGGTTGTAGTTGACGCCGTCAGCGCCTTCAACCAGCGAAGCGTTTCCGACTCGGGTCGGAACAGCGTGGTCACCGGGATGCGGGAAACCCCAGCCCCGAGGAACTGACGCGGGGTCAGTTCATGGCAATAGCTTGTGTAGGGCAGGCGTCAACGCAGGCGCCGCAATCGCAGCAAGCGTCTTTGTTGACGTCGGCCTTGCCCTCGACCATCGTGATGGCGTCAGACGGGCACGCGCCGACGCAATCGCCACAGCCCTCACACTTATCCTTATCCACTTCCGCGGGCATATCCTCGCTCCTGTCGGGCCTGCCAGTTCATGGGCCCAAGCCCAAGCCGGCATAACCCCAAATTATCCCGCCGGTCCGACGGGAAAACAATGACTGTTCGTGGCGAAGAGGCACGCCACGGAAGATGGGTCAGCGACGAGCCACACGTGGGCCGCGACGGTCGTTGCCGCGAGGTCGGAAGTCTCGACCGCGGCCGCCATCGCGCGGGCGAACGTCCCGCTGACGACCTTCCCTCTGGCGACGTTCCTGCTCGACAATAGCGCGAACATACGCCGTATCGGCGTGTGTACGGCCGTGCAGAACGCCGCGTTGGAAGATGTCCTTCAACTTCGGGACGGTCAGCAAACACTTGCCCTTACCCGAAGCGCCATAAGCGACGCCTTTGAGCCAAGCCTTTCGTCGTCTGGCGATTGACAGACCCGCCATAGCCACTCCTCAACCTATACTGATTGGCCCCCAAGCATCAGGATAGCCGCCATTTTGGCGGGGTCAAGTCCGGAGTCAGAAATCGCTGTTTTTTGCGTGGCCGGGAATCACTGGTTTAGTGTCGCCGGTTCGTGTCCGACGACGGCAATGCGGTAGCGGTCGGCCATTTCGAGCACCTTGGGCTTTTCGAGGATGATGGTCTTGTTGGCCTCCAGGACGATGCAGCGGGCGCCGTTGGCGTGGAGCTTCTCAATGGTCTGGGCGCCGATGGTTGGCACGTCCACGCGCATGTCCTGGCGGGTATTCGAGACTTTGATCATGGTCCAGCCCTTGACGCGGCACAGCGAGCCGGCGCGCTGGATCATGGCGTCGGTGCCTTCCAGCGCCTCGACCGCTATGACGTCGCGGTCCATGACCGCGATCGACTGCCCGATGTCCAGGCGGCTGATGGTGGAACAGACCTGCCAACCGAAGTGGATGTCCTTCCACTGAGAATCGGACGGCTGGTGGCGCGTCATGACGCCGGACGTGGCGAGGTGGTCCATGCAATAGGTCGTCGAGTCGATCAAGTTGATCCCTGCCGATGATAGCTCGTTGATCACCGCCTGCAAGACGGCATAGGGCCGCTTGTCGTGCCGCAGGACCGTCAACCAGAGTCTAATGGTTCGCAGGTCGGGAAGGTAGCGAAAATACCGCCACCGATCGTACATCTGACTCTTTTTGACGCGGCCGACCATGATGGCCTGGGAGCAGCCGCGGGAACGAAGAACGCGAATCCAGCGGTTCATTCGCAGCACGCCGACCCACTCGAAATGATCGACCTCGTCGGCGAGGCTTGGCCAGGCGTTGCGACTAAAGCCGGCGCAGATGATTCTTCGGCCGGCGGCGCGGGCCCCACGGGCGACGAGCACAGGAAACACGCCTTCGCCGGCAATCAATCCCAGTGGCTCCATGGCCTGGGCATTGTAATGACTGTCGCGTTCCATGCACGCCTCCGGGATCAGTCGTCAAAGATCGACTTGATTTCGCGCTTGGGCTGATCCGGGGGAACCTGTGGAATGGAGCCCACTTGATCGGGCGGTTGGATCGGTTTCGTGGCGGGCGGCTGGGGTTTGGCGTTGGGATCGGTGCCCTGGACGCTGGCGACCGGAGCGGTGGCGGGGCCGGGATTGGGCAATGACGCCGGGATGGGCTGCACGGCGACGGCTTGATTTCGGAGGCGGTCGAAGGCCGCGCGAGCCTGGCGCAACTCGGCTTGCAGGATGGGATTGCGGAGTTGGCGGGTCCCGACGAGTTGGAAGAGTTGCTGGTACTTTTCAACGGCGTCACTGGATTTGCCGACCGTGGCGAGCACGTCGCCCTGCCCGCGAAGGACCAGAATCCGCGCGTGGTTGTCCTGCTCCCAGGTATCCGGGACGAAGCCCGAGGCGATGCGTGCGCTGAGGCGCGCGGCTTCGAGTTCGGCCTTG
This sequence comes from uncultured Tepidisphaeraceae bacterium, assembly GCA_964570205.1. Lineage (GTDB taxonomy): Bacteria > Planctomycetota > Phycisphaerae > Tepidisphaerales > Tepidisphaeraceae > CAZMXI01. The sequence continues at coordinate 17,535 of CAZMXI010000099.1, forward strand.
AGATCGGGACTGAGGAGGAGGCGGCCGTTGACGAGCGCAAAAAGGTCGTCGTACTTGGCCAGGCCGGCCTGCACTTGGCCGACATCGACGAGCAACTCGGCGTGGGTCTTGAGGGCGAGAATGCGGGCGCGGTTCTGGTCTTCCCAGTTTGGGGGACGGAACTGGCGATAGGCGAGGAAGGCCGCCGCCGCCAGGGCCAGGAAGGCGAGGAAGGAGGGCACGAGGCTGGTGCGCGTAATGTAGACGGGTTGCCGCCGCGGCTCATCCGACCGGGAGGCGGGGGTGGTGAGGCCGAGATCGACATGGTCGTGCTCGTGAGGATGTTGATCCTGGGTGGCGTCGAGGTGTACGGACACGAGCGGGGGGACAGGCGCCGGCGGGGGAATTTCGGCGAGCGGCTGGGGAGGTTGGGATTGGGCCTGAAGGCGGGATCGGCAATCTTTGCAGACGATCTTGCCGTCGTGGGAATAGGCATCCTCTTCGGCGAGTGGGGCCAGGCATACAGAGCATTCAAGGGTCGGGATGCCGAATTCCTCCTGCTGCTTGCGGTTGCGCGCCTGCCAGCAGCGCTGGCAGAGGTAGTTGCGATCGGCATCCTTGGCGTGTGGGGCGTTGGTGACGTCGGTGCCGCAGATGAAGCAGACTTTGGTAAGTCTTTCAGGGATGCGGACTTCGGCACCACACGTATTGCATTTGCCGACCTTGCCGAGGGCATCCTCGGGAACCTCGGCGGTGGTCCAGCAGCGTGGACAGCGAACGCGAATCGCCACGAGATCCTCCAGTCGGGCTGGACAAGCCTGTATGCCTGTGATGTGGGCAGCAGGCGGCCGATCCGGCCATCGCACAGGGGTATTGTGAAGGGTAGAGGGGGTGTATGCAAGGCAACCCGCGGGGAATGGCGGGTC
>CAZMXI010000100.1:0-18413 GCA_964570205.1 uncultured Tepidisphaeraceae bacterium
CCCGACCGGCTTCTGCTTGATCTCCGGCTTCGCCCGCCGCGTATGTCGGCCGCTCGTCCGGTCCGCCGCCACCTTCATCGGGAACTTGTCGATGTTCCAAATGTCCCCCAGCGCCTGGTACTGTCCCTGACACTCAATGCTCTTTGGCCAGACTTTGTCCTGCCCCACCATGCGGATCAACACCCCGCCATTGCCCGGCTTCAAATGCCTGATCTGCAAACGCAGCACGAAATTCTTGTAGTCCACTTCCGTTCTGATGTATCCGCCCGGACTCCCCTTGCAGTGAAGACGGCCTTCCACCACACTCCATACATCGCCCATCTTCCCGCCGCCGATCCAGACCCACCCCGCCAGGTCCTTTCCGTTGAAAAGCTCTACCTTGTCACCCGCCTTCAACGCCTTCCCCTCGGCCGCATAGGCCAGCCCGCTCAGCGCCAGCATTACGCCCACGGCCGCCATCTGACACACGCGCATGCGATGCCTCCTTTGCTTGAATTGCCAATCCCATGATACGCAGCCGCGTAGAGACATGCACACGCAAAAGGCTACGGCCGGCGTCCCTCAGTAGGAGCCCCGCCGGCCGCCAAATCCCGGGTTGCGCTGACGATCCTCAACAGGAACCCGTCAGCCGTGGCTCGGTGTCTCTCAGAAGACGCCCCACCGAACCACCCATGATCTCGTATATGTCGAGCCACAAAGCAAATAGATCGCGAAGAATCCGCGCCCCGCCCGGCAGGTCCGAAAACCCCCCACGATCCTCCCGTTCGCACCCTATCCGGCCGCCGCCTGAGTCACCTCGGCCTTCTACGGCGCTACGGCCTTCGCCGGCGATGCAGCCTTTGCAGCCGCTTTCGGCTTGGGCGGCAACGCCTGCGGTTTCGTCCATTCCTTCAATTTCGCCAGAGCCTCCGGCAGGACCGCATCCGCCGCCGCCAGCGTCGGGAATAATGCCCGATCCCAGTGAACAGAAACCCACCCGTCGTATCCCACGCCGCGCAACCGCCGGAATAACTCCGGCAGTAACACGCTGCCCCGTCCGATCACGCAAAGCGAAGAAGTCCCACCATCTATCAGCGCATCTCGCACCTGCACCAGTCGCATGCGGCTGTTCAGCACCGGAACGCTGATGATCGGCGTTTCGCCCGCCAGCGCCGCCGACAACGGATCCCAGCACGCCCCTACCGCCGGATCGCCCAGCGCCTCCAGGATCATCCAGACCTGGCTCGCCGTGCGAAAGGACTGAGCGTTCTCGATCACCAGCGCAACCCCCGCCTCTGCCGCGTGATCCGCCGCGGACGCCATTGCCACCGCCCACCTCGACGCCACTTCGGCATGGGTCCGCCCCCGCCCTACCACAACATCGCGAACCTTGACCATCCCACAACCTACGGCCTGCGCGGTGTCAATGAATCGCCTGATGTCATTGACGCAGCGCGGATGCCCCGGCGCTGCGGCCAGCGTGCTCGACAGGCACGCGATGCCAATGCCCGCATCCTCGAACATGCCCCTCAACGTTCTCGGCTCTATACGGAACAGGTCTGCCGCGAGGTCGCCCGTCTGATTCAGCACCCCCAGAATATCCACGCCATCAAATCCGAATCCCTTCGCCTTGGCGATCACGGTGCGAAAATCCCACTCTGGAGCCGCATTGGTATAAAAAGCAAATTTCATGGTTTATGCCCCATGAGGCTAGGCCAACGCCCCTCGATGTCAAGGGTAAGCCTGTCTCCAGCTCGCCTCGAACCGCCCCCCGCTCGATCCTCAACCCGCTCCATTCACGCGCGCTGACCGCCCACCGTCACCGCCGTCGGCTGAGGCCTCGGCCTGTAGTTTGGCTCGATCGCAATCTTCAGCGGCCGACGCTGCCCGGCCGGCAAACCATGCCGATCCACGATCCGCTGAATCGCCATCACCCCTTCCAGCAGCGTCTCCGGCCGTGGCGGGCACCCGGGCAAATACACATCCACCGGTATGAATTGGTCGATCCCTTGCACCGTCGCATAAGCGTCAAACACGCCGCCCGTGCAGGCGCATGCTCCCATCGAAATCACCCATTTCGGCTCCGTCATCTGCTGGTAAATATGCTGCAGGATCGGCATCATCTTGATCGCGACCCGCCCCGCCACGATCAACAGATCGGACTGCCTCGGGCTGAAGCGCATCGCCTCCGCCCCAAACCGCGAAATGTCGTACCGGCTGGATGCGGTCGCCATCAACTCGATGCCGCAGCACGCCGTCGCAAACGGCAGCGGCCACAACGACGACCGCCGCGCCCAGTTCACCACCTTCTTCAGATTCGTCGTCAGCACGTTGTCGGGTAGAAGCTGCGTGTCCATGTTTCCTTCGTCGCTCTGGTGTCTTCAGCCGTCCCGATTCTAGGGCTTCGCCCACTCGTTGGCTATGGCCAGCCTGTGCCCGATCCCTTTGCGTCACGCCATCTCGCCGGCCGATCGACCCTAACGGTCCGCCCCTCCACCGTGTCTAAATGGACGACATCTGGCGCTTTTGGCCCGCTGCGTGTAGAATCACCGCGTCGCCGGCTGACATGCGCCGGTGGATTCAGACAAGGAGCTCGCTTTGATCAACAAGATTTACTGCCCGTTGCTCTTCGCCATCTTCGCCAGCCTAGGCGCTACGCTCTGGGCACAGGTTGCCCCAAAGCCCCTCCCCGCCGTCGAGCCGCGCCCCATCGACCCCAATCGCGTTGTCATCACCATGGGATCGGTTAACATCACCGCCGGCGAGTTTGATGCCTACCTCGCCATGCTTCCACCCGACGCCCGCTCCGTCGCCGCACAGCCGTCCGGCCGCCGATCCATCGCCGATCAACTCATCGAAATGAAGCTCCTCGCCCGCGAAGCCGAGTCCCGCAGAGTCGACCAGGATCCCCGCTTCACTCAGCAGTTGAAGCTCATGCGCGACAACCTGCTCGTCGGGCTCCTGCTTCAGGGGATCGATGCCAGCGAGCAGGAAATTGAGAACTACTACGCCAAGAACAAGCCCAGGCTCGAACAGGTCAGCGCTCGCCACATCGTCATTACCCCGCAGCCCCCCAAAGAAGGTGAAACCCTTACCGATCAGCAAACCGCCCAGCGAGACTCCGAGGCCAGAGCCAAAGCCGAGTCCATCCGGAAACGCCTCGACGCCGGGGAAGATTTCGCCGCCATCGCCAAGGCCGAATCCATGGATGATTCCGCCCAGTACGGTGGCGATCTACTGCCCTTCACACGTGGCCAGATGGCCGCTGAATTCGAACAGGCCGCCTTCGCCCTCAACATCAACGACATCAGCCAGCCCGTCAAGACCGAGTGGGGCTACCATATCATCCAAGTCAAGCAGCGCCGCATCCCCACCTTTGAAGAGGCCCACAACGCCATCGCCGACAACGTCAAGCACCAGAAGTTCGTCCAACTCGTTGAACAGCTCCGTAAACAGGCCGACCCCAAGCTCGATCCAACCTTCTTCCCCGAACCCAAGGGCCCTCCCGCGGCCGCTAACCCCGGCCAATGACCCGGCACAGGCAAGTGTCCCCACGCTGCAAAAATCCATGGTTAGTTATTTGTAAGGATGTTTGCCCGTTGCTATGATCCTCCATTCATGGAGGCCCTCGGGACCAAAATCCGCCGCCGGCGACTGCGCCTCGCCCTCACTCTGGACGATCTGGCCGGCCGAACCGACATCTCAAAGCCCTACCTGTCCCTCATTGAGACCGGTCGCGTTCCCAACCCGCCCAGCGATGAGAAACTCCGCCGCCTTGAGCAAACTCTCGGTTTCACCCCCGGCGAACTGCTTACCCAGGCCCATCTCCAGCGCACTCCCCGCGACGTCCGCGCTGTCCTCCAGAAGCTCGCCCAAGGCCGCGCCAACAGCGGTAAGTCCCGCGCTGTCCAGCCCCCCGCGCCCTCCCCCGGCGGTTCGATCAATCTCGACGATGCCTATCTCTCCGGCGTCCTTCAGGAGCTCGTCGAACAATCCGCTGGCAACATCGAAGCCATCCCCGTCAACTCCATCCCCATAATCAACCGCGTCTCGGCCGGCTATCCGCGCGACTTCACCGACCTGTCCTACCCTCGCGGCATCGCCGATGAATACGTTGGCTGCCCCGACCTGAACGACCGCAGCGCCTTCGCCGCCCGTGTCCAGGGCAACAGCATGGAGCCCAAGTATCGAGAGGATGACATCGTCATCTTCTCTCCTGCCGCCGACCCCGCCAGCGGCGACGACTGCTTCATCCGCTTTGACGATGGCCACACCACCTTCAAACGCGTCTTTTTCGAATCTGACGAATCCAACACCCCCGTCATCCGCCTCCAGCCCCGCAACGAACGTTACCGCCCACAAATCGTCCCCGCCAATCAGATTACCGGCCTTTACAAAGCCCTCTACAAGTACCAGCGCATCACCGAAGACTGACCTTCGGCCCTGCCCATGGCCCCACATGTCCCACGTTTCAATTTCGCTTCACCCGGTCATACCCTACCAGGGCCGTCTTCGTGTCTTCACGCCTTTGCCTTGACACGAAATATCGCCAAGTGCGGCAAGACCTGACACTTCGCCTCACGTTTCGTTTCTGTATCCCCTTCGCCCGATGAATCCACCCGGCGTCAGGTCTGCTGCCAGAACCAGCCTCGCTTTCCTTGTCACCCTCCCCGGTCGAGAGTACCGTATCGCCATCCATCTATGTAAAGGAGAAGCATGCGCCAGAACACCTCCCGCCGCGATGTCCTCAAGGCATCTCTTGCCCTCCTGGCTTCCCCGGCCATCGTGCCCTCCGCGGTCCTCGGGCAGAAGGCCCCCTCCAATCGCATCAACCTCGCCGCCATCGGCACCGGCGGCCGGGGTTCCGACAACTGCCGCTATGCCTTCTTCCCCCAGCCCGACGCCCAGTTCATCGCCGCCTGCGATGTCCGCAAGGCCAACCGCGAGCGCTTCGCCCGAGCGGCCAACGAGAACTACAAGCGAGAAGTGTGCAAGACCTACGCCGATTTCCGCGAGGTGCTGGCGATCAAGGATGTCGATGCCGTGGTCGTCTCGACCCCCGACCATTGGCATGTTCCCATCGCCTATTTCGCCGCCAAGGCGAAGAAAGACGCTTATATTGAGAAGCCTCTCAGCATCTCCATGGCCTGGTCCTGGAAGCTGCGCCAGGCCGCCAGCCAGAATAAGATCGTCTTCCAATACGGCACCCAGCAGCGCGGCGACCAGCAGCAGTTCCGCCGCGCTTGCGAACTGGTCCGCGCTGGCTACATCGGCGACATCAAGCTGGTCGAGTGCTGGTCGCCCGACATGTCCAGCCAGTTCGACGCCGGCTCTGAGAAACCATATGGGTCCAACAAGCAGATCCCCGTTCCGGCCGACTTCAACTACGATATGTGGATCGGGCCCGCTCCGATGAAACCCTACACCGCCGACCGCTGCACGTGCTTTGGCGCTTATCACATCTATGACTATGCCCTGGGTTTCATCGCCGGGTGGGGGTCGCACCCGATGGACATCGCCCAGTGGGGCCTGAACGCCGACCACACCAGCGCGGTCAAGTACGAGGGCACGGGTAAGATCCCGCCCAAGGGCAGCCTGTGGGACACCCTGGAATCGTGGGATGTCAACTGCACCTACGCCAACGGCGTGGTCCTCCGCAACATGGGCCACCGCGTCGCCGAGCCGATCGTCAGGAAGTACCGTGTCTGGCGCGACCACGGCACAACCTTTCACGGCTCCAAGGGGTGGATCAGCGTCGATCGCGGCGGCCTCTACGCCTCCGACAAAGCCCTACAGACCCTGCGCGTCCCCGAGGACAAACGCCTGACCGAAACCCCATCGCACGCCCGCAACTTCCTGGACTGCATCCGCAGCCGCAAGCCCACGCTCAACCCGCTGGAGTCCGCCATCCGCTCCGACACCATGAGCCACCTCGGCGACATCAGCATTCGCCTTGGCCGGGTCATCAACTGGGATCCGGATAAGGAACAGATCGTTGGCGATGATGAGGCTACGAAGATGCTCGCCCGACCGATGCGGCAGCCCTGGGAACTCGCCTGATATGGAGGGCGCACCGATGATCGATCGTCGAACCTTCTGCTCGGCCGCCGTCACGATGCTCCTCGCCCGCGCTGGGCGGGCCAACGACGATGCCGCCCCGCTCCGCTTTGGGCAGGATGGCAGGTCGTTCCGCTTCAACACCGGGGCGCTCCGTGGCGTTGTTCGCCAGGGCGGCAGGTCCATGGGCCTCAACCCCCTGTTCGACGGCCTCACCGACGCCCCGCTGGCCGCCAGCATGGGCGTCTTCTCCCACTACCGTCTGCTCGATGCCGACACGCGCTACGGCCCGGCCGCGTGGGACTGGCTCAGCACCGGCAAGACATTGGACGACGGCGCTCTGCAGACCGACTGGGCGGCTGACGAGACGCATCCCTTCGACATGCGCGCCGTCTACCGCTGGTCGGCGCCCGATACGCTCGATCTGACCACCACGGTCACGGCCCGCAAGCCGTTGCGTCGTTTCGAAGTCTTCCTGGCTTCGTATTTCGACGGTTTCGCCCGAGCCTTCGTCTACGCCGGGCTCGAAGACGCTGCGCCGCGGTTTATCGAGGCGGTGGAGAAGGATGGCGTCTGGCAACTATTCCCGCGTGACGACGATGCGGCGAAGATCAACGAAGATGGCCGCTGGAATCGCCCGCCCCACCCTGTCGATTGGACCGTGCGCCCGAGGTTCGCCAAGCCCCTGGCGCTGCGCCGGGATGCGAAAACGGGACTGGCGGCGGTGGTCATGTCGCCGGCAGAAGACTGCTTCGGGGTGCTCACACCGTATGGCGAAGAAACCCACCGCTCGCTTTATCTGTCGCTGATCGGCAGAGACTTGGAGCCCCGCGTGCCGGCGACGGCGCGGGCAAGGCTGGTGGTGGGCAAGAACATCACCGACCCGGCGGCCGTGAGGCTGTACGAATCCTACGTTGAGGACCTCAAGCGCGGCTCGCCTTGACGCCACCGATCAGCCACAGGATCCAGGCATCCATGCCGTCGCCGCTGATGGCCGAAAGCTCGACGGTCCGGGCCTTGGGGTTCAGTTTGCGGATGTCGTCGTAAAACAGCCCCTTGTCGAAGGGAATATGCGGCAGCAGGTCGATCTTGCTCAGGATGAGCATGGCCGCTTCGATCACGATGAAGGGGTGCTTGGCCACCTTGTCATCGCCTCCGCTGACGCTGAAGATGCCCACTTTGGCATCCTGGCCAAGATCAAAACCCACCGGGCAGATGAGGTTGCCTACGTTTTCGATGAACAGCAGCTCGACCTGCGACAGGTCCAGCCTGGAGAGTCCCTGACGCACGTGATTGGCTTCCAGATGGCAGCCCTTGCCGGTGTTGATCTGGACCACCTGGTCACACTGCTTGGCCATACGGTCGGCATCGCGCTGGGTCGCCATATCGCCGACGATTACGCCCGTCCTGACCTGGCCCTTGAGCCGCTGCAGCGTCGCCTCGATCAAGGCGGTCTTGCCGCAGCCGGGTGCGCCGATCAGGTCCACGGCGAAGATGCGCCGATCCTTGATCATGCGACGGTTCAGCGCTGCGATCTCGTCATTCTGCTTCAGCACATTCTCAACGACCTGAACCTGCATCGCTTTCCTCCTGATTGGCCGGCTCATCCTCATCCACCGTCAGGCTCATCAGCCGCAGTTCGTCTCCGCCAATCGGGTTGGCGTCGGTTGCGCCGCATGCGCACTGCGACTCCATTTCGGCCGCCGTCCATTCGCGGCCGCACACAGCGCACTTCATCCGCCACGGCAACATCTGGATCAGCAGCTCGGCCCCGGCATACGCTCCGCCATCGGTCGTGCTTTGCCAGGCCCACTGCATGGCATCGGGGTCCAGCCCGTGAAGCGGGCCGGCCTCGATGACCACTTTGCGCAACACCGTCCGTGGCGGCGCGTGCTGCGCCACCAGATCGACAAGCGCAGCGGCGATGGACAACTCATGCATGGACCGGCTCCAGACGGCGTGACATTCTAGCTGCGCCCGGCGCGGCTTCTCACAAAATCCTCAACCTGGCGGACAACCTCTTCAAGGGCGGCGGATGCCTTGGGCGACAACTGCTCGGTGACCTCGAATGAATCGGCGCCGACGGCGAACATCACGCTCTCCGGGCAGGCGTCATAGAGCATCTTGGCCAGGCCAAGCAGCGCTTCGGGCTCCAAGTCGTGAGTCGAAGCGACCGCGACATCCTCCATGGGGGTGATAACCACCCGGCTGACGCAGCCCGGCTCCACTGCAACGCTGGCATCAATGAAAACCACCGCCGAGGCGGTGCTGGCGTCGAAGGCAAGTTCTGGCGTCAACTGATGCGCAGTGACGACCTCAACGCCCTCGCCGCCCAGAGAATGCTCAAGCCGCTGCGCGGCGTGCCAGCCGACGCCGTCGTCGCCGCGCAGCGGATTGCCATAGCCGATGATCAGGATCACCGGCTTACTCTCTTGAGAGGACATCCAGCACCTCGCCGCCGGAAGACACCAGCTCGATGCGCAGCGGCATCTTGCCGACCGCGTGTGTCGCGCAGCTCAGGCACGGATCGTAGCAGCGGATCAGCGCCTCGACCCGGTTGAGCATGCCTTCCTTGAGGACCTTGCCCTCGACGAAGTGCTGCGCGACCTGAAGCACGCCCCGGTTCATCGCCAGGTTGTTGTGCCCCGTTGCGATAACCAGGTTGGCCCAGGTGATCAGGCCGTTGCGATCGATCTTGTAGTGGTGGATCAGCGTGCCGCGGGGCGCCTCGGCAACACCGATTCCTTCCCAGTGATTCGGCCGGGCGCGGGCCCGGACGTACTGGTCGAGGATGTCCTGGTCCTTCATGTACTGCTCGATCTTCTCGATCGAGTAGAGGATCTCGATGAGCCGTGCGTAGTGATAGTGGAAAGAGCTGAGCACGGCGCCCCGCTGAAGTTGGCGGAACTCGGCCCACTCCTGATCGGCCAGCGGAGTGCCGCACCGATCGCAGACGTTCAGCCGCGCCAGCGGACCGACCCGGTAGATGCCGGCCGGGTAGCCCATGGGCTTGTAGTACGGGAACTTCATGTACGAGAACGGCTCGACCGCCTCGCCAATGAGGTCATGGTACTCCTCCCCGGGCACCTTGCTCTCGATGATGCGGCCCTGGGCATCGCAGACGCGCAGGAAGCCGTCGTAGTGCTCAATCTGGCCATCCTTGTCCACCAGGCCGAGAAACAGCGTGGGGAAATTCCCGAAGGCGCGGGCCTCCTCGGCGAAATCGTCCACCCGCTGTTTGAACCAGTGAAGCGTGCGCTGGGTGATGGCCTTGGCTTCCGGAAGCATGCCCAGCACTTCGTCGCGCCTGTCGGCCGTCAGAGCCACGTTGACGCCGCCCGGGACCGTCCACGCCGGGTGGATGCGCTTGCCCCCCAGCAGCGCGATGATGGACTGCCCGATCTTGCGAAGGACGACGCCGTCCTTGGCCACGTCGGGCTGGGCATCCAGAACGCCGAAGATATTGCGCTTCGCGGGGTCGCTGTCCCAGCCGAGCAGGAAGTCCGGTGAGGACAGGTGGAAGAAGCTCAGCGCATGGCTCTGCATGAGCTGGGCCAGGTTCACCGTCCGGCGCAGCAGCTCGGCGGTGCGGGGAATCCTGACCGCCATGAGCTGATCACACGCCTTGCTGGCGGCGACCAGGTGACTCACCGGGCAGATGCCGCAGGTCCGGGCCATCAGCGAGGGCATCTCGGCCAGCGGCCGGCCCTCACAGAATTTCTCGAACCCGCGGAACTGGGTGACGTGAAACATCGCATCGGTCACGGTGCCGCTGTCGTCGAGTCGCAGCGTGATCTTGCCGTGGCCTTCGATGCGCGTTACGGGATCTATGGTGATTTCTCGGGGCATACGGTTGTCCTTTGCCCCGCGCCGCAATCGGGCGGCGCGGGCCTTGTGCTCCTACTTGCCGAAACGCGTCAGGGCGCTGGGGTCCGGGGTCCGCCCAGCCAACAGCTCCGTCAGCACAAACCAGATCGCATCCGCCGGCGGCGGGCAACCGGGAATGAAGACGTCAACCTTTACGAACTCGTGCACTGGACGGCAGGCGTCCAGAAGCTGCGGCAGCTTGGTCGCCGGCCGTTGCGGCTGCACGTCGACGTTCTCGACGAACGCCCGGTCGAACAGCTCATCCAGCGGGATGTTGTTCCGCATGGATGGCACGTTGCCCGTGATCGCGCAGTCGCCGATCGCCAGAAGCAGCTTGGTGCGTTTGCGTATCTTATAGACCTTCTCCTCGTCCTCGTTCGTGGCCACGGCGCCTTCGACAATGGTGAGATCGACGTCGTCGGGAAAACTCTTGTTGTCCACCAACGGGCTCAGGACCATGTCGATCTTGCCAGCCAGTTCCACGATGCGTTCATCAATGTCCAGGAACGACATATGGCAGCCTGAGCAGCCATCCAGCCAGACGGTTGCCACTTTCAGCTTGTTCATTTATTCCCTCGCATGAGCTTGAGGTAAGGCAGGAAGTCCTTGACCTTGGTCATCTCGGCGACGCTGGTGCCCTTTCGGGACAGCGCGCCCGTCGGACAGACATTCACGCACTTGCCGCACTCCGTGCAGCTTTCGGACTCGCCCCACATCTCGTTGAGGTCAACCACCACGCGCGAGTCCACGCCCCGGCCGAAAACATCCCACGTGTGGGCGCCTTCGATCTCGTCGCAGACCCGCACGCAGCGAGTGCAGAGGATGCAGCGGTTGTGATCCAGGCGGAAACTCTCATGCGAATTGTCCACCGGCAGCTTGGGATACCGGTATGGCATGTTCACATGCGTGATGCCGAGCTTCTGAGCCAGATTCTGCAACTCGCAGTGGCCGTTCGAGACGCACACCGCGCAGATATGGTTCCGCTCGGAGAAAAGCATCTCAATGATTGTCCGACGATACTTCGTCAGTCGCTCGGACGTGGTGATCACGTCCATGCCCTCGGTCACCTTGGTGACGCACGCCGGCAGAAGCTTGGGCGAGCCGCGCAGCTCGACCAGGCACAGCCGGCATCCGCCCCAACCGCTCAGCCCTTCCAGGCAGCAGAGCGTGGGGATGTCGATCTTATTCTCTCGCGCCACCTCCAGAATCGTCTCGCCGGAGTGGGCGCTGCAATCGTGCCCGTCGATCTTCAGGGTCACTGGTACGACTGGTCCGTTCATTTAGACACCTCCGCGCCCGCGGTCTTCGGGGCGCCGTTGCCGGCATGGGTCGAGGGCACGAGCCTCTGGTCATACTCGTGTTTGAAATAGCGCAGGGTGCTGAGCACGGGATTCGGCGCCGTCATGCCCAGCCCGCACATGCTGGTGTTGCGCACCATGTCGCAAAGATCCACGAGCAGTTCCATGTCCTGCTCTGTGGCACGTCCCTGGGTGATCTTCTCCAGCAAATCGTACATCTGCGCAGTGCCGACGCGGCAAGGCGTGCACTTGCCGCACGACTCGCTCATGCAGAAGTCCATGAAGTACTTGGCCACGTCCACCATGTCGGCCGTTTCATCCATGATGATCATGCCGCCGGAACCCATGATCGAACCGACCTTGGCCAGCGACTCGTAATCGACGGGCATGTCCAGGAACTGCTCCGGAATGCACCCGCCTGACGGTCCGCCGGTCTGGACAGCCTTGAATTTCCGCCCGTCGGGCACGCCGCCACCGACATCAAAGATGATGTCGCGCAGGGGAATGCCCATGGGCACCTCGATCAAACCGGTGTTCTGGATGCTGCCGGCAAGAGCGAAAACCTTCGTGCCTTTGCTCTTCTCGGTGCCTATCCCGGAGAACCAGTCGGCGCCATGGCGGATGATCGGAGCGATGTTGGCGAACGTCTCGACATTGTTGATCAGCGTGGGCGCGCCCCACAGCCCGGACTCGGCCGGGTACGGCGGGCGAGGCCGCGGCTGGCCTCGCTTGCCCTCGATGCTGGCGATGAGTGCCGTCTCCTCACCGCAGACAAACGCGCCGGCGCCGAGGCGGATCTCGATGGTGAACGAGAACGGCGTGCCGAAGATGTTGGCGCCCAGGAGGCCCATTCGCTCAGCCTGGCGGATCGCGATCTTCAGCCGCTTGATGGCCAAAGGGTATTCCGCACGGACATAGATGAATCCCTTCTGGGCTCCGACCGCATAGGCCGCGATGGCCATGCCCTCCACAACGCGATGCGGATCACTCTCCAGAACGGAGCGATCCATGAACGCGCCCGGATCGCCCTCGTCCGCGTTGCAGATGACGTACTTAACCGGGTTCTGGGCTTTGGCCACGGTGCCCCACTTGAGCCCGGTGGGGAACCCAGCGCCGCCACGGCCGCGAAGCCCGGCCTTCGTGATCTCGGCGACCACTTCGAGCGGCGGCTTCTGCGTCAGAACCTTCAACAGCGCCCGATACCCGTCGGCCTCAATGTACTCCTCAATGCGCTCGGGGTCGATGAAGCCCGAGTTCTCCAGCACTATCTTCTTCTGCCGCGAGAAGAACGGCGCATCCGTGGGGTACACCAGGCGCTGCACCGGCTCGCCGTCGATCGCCTTCACGACCTCGGGGGCATCGGCGGGCGTCACCGAGTGATAGAGCGTATCCGGAGCGCCCGAATCCGCCGCCGCCCGCAAAGCAGGCTCCTCATCCTCGTCTTCTGGCGGTTGTTCGGCCGGCCGCGGCTTCTGGATGGCCACGAGGGGGCCGGCGGCGCACAAGCCCAGGCATCCCACGCCCTTCACGTGACACTTCTGTCCGAGGCCCCGATCGGCCACTTCCTTCTCCAGCGCCGCCAGGATGGCGTCGCTCTTCATCGAGAGGCAGCCGGCCGCGGTGCAGACGTGAATCTGCGTCGCAAACTGCGACTGGGTCTCGCGTTCTATGATGGCTACTTTTGCAAGTTCTTCAGGCGTCATGGCGCTCCCACATCTCCAGGCGTTTGAGCAGTTGCTCGGAATCGACGCGGCCGGCAACTTCGCCGTCGAACACGGTCGCGGCGGCCAGTCCGCACGAGCCAAGGCAGCGGGCGGTCAATACGGAAATCCGTCCATCCTTGGTGGTCTGCCCGGGTTTGATGCTGTACTTCTTCTCGATCGCCGACAGCAGGGCACCCGCTCCCTTGATGTAGCAGGCGGTGCCCATGCACACGACACAGGTGTGCTCGCCCGGCGGTTTGAGTGTGAAGAAGTGGTAGAACGTCGCCACGCCGTACACTTTGCTCAGCGGCAGCCTCAATAGGCCGGCCACATAGCGCAGCGACGTCTCGTCGAGAAATCCGAAACACTCCTGCACCGTGTGCAGGGTTTCGATCAGAGCATGACTGGCGTGCCCATAACGCCTCGCCGTCGTCTCCACCAGCTTCCATCGCTTGTCTTTGGTCGGTGGCGCCGGCATTGTCGTCATCAGGGCTGTCATCCGGACCGTCCTTTCAGAAACTCCTGGTTCCTTATCGCGGCCCCGGCTGATTGCCGCGACCGCCTGTCCATTCCTTCCGTCCCGGCGGCCTCTCTTGGCCGCATCGCTTCGCATTCCTAGCAAATCCGCGGCAACTGCTCGCCGTAAGGCTTCTGCAAGATGCGCCTTCCGCCGATCGTCGTCCGCAGTTCGCAGATTCCATCCTCGATAGCCTCCACCTTTCCGATGATCCGCGACTCGCGCCCGTTCGGATCATCCCTTAACGCCTGGAGCGCCTCCTCGGCCTTCTCCTCACGCACGACAACCACAACCTTTCCCTCGTTGGCCACATCCAGCGGATCGAGCCCCAGCATCTCCGCCGCGTGCCGCGTTTCCGGCCGAACCGGGATATGCTCTTCTTCCAGGACGATGTGCCAACCCGTTCTCTGCGCCAGATCCACCACGACGCCGGCGAGGCCGGCTCGCGTCGGGTCGCGCATGTAGACAACGCCATCGCCCGCGCGATCCATGAGCCGGCCGATCATGCCGCTCAGCGGTGCCACGTCGCTGCGCACGGCACTCTGCATCTGCGGCATTTCCCTGGCCAGCATGACCGCAAGCCCGTGATCAGCGATCGGGCCGTTAATCAGCACGACATCGCCCGGGCGAACCTGATCGGGGTGCAGCCTGCGCCGCCCCAAAACAGCGCCAACGCCGGCCGTCGTAATGTACATCGAATCCTGGCCGGCGCGGCCAATCACCTTGGTGTCGCCCGTAACCACGCCAACGCCGGCTTCTTTGGCCGTCAGTGCGATCGACTCCATCACGCAGGCAAGAAGCGATTCCTCGATCCCTTCGCACAGAATCAGGCCCAGGGCGATCCCCAAGGGCTTCGCTCCGCAGACCGCCAGGTCGTTGACCGTGCCGCTTACCGCAAGCCGCCCGATGTCGCCGCCGGGAAATACAAGCGGCTGAACCACATAAGAGTCGATCGTCAGCGCCGTGCGATCCCCCTCGACAGGCAACAGCGCCGAATCCAGCAATTCGTTCAGCGCCGGGTTGCCCAGCCGAGGCATGACCAGGCGAGCCAGCAGCTCATCCGTGAGCTGTCCACCGCCGCCGTGGGCAAGCATGATGCGGCGCACACCCGCGTTCGGCATGAGATTGGTTGCGTCTGCGGTCATGACTTGCTGCCGGCTCGCTTGTACTTGAACCACGCCTGACACGTTCCCTCGGAACTGACCATGCACGGACCGATGGCGTTGACGGGCGTGCAGGTCTTGGCGAAAAGACGGCAGTCCGCCGGCGTGCATCGCCCGGTGATCACCTCGCCGCAACGGCAGCCCGGCGGCTCCGGGGTGTCGGTGTCGGCGATCCGGAACCTGACCTTGGCGTCAAATCCGGCAAACTCACTCCGAAGTTTCAGGCCGCTTGCCGGCAGCATGCCCAGCCCCCGCCATCGCATATCGGCCGGCTCGAAGACCCGGGCGATCACCGCCTGCGCCCGGGCGTTTCCGTTGGCTGTCACCGCCTGAGGATACAGGTTTTCCAGGCGAGGTTCACCGTCCCGGACCATCTCTGTGAGCTTCGCCAGGCCCGCCGCAATGTGCGCATCCTCGAAGCCTGCTATCGCACAAGGCAGTCCGTACTCCTCCACGATCGGCCGAAACACCTCGTAACCGAGGATGACCGCCACATGGCCCGGGCAGAGGAAACCCTGGACGTTGACCGTGCCGGAATCGAGCAGCGCCCGCATCGCGGGCATGATGCACTTGTGGCTGACCAGGACTGTGAAATTGGTCAGCTTGAGGCGATGGGCCTCGATCGCGGCAATAGCGGTTGCGGGAGTCGTGGTCTCGAAGCCAACGGCCGCGAGGACCACCTGACGTTGCGGTTCGGCGGCGGCCAGTTTCACGGCATCCATCGCGCTGTAGACGATGCGAATATCGGCCCCGCGACCGCGGGCCTTTTCCATGCTGCCTGCCGAGCCGTTGACTCGCATCATGTCGCCGTAGGTGCAGATCGTGACCCCGGGACGATCCGCGACCTCGATGAACTGGTCAATATCGCCCTGGGCCGTGACGCATACCGGGCAGCCCGGGCCGCTCAACAGCTTGACATTGGCGGGCATGAGGCTATGCAACCCGCAGCGGAACGCGGCGACCGTATGCGTGCCGCACACTTCCATGAACTGCACGGGCGCACCCAGAACGCCAGCGGCGGTCTGAAGCCTGTCCAGCCATGTGCGTGTTTCAACGACCTTGCGGCTCATGGCCTTCCTGCGCCTTCAATACGTCCTCGAGCACCGCAAACGTCTCTTCCGCTTCCTTGCAGTCCAGCCGCTGAATCGCAAAACCAGCGTGGATCAACACCCAGTCGCCTTCCTGCACCTCGGGCACGAGGATGGTGTTGATCCGCACGCGGCTCCCGTGCAGGTCGACAACGGCTTCATCGCCGTCCTTCTGTCTTACTTGTGCAGGCACTGCCAGGCACATACAGCCTCAATCCGGAATGATTCCTAAGGTGAAGGGAGGATCAACAAACAGCTTCATTCCTCATCCTTCATCGTTTTCGATGCCACTGCGGCCTGCCCGAACGCTGTACCGCCGTCGTTCGGAGGCACCATCCGATGCCGCAATACTCTCATGCCCCGGCTGGTCAGTCTTTCAACCAGCAACCGCGTGAGCAACTGATTGCAGAACACACCGCCCGAAAGCCCCACGGTCGTAACTCCGGTCCGGCGGGATTCTGCCACGACCGCCTTCTCCCAGGCCCGGGCAAACTGATCATGAAAGAGCGCCGACAACTGCGACGCCGCCCAGCCCCTCTCCTGCCGGCGGAGCATTTCGTGCACCAGGGTAGACAGATCAACCGTACTCGACGAGCCCGGCTGCAACTCGAACATATCTTCGGTGACCTCTCCGGGCTCGGCCAGGGCCGCCAGCGATTCCAGCTTCATCGCAGCCTCGGCCTCGAAGCCATTGTAATGGCACACCCCCAGCAACGCGCCAACTCCGTCAAAGAAACGGCCGGCGCCGCTGCTTCGCACACACTGCAATCCCCGCCGAATCATGCCCGTCAGGAACTGCCGTTCCTGCGGATCCCCAATCAGTCGTTCCATCATGGGATGAT
The DNA here is from genome assembly GCA_964570205.1 of uncultured Tepidisphaeraceae bacterium. Lineage (GTDB taxonomy): Bacteria > Planctomycetota > Phycisphaerae > Tepidisphaerales > Tepidisphaeraceae > CAZMXI01. The sequence goes on from CAZMXI010000100.1 coordinate 16,515, forward strand.
CGGCAAAACCGGGCCCGAAGGCTTGATAGAGCAAAGCCATGCCGCAGCGGCGGGTGTCTTTCGCTGCCGCGTCTCCGCCCGCCAGAAGCATGGGTGCCAGGTGCGCCAGCCGTCGATAAACCCTTAAGTCCGCAAGCAACAACTCCCCTCCCCACATCGTCCCATCCATCCCGTAGCCTACGCCATCACACACCACCGCCAGAATCGGCCCCTCGATGCCGTGCTCGGCCATCAAGGCCGCGGCATGGGCGTGGTGATGTTGAACACCAATCAACCGAATGCCCATCTCCTCGGCGATCTGACGGGCCGCCTGGGTGCTAAGGTAGACCGGGTGCAGATCGTGCGCGACCCATTGTGGTCGAACGCCAAAAAGTCCCTGCATGTCGCGGATCGTCTTGAGGAAGGACTCATACGCCTTGGCGTGGGTCAGGTCGCCAATGTGCTGGCTGAGGATCGCCCTGCCGCCACGGACCACCGCAACAGTGTTCTTCAGCTCGCCGCCAACGGCGAGCCCAGGTGCTTCGCACCCACTGGGCAATGCCAGGGACGCGGGGACAAATCCCCTCGCTCTGCGAACGGGCATCGGCTCGCCGTCGGCAAAGTCGATCAGCACCGAGTCATCGACCGGCCGCTCAATCGGGCGATCATGCCAGAGAATCGCATCGCACATGGGCCCCAGGCGCTGTACAGCATCATCGTTCGAGATCACCAGCGGCTCATCGCTGACGTTGGCGCTGGTCATGACTAATGGGCCCAGACCGCCGCCGCGAGCGAACAGCAGGTGTTGGATCGGAGTGTTGGGCAGCATCACGCCAAGGCGATGGCTGTCCGGCGCTACGCCGCCAGCTACGCCGCCAGTGCCCTTCCGAGCCGCAAGGATGATCGGACTGGCAGGCGACCGCATCAGACGCTCGGCCGATTCGCTCAATTGAACCAGATTCCGTGCTTCCTCAATGCTCCGAACCATCAGCGCAAAGGGCTTGCGGTCGCGTACCTTCAACTTACGGAGCCTGGCGACGGCGGCCTCATCATCGGCACAACAGGCGAGGTGGAACCCTCCAACCCCTTTAATAGCAATCACTTGGCCGGATTTAAGCTTTGTCACCGCAGTTTCGATCAAATCGCCATCAATTCGCCTTCCGTGCGGATCGACGATGTCCAGCCTCGGTCCACAATGATGACACGCGACAGGCTGTGCGTGAAAACGACGATCGGATGCATCCGTGTACTCGGCCCGACAATCCAGGCACATCTCGAAGCCGGCCATAGTCGTGTTCGCCCGGTCATAGGGCACGCCGCGGACGATCGAGAATCTAGGCCCGCAGTTCGTGCAGTTGATCAAGCCATACCCATGCCGACGGTCCGCCGGATCGAGCATCTCCCGCACGCAGTCGGGACAGGTGGCGGCATCAACCGTAACATCAGTTTTAACAGAGGTTAACCGACTGCGCCCAATCTCGAAAACGCGATCCTCGGGCTCAATCGCCAAGTCGATGGATTCAACCCGCTCCCACACCGCCAAGGCCGGACGACGGGTATTCAGTTCGGCGATGAACCGGTCCAGTTCATCGACGGACCCTTGCCCTTCTATCAGAACTCCCGCGCCATCGTTACGCACAAAGCCCGTGAGATGGTGCTCGACGGCGATGCGGTAAACAAACGGCCGAAACCCCACACCCTGCACCTGGCCGATGATGCGCCATCGCCTACGGGCGAGTTCCTGGCGTTGAGGATGGGGCGAGCAATACCGCATGCAAATAGGACTAAAAGGTCGGCCATTCTCGCGATTTCGTGAGGCGTGTCAATGACATTGTGAAAAAATGAACGATCTCGCCTCTGGCTATATTCACAACTAGATACGTCACTGGGTATTACGTTCGCATAGCACCTCGCCCCTTT
>CAZMXI010000101.1:0-18293 GCA_964570205.1 uncultured Tepidisphaeraceae bacterium
TGAGCCGAAGCAGCGTGCGTTACGGGACAGGGGATCCTACGTTGCAGCCTGGGTTCTTCGTCGCCACCGATTGGAGGCGATAACCGATACGATGATGACTGAGATGGCCGCGCCGAAGAGGATGCCCCAGATCGAGCCGCCGACCCATGCGTACTTCAGCATTTCCCCGGGCTGATGCGGCACGCCCCTGAATGCATGGTGGAAGAAATCCGGGCTGAGCGCAGCCAAGCCCATTGCGATGAGGCCGCCGAGACACCAGGCCGCGAGGGCAATACTGGCGGCCGGGGCAAGGTGTTTCAGCGCGAACTTGAATGTCACAGCGCCTCTGGAGACCACGCCGATCACCAGCGTGAACACCACGGAAAGGATTGCCCCGTAGATCAAGCCCTCGAAAATGCCCTGAGCCACGGCCGCGCGCCAGATGTGACGATTGGCTTCTAACAGAGGAGTATGACCCGCAGAGCGGACTTCGAACGGGACGGGGGGTTGAAAAGGGGCGGGGGTTCTGGGAAGACATCGCACGGAGACATATGCTTCGGCGGATCACCCTGGATAACTTCATGTCGCACGCGCACACGGTGATCGATCTGTCGCCGGGTTTGAACGTGCTGGTGGGGCCGAACAATTGTGGTAAGTCCGCCGTGGTCGAGGCTTTGCGCACGGTGTGTTACAACGAGCCGGCCGAGGCGCTGGTGAGGCATGGTGAGCGAGAGAGCCGGATTACGATCGAGACGGATGATGGGCACACGGTGGTGTGGCGGCGGCGGGGGGCGGCGGTGGGGTATACGATCGACGGGCGGCCTATCGATCGGCTGAACCGGTCGGTTCCGGAAGACCTGCATGCGATCCTGAAGCTGCCGAAGGTGGCGACGCCACAGGAGGAGTTCGAGATTCACTTCGGGATGCAGAAGTTCCCGATGTTCCTGATCGACAAGCCAGGGGCGAAAGCGGCGGGGTTCTTCTCGACCAGTTCGGATGCCGAGAAGCTGATGGAGATGCAGCGCCGGCACAAGGAGAAGGTGCGCAGCGCCAAGGCGGAGCACAAGGAGATATCGACGGACTTGGAGCGGTTGGCGCGGCAGCTAGAGGCGTTGGCGCCGCTCGATGAACTGGCAGGGGCGGTGGAGAAGGTAGAGTCGGCGCATCAGGCGGTGCTGCTGCAGCGCACGGAGGCGGGGAAGCTGGAAGGCGCGATTGGCCGGCTGGTGGCGATGGTGGCGCTGGCGGGGCGGCATGAGGGGGAGTGCGGTGTGTTGCGCGAACTGGCCGGGCCGCCGAAGATGGAGGATGTCGAGTCGCTGGAACGGCTGGCGGGGCGTATGGTGGAGTTGTCAGGGCAGGTTGGGCGAGAGGGGCAGGTTGGGAAGGCACTGGAGGGGCTATCGCAGCCGCCGCAGGTTGAGGAGACGAGGGGGCTGGAGTCGGCCATCGCGGCGTTGGAGCGGGTGATGGAACAGCGGGTGCGGGCTGTGGCGGAGGCCGGGGCGGTGAGGGAATTGACTCCGCCGCCAGCGGTGGAGGATTCGGCATCGCTGGAGCGGTTCATTGAGCGGATGCGTGCGGCGATGGCGACGTGCGTGGCGTGTGACAGTGCGTCGGCCGCGTTGGCGGGGCTGGGCGAGCCGCCGACGGTGATAGAAACGGCGGCGATGGAGTCGCTGATCGCACGATGGGAGGAGGATCGGCGGCGGGAGGCGCAGGTGAAGGCAGAGATTGCCCAGATCGACCGCGAGATGGCGGAGGTACAGGCCAGGGCGCAAGCGTGGGCCGAGGCGAACCCGACCTGTCCGACCTGTGGGTCGGCTATTCAGGCGGAACGGGTGCTTGGCGGGGGGCACAGCCATGCGTGAGCGGGCCTACACGGGGCTGTTGTGCATCGGCGACCCGCACCTGGCGAGCCGTGTGCCGGGATTTCGCAAGGATGACTATCCGCGGACGATCCTGCAGAAACTGGAATGGGCATTGGATTATGCGGCGGCGAACCGGCTGCTGCCGGTGATGCTGGGGGACGTTTTCCATTACCCGCGTGACAACGCGAACTGGCTGCTGGTGGAGCTGCTGGATCTGATGGATGAGCCGGTGCTGGCGGTGGCGGGGAATCACGACTGCACGGAGAATACGCTGACTGACGATGACACGCTGTCGGTGCTGAGCGCGGCGGGGCATATTCACCTGCTGGATCGGCGCGGGGCGTGGGTGGGGTTGATGAATGGCGTGCGGACGATGGTGGGAGGCACGTGCTGGGGCGCGAAGCTGCCGGAGCGGATTGATCGGGCGGCCGCGGGAATGGGCGAGGTCGTGGCGAGGGTGTTCTGGGTGGCGCATCATGACATCCGGTTCCCGGGCTATGAGGAGGCATCGCGATTCGGGTGCCGGGAGATCCCGGGGGTGGATGCGGTGATCAACGGGCATATTCACCGGCCGTTGGAGGATGTGGTGAGCGGGGGAACGACGTGGGTGAATCCCGGGAATATATCGAGGGTGTCGCGGGGGGACGCCTCGCGGGAGCGTCGGCCGAGCGTGCTGCGCATTGACGTGCAGAAGGGCGGGTGGACGAAGGCCGCGGTAATGCTGCCGCACATGGCGTTTGACGAGGTGTTCTACCCGGAGGTCAAGGCGGCGGCGGAGGCGGTGGCGGATGATTCGCCTTTTGTTCGAGGGCTGGCGGAGCTGGAGAGCCTGAGGACCGAGAGCGGGGCGGGGCTGGAGAGGTTTCTGGACCAGAACGTGGAACAGTTTGAGCCGGCCGTGGCGGCGGAAATCCGCAAGCTGGCGAAAGAGGTGTTGGATGGCGAGCGTTAAACCGCAGGGAACGGCGACGGCACAGGACATCGAGTCGCTGCGCAAGCGATACACGGAGCTGGATCGGCGCAAGGCGGCGGCCGAGGCGAATTTGAAGACGGCGAACGATGAACTGGAGCGACGCAAGGCGGAGGCGATGGAGCAGTATGGCACGGACGACGTGGATCAGCTCAAGGCGAAGCTGGCGGCGATGAAAGAGGAGAATGAGCGTCGGCGGCAGGAGTATCAGACGCATCTGCAGGCGATCGAGGCGCGGCTGGGGGACGTTGAGCGGCAGCACGTGGAGTCGAGGAAGGGCTGAGGGAGCATGAACGATTCAGTGTGCGATTTCCCGCTGGCGGATTCCGTGCCGCCTCCGACGCCGGTGCGGCGGAAGCTGGACCAGCTCGCGGGGCAGCGTGACGGCCTTGCGCATGAGCGTGATGAGAAGATGAAGCGGCTGGCCGCGAAGGCGCAATACCTCGGGATTGCGGATGCGGTGGAGGATGCGCTGGACAAGCTGAGCGAGGCGATGTTCGGTCAGCTTGTGCGGATCATCAAGGAGAAACTGACGATTGCGCTGCAGGAGGTGCTGGAACAGCCGATTGCCCTGAACGTGGAGCGAGAATTCAAGCGGGGCACGGCGACGATGTCGTTCGAGATCGTGCGGGATGGCAAGAGCGAGGACATCCTGCGCGGGCAGGGGGGATCGGTGGCGAATGTGCTGTCGGTGGGGCTGCGGCTGCTGGCGCTGACGCGGTTGGATGCGAAGACGCACTGGCGGTTTCTGGTGCTGGATGAGCAGGATTGCTGGCTTCGGCCGGACCTGGTGCCGCGGCTGGCGAGGATCGTGCACGTGGCAGCGAAGGAGCTGGGTTTTCAGGTTGTGATGATCAGCCACCATGAGGTTGGGGCGTTCGAGCGGCATGCCGACCGGATTCACCGGTTCACGCCAACGCCGGATGGAGTTTGGGTTCAGGCGGTCCATGAGGTACCATCAGCGGATGTGGAATAGTGGCGGTCGTCCGCGGGGCGGCCGGCCGGTTCGGATTTGCTGCCATTCGGAAAGACCATGAGCACGCTCCTGATTCGCAACGGCACGGTTCTGGATCCCTCGCGGCAATGGAACGCCAAGGCCGATGTTCTGGTAAAGGACAACCGGGTGGAGACCGTGGGCGCGGGCTTGATGAGCAAGGCTGACCGGGTGATCGACGCGACGGGGTGCTATGTGATGCCCGGATTCATCGACCTGCACGTGCATTGCCGCGAGCCGGGGGATGAGGAAGAGGAGGATGTGGCGTCCGGGGCGGCGGCGGCGGTTGCGGGAGGATTTGCCAGCGTCTGCTGCATGCCCAATACGAAGCCCCCGCTGGACAACGAAGGGCAGATCGAATTCATCCTGCGTGAGTCGGAGCTGGTGGGCCTGGCGAACGTGTATCCGTGCGGAGCAATCACGAAGGGCCGCGCCGGCAAGGAACTGGCCGAGATGGCCCTGATGCACCAGCGCGGGGCGATTGCGTTCACCGACGACGGCGCCGGAGTCGCGGATGCCGCGGTGATGCGCAAAGCGTTTCAATATGCCAAGATGCTGGATGCGTGCATCATGCAGCACTGCGAGGAGCCAAGCCTGGCGGGTGGGGCGATGCATGGGGGTCTGGTAGCCACGACGCTGGGGCTGCCGGGGATTCCGGCGGAGGCCGAGCAGCTCATGATTGCCCGCGACCTGTTGCTGAACCGGACGATCGGATGCCGGTACCATGTGCAGCACATCAGCACGGCGACGAGCGTGGAACTGGTGCGGCAGGCGAAGAAGCTGGGGCTTCCGGTGACGGCGGAGGCGGCGCCGCACCACCTGTTGCTGACGGATGAGCATTGCCGCAGTTACGACACGAACTACAAGATGAATCCGCCGTTGCGGCCGCAGGCGGATGTGGATGCGTGCATCAGGGGCGTGGTGGACGGAACGATCGACTGCCTGGCGACGGACCACGCTCCGCACCTGGCGGAGGAGAAGGAACTGGAGTTCGTGTACGCCCCCAACGGGATCATCGCCCTGGAATGCGCTCTGGGGCTGTATGTGAAGGCCCTGGTGGAGCCGGGGCACATCGACTGGATGCGGCTGGTGGAGCTGATGAGCTGCAACCCGGCGAGGATCGTGGGCCTGCGGAAAGGGACGTTGGCGGAGGGGGCGGATGCGGACATCACGATCGTGAATCCGGAGATGGTTTGGACGGTGGATGTGGGGCAGTTCAGGAGCAAGAGCCGCAACTGCCCCTATGGCGGGTGGAAATTGAAAGGCCGACCGGTCGCCACGATCGTGGGCGGCGCGGTAAAATGGGAACTGGAAGGGTGAGGCGATCCTTTCGATTGGTTTGCGGGAGCATAGCTCAACGGTCAGAGCAGGGGACTCATAATCCCTTGGTTGCAGGTTCGAATCCTGCTGCTCCCAGTTCGGTGTTTGGTAGGGTGTCGTAAGATGCAGAATCACTCTGTATTTCCGGGCGATTTTGCATTTCCGCCCCTACCGCCTCATGCTCCATACGAGACGATTCGGCATCATACTGTGCCGGATTCTGTGCCGCGCTGGCACGGGCGAAGTGGTCATCGGTCACTTGACGGTAGAAGGCGTCGGCCACGGCCTCGGTATGCCCCAGCCATGCGGCGCAGACGTGGGACGGGAAGGCGTCGGCCAGCTCGGTCGCCCGTGTGGCCCGCATGTTCTGCCAGGGCTTTGGCCAGGGAGTCAGTCCCGCCGCCGTGATATACCGCACCAGTTGCGTGCGAAGGTTCTGTGCCGGGTCGCGGTAACGGGTAATGACGTGGACAGTGCCGGCCTGAGCCGCATCGAACACCCGTTGGAAATGCTCGGCGAGCTCAGGGAACATCGGCACCACCCGGATACCTCCATCGGCGTGATGCTCGGTCTTGCTGGCCCGCACCGTGAATCGGCCGCGGTCAAAATCCACGTCGCCCCACGTCAACGCCAGCGCTTCGGATGGAATGCGCAGCCCGCCCCAGCGTGCCAGGGCAATCAACAGCTTCCACTCCGGATCGGGGGCCGCGTCGATCACCTTCCGCACATCCTCAGCGGAAACAAACACTCGCCTTGCGGGATTGCCCCTCACCGTCGCCTTGATGTGGGCGAAGGGGTTCTCGTCGATCAACTTCCGGCGTCGGGCCACCTCGAAAAAATGCCGGGCATACTGGCACCACTTGGCGACAGTCGCCCGGGCGATGCCCCTACCCAGCAGGTGGGCGCGGTAGGCGTCTGCGTCGGCAGCCGTGACATTGGTCACGGGCTTTGCCTCGCCCATGTACGCCAGCAGGTGACGCTTGGCCTGCTGAAAGACGATCATCGTGCCGGGTTTCACGTCTTGCCGCTGGGCGAGGTAGCCATTGATGAATTGCCCCAGCTTGGTCCCCTCGATAGCGGTCCGCGATTTCACCAGCCCAGCCCGCGCCAGCCGATCATGCAGCTTGTGGCCAATGCCGCTCACCCAGATTGATGTTTCGCGGGATATGGGTTGCCCGTTGATCGCCGCTGCTGCCAGGGTTTCGATGTGTCGGCAGACTTGCTCAGCATCCCGCTGGCTTGCTTTGCCCAGCCGCACAGTCTTGCGGCTTCCGTCGCCGGCCACGAACAGGATGCGCTTTCGCCCGTTGGAATCGTTGCCAATCGTCGCCATGCTTCACCGTCCTTTGATCTTCGCGGCCCGATCTTCGGCCACGATCGTCAAGCCCAGCAGTTCCCCCAGCCGGTCCACCGTCGTCAGGGCAAGCCCGCACTCGCCGGCCATGAAGTGGCTCATCGTGCTTTCGGGTAGCCCGATTTCCTTGCAGATGCGGTAGCGGCTCATCCCGCTGGCGTCGATGGCTTCCCGCAACTGCTGGCTTATCGGCTTGCTTGTCTTGCGTCCCATTGTCATCATCCTACCCGATGCTTCTGCATCGTGCAAGTAGCAATTCTCTCGACAGGTCCGACAGGTCCAGCTCATCGGCGATCCGCCGCACCCACGTCTCGCCCGGCGGGTCGGGGCCTGCCGGCAACACGCCGTCCAGCGTATTGCCCCTGTCCCGGTCCTGCCGCTGCATCGCCCGCAATGCCGCGTTGAGTTCACGCCATGCCGCCCGGCTCTGGGCGCTCCGCTCGCCGTGCTTCATCGCGTTCAGCCGGGATCGGGCCTTGCCCTTCGCCGTCCTGGGGCCGCCGCTGTACAGCCACGGCTTGTTCCGCACGGCCGATGCCCGCAGGGATGCCAGCCCCATCGCCGACAGCCGGTAGGGCCGGGGGCGGGGCCGATCCTTGTTCGTTTGACGCGACGGGCTTTCGGAAATCGGGGCTTGCGACGGTCTGATTCTCGACATTCTGCACCACCTGTTGGTTGGCGACGTTGGCTTGCTTGATGGCGACGAAACCCGCCGTTTGCGGGGGCCGGCGGTACTCGGCCAGGGCCAGCATCATCCGGCGGAAGGTATTGGCTGCGCGGTCGCAGGCGTCATTGACCACTCGGACGTTGTTGGTTTGGCTCTGGTCCATCGCCAGCACCGATAGCTTGGCAATCCGGGCGTGAAGCCACGCCAGTTGCACCAGCATCATTTCTTCAACGGCATCGCGGGGTTGGACGGATTCACGGATGGCGGCCATGAACATCTCGGCGGCCTTCCCGCCGTCGTCCTTGACGTACTGGAACGTCTGCGCCCCGAACACCGCTGCGCCCATGACGCGGATGTAGGTGTCTTTGACGGCCTGCCTCTGCGCTGCCGGATCGGTGGGAAGCATGATGCTCCGCTTGGCCTTGTCCTGCGCCTGCTGCTCGCCGCTGTTCTCAGCCGGCTTTGGCAGTGCCTTGGGTTCGTCGGCCTGGGGCTTCGTCGCCTTGCTGTTGGTCTGTCTGTTCTTCATGGTCTTGGTTCCTTCTCAGGTAAACAGACATGGTTCGGCCTTCAACCGCTTCCGCCTGGGCGGGGTCATCGCGGCCACGTTGCTCAGGTCATCCAGCACCAGCGGGATTCGCCGGCACTCCCAGCGCCCGCCGCGCTTGTCCCATCCCCACACTTCAAACCGCTGCCCGCAAGCCAGCCAGGTCCGCAGCCGGGGTTCGGCCTTGGCCTTGCCGAACCGGCTCGCCACGTTGGGCGTACTGGTACACTGGATCAGCAGCACCGCCGATTCGCCCGGCTTCACCGCCAGCACGTCGGCCACGCCGAACAGGTCACGGCGGATGTTCAGGCGGGGTATCCACGATTCGACCACTTGGCAGGTCCAGCCTTCGGCCCGCAGCAGGTTCAATGTCCGGGCGGTCGGGGTACTCATCGCCCACCCCCTTCCACCTTGCGGGCCTTGATCGTCGCCAGCAGGTCCGCCGTCATCGCCCCCTTCGGGGCGTCATACGCCAGCCGGTCCCCCTTGACGCTCAGCACCACCCCGGCCCGGCCCAACGTCGCCAGCACGTCCAAGGCGGTCATAGCTCCCCCTGTTCCCGGCCTTGCGCCGCGTTGACAGCCGCCGCAATCGGTTCGCTGTTGACGTGTTGACAGTTGACGCTACCCCCATTGGCGCTATCGCCGTCCGGGGTTCTGTCAACTGTCAACGTGTCAACGGCTTCCCCTGCGCCCGGTTGTGTCAGCAGGTGGAACACCCGCGCCGGATGCCCGCCGGCAGCGCCGGGCCTGGGGTTCTGCCACCGGCCCACCCCGGCTTCGGCCAGTTCATTCAATGCCGCTTCCCACTCGCCGGCGCTGGCGCACAAGCGGGAAGATCGGGACAATTCCCGAACCGTCGCCCGCCCGCCCTTGGCTTGCAACAGTTCCACCAGCCTTCGCCGGTCCCGATCCTCTTGGCTCTCGCACAGCACCCCGTACACCCGCTTGGCTTCATGGCCGAACCAATCCGCCAGGGCGATGCCCGCTTGGATGCTCTGTTCATCGCACCGCCAGGCGTCCACCGCTTCCCCGCTCGCCTGCCGGATGCAATGCGCCACCAGCGCCAGCCGGGCCGCGTACCCTTCCAGCTTGCTCCATGCCGCCGACAGTTCCCCGCCAAGTTCGGCCTGTTCCTGGGCATGGGCGTTGTAGAACGCCACCCACAGCGCCTTCGCCTCATCGGTCAATGCCACGTCCGCCGGCTCCGGTTCGCCGTCAACGTCGGTTGAAGGCTGGAAGCTCAGTAGCTCGGCAAACAGCTTGCCCACCGCGTCCAGCGTGTTGCCGTCAACGTCGGCTTCCGTCCACCGCTTCACCCGCCTGGGGGGCATCGCCAGCAGCAGCCGCGCCGCCAAGCCGTTATCGTAAAACTCCGGCGTCAAACACCGGCGCAGGGTTTCAGGCTGGATGCCGCCGGCAATGCAGATCGAAGCGCGGGGAACGTAGGTGGTTGTCTTGTCGCCCGTCTTGCGGTCCACCAGCAGCGGGCCGGCCCGATGCATTTCCAGCCAGTGCGCCACGTCGCCGCCTTGCCCGGCCTTGTACTGGTTGAAGCTCGTCAGCCACCCGGCCAGTTCATCCCGCGCCACCAGCAGCCCACGGGGGGCGTTGTTCAGCCGATCCGCCAGGGCTTCCACGGTCGTATCTGAACACCACAGCCGTTCGCACACCGGGGCTTCGGGTTCCTCTGGCCTGTCGCCACGCTCATCGGGCTTGGCCTTCCGCCATGCCTTTATCGCTTCGTCATGCTGTTCCTTGGCGTCCCAGTATTCAGCTTGGGCTTGCTTGTATTCCTTCATCGCCCGTTTCTGCCGCAGCCGGATCGGGCGCAATGCCAGGTCAAAGGCGGGGCTTTTCAGTGTCCCCGAATCGCCCACCACCACCGCCCACAACACCGGCGGTTCGGCCCATGATGCCTTCAATCGGATGCGTCTGCTGTTGCCGATGGCGCTGGCGAGTTCGGCCAGCAAGGGCATGGCGATGTACGCCGCGTCACAGCCCAGCGCCTTCGCCCCTTCATCCACGAATCCCGCCGCCGCTTGCGGCAGGGCGTCCACCGGGAAGGGCTTGTACGGCTCCATAGTTGCCGGGGCAGTCGCCACCGGCTTCGCTCGGACCTGGGGCTTGGCGGGTCTATCGGCCTTCATGCCCAGCAGGTCCGCCGCCGCCTTCACCGCCTGCCCCGCGTCGCCGCCGTGTTCGTAGTGGGCGTAAACGTCAAACGCATCGTGGCAGCCGCAACCGCCCTTGCCGCGTCCATCGTTCAAGGGATCGTCGCTGGACCAATGGCAGCTTCGCCCATCCTTCACCGATACCGATTCGCTCTTGCCGCCGGGCCGGATGTAGCGGCCATGAGTTCCCTTGGCGTAGCCGTGCCGATCCAACAGAGCTTCGATGGGATGCGATTGATTGAAGGCGTCGATTACCGATGCCTGCCCGTTGCCCTTCGCTTGCCGTTGTCGGTGGGCTTCGCGGGCTTGGGCTTCAAGCCGTTCCTGTTCCCGCCGGGTCAATGGGGCTTCATCCAGCGCCCGCGCCGCCGCCAGCAGCTTGCCGGCATGTTCCTGGGCGACAGTCGGGACACTCGCCGCATCTCCGGCCAGCCACTTGTAGCGCTGGCCGGACGGATGCAGGGAAGGCGCTACCACCGCGTAGCCGCCTTCGCCCCGCGTTTCGATGGCGATGGTTCGTCCCATCGCTTCGGCGGAATCGACAGCCCACGCCAGCTTGTCATTGCCGCCCGGATCGGGGCAGCGCAGCAGCACTTGATAGCCGCCACCTCCGGTCTGTTGCACCGGCAGCCCGTCCGCCAGATTGCCCACGGCTCCGGCCCATCGGTCGATGAAGCCGGGCGCGTCGAAGTCCAGTACCAGCAGCCCGCCGGACACCTTGCCGCACACCACGGCAAAACTCTGGATGCCGGCCTTGCACCACCGCCGCACTTCATCTTCGCTGGCGATGCGTTCCTGATACGGCTTCCACGTCGCCTTGCCTTCGCCGTTCCTGGGCAGCAGGTTCGCCGCCGGGCGCTTGTCCCGATGGTCGATGGGGATGATGGACACGCCGGCCCGGATCGTCGCCAGGGCAGCGGACAGCAGATCGTTAGGCATTGCCAGCCCCCTTCCGCCCATTGATGAAGGCTTGCAGGTCCGCCACGTCATAGCGCACCGCCCGCCCGAACCGCACCGCCGGGATTTCGCCACGCTTGGTCAACGTCCATAGGGTCTTTTCGCAGATGCTCAGGGCCTTGGCGGCTTCTCGGGGTGTCACCAGCAGCTTCGGCATCGGGGCAGGGGCAGGCGACAGCAGGGATTCACCGGACATGGTTCACCCCGCTCTCTCCCGCCAGGTCATCGAACAGGGTTTCGACCGCCGGTTCAGCGGGGCGGGGATGGTCCGCCAGCCAGTGCCGTAGCTCATCCCGTTTGCGGTCGATACCCGCCAGGTCCACCGCTCGCCAAATCGCAACATAGCCGCGATGCCGGGCGGGCCGAACCGAACAGCGGATGCCGGCGCGTTCAATCAGCCCTTCGCCGGCCAATGCCTTCGGGATGCTCCCCCGCCACTTGCCGCCATCGGTGAAGGTGCTGCCCAGATCATCGGCGGCATCATCGGTACTGGCCGTCCGATCCGTCCGGCCCATCATCGCATCAAGGAATCGCAGAGTATCCCGGCAGATCAACCACGTCTTGTGCCGGGCAGCCAGATTCATGCCGGCATCACGGGCAGCTTCGCCCAGCCGCCGGGCATGGGCAGGTGTCAGGGGTTCAGCGGCCATTCTCCACCCCCTTCCCGTTCTGCGCTGCGCGTTGGGCCAGCACCGCCACAACCGTTTCCCGGTTGAAGCGATACCGCCTGCCAATTCTCAGGTGGGGAATTCTGCCGGCATCGGCTTCGGCCTTGATCCACCTTTCAGGCAGCTTCAAGGCTTCGGCCAAGGCCGGCAACGATAGCAGTTGTGCATTGCCGTTTTCCATGTCCCCCAAGATGCGAAACCGCGATGGACACTAGCGGGGCTTTCGGCGGGCTTTCGCAGGGATTCCGGCGGATTTCTTCGCCTTGGGGTCGGGGGCCTTGCCGGCTACGGGCCGGGCCAGCTTGTACTTGCCATCCCCGGTTTTTTGAATCATCGTGCCGAACGCCGGATGGTTGCGGAATGCCTTGTCCATTCGGAAGCCATCGCGCTCAGGGTCTACGGCATTGCGGATCGTGTCTTGATGTAGCCCCAGCCCCGTACTTTCCCACTCACCCCACAGCGCCTTCACCGCCGACGATTGCACGCCAAGGGCGAAGGTGTATTCCGTCCCGTACCAGTTGACGAAGGTGAAATCCGCCGAATGGCTCGTCTTGGCCTTGCCAGCATTACCCACCCCTTGCGGTTCAGCATCGGCGGGCATGGGCGCGGCCTGTTTGATGCCCTTGGCAATCGCCCGGAGCTTCGCCGCTTCCGTTTCGATCACGTCCGCTACAGCGTCATACGCATCGGGGAACCACAGATCCGAACGGCTCGCAACCCGGTTGCCCAGTTTCTTTTTCGACAGCAGCCAATACACTGCCCGTTCCATTGGCGTGCCCAGCGCGTCCATCAGCGGCACGTCGCCAGGGGCACAGCGTATTTCCTTCGGCGTCACCGGCAGATTTACAAGATGGCGCAGCTCCACGTACTCCGCCCCCGCAAATGCTCCCAGCTTCGTCGCCTCAACCAAATTGGCCCCGGCCAGTTCTTCGGCCAGGTCAGCGTTCTTCCAGTACTTTTCACCGCACTGCCGGATGGCCGCCGCCAGCTTCCGCAGTTCAGCCGCCGGGCCACTGTCGGCGCTGGGCGCAGCGGGTTCTGCTGTATTGGTTCGCGCCGCTCGTTGCCATTCCCGAAGGGCCGCGATCAACTGCGTCCGGTCCTTCTGAGGGAGATTGTCATTATTCCGAAACCCGCGCAAGGGCAGGTCGTAGAAGGTCGTGTGCCCCATCCGGTGGGGGCGATAAACAGTCAGCCGGATTTCGCTCCCGTGGTCCTTCACTTCTATGTCGCCGAACGTCTTCTCGATCTTGTCCCACACCTCATCCGACGCGTTGGCAGGCACCGTGAAGCTGGCTACCCCGTCCGGTGATTGCCAGTGTTCGGAACGATCAAAGACCGTTCCTAAGCCCAGCGCCTTCCCTTCGGCGTTGATCTTGTCCTCAAGCATGAAATGGCCGTTGAATTCGGTATCGGCGGGCAGGTCGCTGATGAAACCGATGTACTCGTCCAGCAGCAGAACGAACCGTTGTGGATCGTGGGGCATGAGTCACCGTCTATCTTCGGGCCGATCCGGGCGGGGTGATGGACGGTGAGAACACCACCGCCGCCCGAACCGCTTGGCCGCTGGCCGGCGGCCTTCCCGAGTTTCTTGCGGGTCCATTCTACAGGTGCATCTTGGGAAATGCCCAATCCGCCTGCCTTTCATGCTCGGACCGGCCCATACCCGCTCTGGCGGCCCGGAAACGCGGCATATGTCAAAGCCCCCCGCCCGATAACCACGTCGTTCCGCCCCGATCCAACCCCTCTGTCACGGTCAAACCACGGTCCAGCAGAATGCCCGCTCCATCGCCTACCATGATATGGATGTGCCACGTTATTCTCTTGCCGCCTTGACCATCGCCAGGATACCCGCCTTCACCGCCGCCGGCAGGTCCGGCCATGCCTTCACCACGTCCGCCAGATCGGGCGGGAAGGCTTGCGGCCGATCATTCGCCGCCTGTCGATTTCCTGCCGAATCGTCGCCAACTGTGCCGGATTCTGTGCCGCGCTCCGCCGAAATCCCCTGTTTTGCAGGGCGTTTTGCAGGGCGTTCGAATCCTGCTGCTCCCACTTCTTTCGTTGCGTGCCATTCAGGTGGTGCGTTTGATATCACGACAAGCGCGCGGGGCGCATCCCCCGCGCAGAAGCGCAGGGGATACGCCATCGCCGCGGCCCGCCGCTTTCCAGGGTCAAACGGTGATGTCCTGAATCGCCCAGCCTTTGCGGAAGTTGGGCTTGAGGAACTCATTGGCCTTCTCGTTGTTGGTGAAACGCAGGTTCTTCCCATCCCACAGCAGCTTCTCGTTGGGGAACCGCCAGGAGATGGCGCCCAGCAGCATCCATTCGGTGTAAGGCCCGGATATGGTGAAGTTTGAGCACGCGGGCTTGCCGCCCTTGAGCGCGCGGATCCAGTCCTGGAAATGGCCGGGCGAACGCTCGATGATCTGCGGCGGCCGTGGGTGGCCCACCTGCTTGGCGCGCGGCAGGAGGCTGTAGCTCTCACCGCGGGCCATGGTGCCGAGGAGGCCCTTGGTGCCGATGAATATCTCGTTGATGTCGCGCATGTCCTGGTCGGTCAGTCCCTCGGGCCGCTTGAAGGAACGGGCGACGCTGCCTTCGTACCAGTAGACATCCACCGCCGGCATCTTGCCGCTCTTGACGTATTTGCTGGGGCGCTCGGGCCACTGGAGCCTGCAGGAGTAGCTCGGGTAGGTGACGGGATTGGCGCCCTGGACCGCAAGGCACTCGACACTGGTGGGGTAGGTTTCGCCCAGCCCCAGAGCCCAGTTGGCCGGGCCTAACTGGTGGATGCCCCAGTCGCCGATCATCATGGTGCCGTAATCGAGGAATCCGCGCCAGGTGATGGGATGTATCTTGGAACTGTAGGTGCGTTCCTGGGCGCGGCCCTGCCAGATATCCCAGTTCAGCGTCGCGGGAACGGGCTCGGCCGGCGGCCACTGGGTGATACCGCGGGAGAAGCCGCCGCCATTCCAGGAGTGAACCTCCTTCACTTCCCCGATTTCGTCGCTCCAGATATATTCGCAGGCGATGCGGGTCGCCTGCGAGGAATAGCCCTGGTTGCCCATCTGGGTGGCGACCTTGTACTTCCGGGCGGCCTTGGCCAGGAGGCGGGCCTCCCAGACCGTGGAGGTCAGGGGTTTCTGGCAGTGGACGCCGATGCCGCGCTCCATCGCCCAGAGAGATGCGGTGGCGTGCATGAAGTCGGGGATGGTGACGGTGACGCCATTGAGGTTCTTGGCTTCCTTATCGAGCATCTCGCGGAAATCGCGGTAGAGCTTGGCCTTGGGGAACTTGGCGGCCGCCTTGTTGAGGTGGTTCTCATCCACGTCGCAGAGGGCGTAGATGTTCTGGCTGGCGACGTTGCTGACGTCGCCCAGACCTTGCATGCCCCCGACGCCGATGCCACCGAGGGTCAGCTTCTCGCTGGGGGCGGGGCCAGCCTCGCCTCCCAGGACGTGCCGGGGCACGATCATCAAGCCGGCCGCTGCCGTTGCGCGGCCCAGAAGCTGCCGTCGGGTCAGAGGCTTCTTCTTCACGTTCTTCTGCGGTCCCATTTCCATTCTCCTTGAGTTGGGGGCATGTCTTGGTTGGTCAGGTCTCCAACGTCTATTAGTCCGCTCAAGGAGTTTTGTTCACGGGAATTGACTGTCTTCCAGGGCGAGGCGACCGGCGTTCGGGCGCAGGGGCGAGTTCGGTGCCTTGATGGCTGCGGGCTTTCCCATGTCTTGCGGCACCGCGGCCGAGTCGCCTGTTGAGCGCAAGAAACCGGCCGGACAGCCTCAGGCGGTCCGGCCGGAGTGATGGCCTATGCGCAGTGGGTGAATCAGACGGTCTTGGCGCGGGCCTTGAGCTGCTCCTCGACGCGCTTGGCGAAATCGTCGATTTGCTCGGGGGTCTCGCAGCCGACGATCATCGTATCGACCGCCCCAAGGCCCAGAACATACTTGATCGACTCGTTCTTGCGCAAGTCATCCTGGAACTTGCCCTCGCCGATCAGCTTCATGCCGACGACGCCCTTGCCGGCCGCATGGATGTCCTTGAGGACCGGAGCGACGGCTTCGGGCTTGTCGTCCATGGCCACGCCGAAGGCGTTGATGCGCGCATGCACGGAATCCACCCAGGGGCTTGTGGCGCAGGTCTTCAGAGCTTCCAGCGAGTGGATCGATACGCCGTGGGCCCGGATGACCTTCTTCTCCTTGAGCTCGGCCAGCTTGTCCATATATCGCTTCTGCTGGTCCTGCCACTTGATGTCCGTCATGCAGTGGATCAGCACCAGGTCGATGTAGTCTGTCTTCAGTTCCTTGCGGAAACGGTCCAGCAGGATGTCGGCGTCGGGTCGTTCCCTCTCGGGCAGCGCCCCGGGACGCACCCAAATCTTGGTGGTGATGGCGTACTTCTCGCGCGGGAAGCCCTTGGCCGCCTCGGCGAAATAGGTGTGCGTGCCGTACATGTCGGCCAGGTCGAACAGCCGCACGCCACGATCCCAGGCATGCTTGACCAGCGCCTCGAACTTGTCCTTGCCCATGCGGGTGTGGTTCGACTGGCGCATGCCGCCCCGCATGCCCGTCCCCAGGCCGATCAGGGACACCTTGATGCCGGTCTTGTTCAGCGGCACCAGTTGGAACGGATCATTCGATCCGGCTTGATCAGCGGCGGGCGCCTGCTGTGACAGCATCATCGCGCCGGCCCCGGCGATCGTCGTGGTCAGAAACTGGCGGCGGTCCATACGCATATAGGCATCTCCATAAATGTGAGTCGGTCCAGATTATACTACGCCGAGCGCGGCCATACTCAAGTAGTCGTGGGCGAGCGCGCCGTTGCCAGGCGGTCGTCCGCGCGAACGGGCCCGGAGTGCCAATTTGACGCGTTGCACGGTTCGGCTATATTGCTCTGCAACGATGGGGCGATCTGTTCCGTCGGGCCCTGATTCTCATTTCAACTTGGAGGATGGATGTCTGGCATCGACCGAATGGCGCGCGCTGGCCGGGCTCGTGGGGGCAGCGACTCGTTGGTGGAATCGTTGGAATCCCGCAGGATGCTCAGTGTGGTGCTTCCGGCCAAGGGGATCACCCTGGTCGAAACCAACGGCGACACTTACACCATGCGGCTGAAAGGCCCGGGAGCGGTCAACTATGATCTGGACCCGGTCGCCAACACGCCGACCGGCATTTCCATCGAGGGCACGACGGAGAAGAGCGTTCTGGTGATTACCGTGAAGAAGAGCAGGGCGACGGACGGTGTAATCGAGATCGGTGAGATCGTCTCGACCAGCCCCCTCAAGGCCCTGACCGCAAAGAACTGCGACCTGAATGGCGTGGACTTTGCGGGCAATCACGTCGGCTCAATCATCGCCAGGGATGTTCAGGGTGTTGGCATCGCGGTGGGAGGCGAACCGACGCAATACGTCTCCCTGGCCGTCCGGGACGTCACGGGCGACATGATGTTCGACGCTGCGGTCAAGAAGATGAGCGTGCGCGACATGCGGTTCTCCAGCCTGACAGCGCCGGCGATCGGGAACCTGACGGCCGCGGGCGATATTCTGGTTTACAGCATACGCCTGACCGGCCCGGCGAACACGACCGTGCTCGGCGGCTTCAACGCGAAAGGCACGATCGACTCCTCCGAGATTATCGCCGAGCTGGGCAACATCGGGTCGGTCGTCATTGGCAGAGTCGTAGACTCGAACATCTTCGCCGGCACCGATTTCCTGCCCTTTGATGTCACCGACTTCAACGCGCCGACATCGATCAAGTCAGTGGTGATCAAGGGTCTGAAGGGCGAGCCTTTTGGCGTGGTCAATTCCACCCTGGCGGCGGCACGAATGGGATCGGCAACGGTCGCAAACCCGGACTTCGACAACGGCAGCAGCGTCATTGTTGCCGACTCGCTCAAGAAGATCAGTTGGCGCGGATACGACCTCGACGGCTTCTACCGGCGCGGTTCGATTTCTAACCTTGATGATCCGGCTGATTCCATCGACTACGGCAGTTGTGAAGTGCGCCTCGTGTGAGTCAACACACCGAAAGGCAGCGGGCCGCGGCCTCATTCATGAAGCCACGGCCCGTTTCTTTTCTCCATTTGCCTGCGATGGACGGCGATCAGACGCTCATCCCATCCTCCGCATCTTTCTGCCGCTGGGCCTGCATCACATCCCATTCTTCGACCGTGAGCAGCGCTTCGCGAGCCTGCGAGCCCTTGTAATCGCCCACGATGCCCGAGGCGGCCATCATCTCGATGAGCCGGCTGGCCCGCGAGTAGCCGATCGTCAGCCGGCGCTGGAGCAGCGATACGCTGCCGCGCTTGGTCTCGAGCACGATCCGCACGGCCTCGTCGAACAACTCGTCCTTTTCCATGTCGTTGAGGTCGAGCTTCGACTTGATCTGGACGAGTTCCGGCTCGAACTGCGCCTCGGCCTGTTCGCGCACGAGCCGCACGGATTCGCGGATTTCCTTGTCGTCAATGAACGTGCCCTGCGACCGAATCGGCTTGCTCATGCCCGGCGGCAGGAAAAGCATGTCTCCCTGCCCCAGGAGCAGGTCTGCTCCGTTCTGGTCCAGCACGATGCGGGAGTCCATTCGGCTGTTTACCCGGAACGCGATGCGACTGGGCATGTTGCTCTTGATCAGGCCCGTCACCACGTTCGCCTGAGGGCGCTGCGTGGCGACGATCAGGTGGATGCCCACCGCGCGGGACTTCTTCGCCAATCGCACGACGTGCTGCTCGACTTCCTTGCCGCTGGTCATCATCAGGTCGGCCAGTTCGTCGATGATGATGAGGATGTAGGGAAGAT
>CAZMXI010000102.1:0-18053 GCA_964570205.1 uncultured Tepidisphaeraceae bacterium
GGGCCAGAGCATGTCGCCCGATACGTTTTTGCCGGCAATACGACCATGCTGCATCTGCTAGCCGGAGTGAATCCCGCATCGATGGGCGTTTCTCCGTTCACGCCGGTCTTCAAGGATCACCGCATCCTCACCGCCACCGAGGTTTTGGGCGATGACGCGCCGTCCATATGCCGACTTGACGCTGCGATACACCTGCTTGCCGTCGCCTCGGCCTACATTGGGGCGGATCTCTGCGCTGGCATCCTTGCGTCCGGCCTCCTGTATGATCGCGGCCCCAGCCTCCTGGTTGATGTCGGCACCAACGGGGAGATCATTCTCATGCATGCCGGCCGGTTAACTGCCTGCGCAACGGCGGCAGGCCCGGCCTTTGAGGGCAGTGGCCTTTCCTGCGGAATGCGCGCCGGCGCCGGCGCCATCTCCTCGGTGCGCATCGGTGCCGAGTCCCTTTCGGTTGACGTTGCGTGGATTGGCCAGGATTGCGTCCGCCGGCCCACCGGCCTCTGCGGTTCCGCCTATCTCGATTTGCTTGCCGAGGGCCGTGCCGCCGGTTTGATCGGCACGACCGGGCGATTCGCTCGTTCCGCCTTGAATAGCGGCCGCGTCATCCCGTGGAACGGCGCAGACCTGGCCGTGCGTCTGGCCGAAGGTGACGGGGGACGCGACATCGTGGTTTCCCAGTTGGATATCGCCCGGCTACTGCAGGCCAAAGCTGCCGTCGCCGCGGGCATTCTGACCTTGCTGGATCATGCCGGCCTCTCGCCGACCGATGTCAGAACGCTCTACCTTGCGGGAGGCTTCGGCACCCATATGGATTCGCACCATGCCATCGAATGCGGCTTGCTTCCGGGGTTTCATGCTGGGCAGATTCAGCCTGTGGGCAATACGTCGCTGGCGGGCGCCTACCTGTCGCTGATGGACGGAGGCATCCTCGAAGAGCTGTCCAAGGTCGGGGCGATGATCGAGGTGGTTGAGCTGAACCTTGATCCAAGTTTTGAGTCTCGTTATATCGACCAGCTCGCGCTGCCGGAACCGGTAGAGTTGGAAGGCCCGGCAAGGTCCGATAACCGCGGGTGAACCGCCCTGTGAGGTCGGCGGGGCGCGCCGCGTCGCCTACCGAATGCCCTGCGATCTTGATATTGGGCTCGTCCCGGACGATCGTATTACTATCGGCCATCGCCATGTTGACCCGCTTCGGAGCTCACTCCTTCGTCTCGCCCTCGTCCGTCAGTTCGCTGACGCGCGATATCACCCACGCGGAGCTGCGCTCGCTGCCGCCCAACGCCACGTTTCTCCGCATTCTCGGCGTCAACTATGCCCACTTCAAGACCGACGACGACGGCGACCTGTACATCACAGAATATGGCCTGCCCTTCCTTGATCACCTTCGCCCGGAGAACTGGTACGAGAGTGAGTGGTTTCAAACCCGGCGGGAACGCCTTCAGGGGTCGTCCGCCGTGTACCGCGTGCCCACACGACCGATCGCCGGCCAACGCATCCCCAGCCTCGACCTGGTCGTCAAATGGTCCCGTGTTGGCGAGGATGTTCCACTGGACACCTTTGCCCTAAGTCGGGTCATGAACGCCGAATTCAACAGCCCGTTCGAGGAATTCTCCCTCGTCATGGAGCTGCGCGAGGGCACCCACAGTCAGTCCCGCCTCCGCATTCATACCCAGAAGCCGCTGGCCATCTATGTTCCCCCGGAGCGCATGCAACTCTGGCAGACCGGCCGGTCGCGCGACCGGATCATGCGCAAGCTCGCGCGGCATGTCTCTGTTGAGATCGATATTCTCCGTTCCTACATCCTTCTTTATGGCTGGATCAAGGGACACAACGCCATCGAGGCCTATAACCACACCCTCCATGGCGCCCCGGGTCAGCAGAAGGAACTCGAGTTGCTCACCAACAAGGTCCAGGAGGACCTGCGGGAGAAGGGCTATATCGTTGCCGATCATAAGCCCACACACCTGATCCTGCGCATGCATGGCCACGATGTCCGAAAACGTCGCGGCCAGACCGTCTATGCGCTCGTTGATTACGAACTGCTGGCCCGGACTCCCGAGCACGAGGAGGCCGTCAAGGCTGCCCTGCGCAGTCGATACCTTTTCCTCCAGCGTGACCGCTTTCATCCCGTCGGCCAGCGGGTCTTCCCGGCACATCTGCATCCCGCCAAGGTTCTGAGGGTCGATTACATTTACGGCCGGGCCGAAAGCACCGGTGGCATTCTCTGGGTTGTCGGCAACGATCCCGAGCTGTTCGGGTACTTCTTGCCGGAGCGATGGCGCAGCAAGCAGATTGCCCTTTCACGCAGCAACCGCACTTTCTACGCCCAGACCAAGGACCGCATCCACCTGGTATGGAAGGTTTCCCGCGTCGGCGAGCTGCCCTCGGGTGAATTGGATGATCCGGGCTATAAGAGGGTGCTTCTGCACGGTTATAACGATCCCTTCGAGGAGTTCGACCTGGCATTGGAGATGGCTTCCAAAGGCGTCCTGACGACCTACCCGCGCGCCATCTATGTCACCGCCAAGTCCTCCGAGGTCCCGGGCGGCACCGTTCTGGACACCCGTCGTTTCGATCGAGGCAGGGACCTGCTCAGCCCCGAGGGCGAGCCGATTCTCCGGGTCGAGCCTGACTACATCACGATCTGGGGCTATTGGCGCGGCCTGGACGATAACTCGGCCCCCGACGATGTCGGCTATTGGACTCCCATCGATGCCCGGCAGGCGCAGCACATGGGCATTGTCGACCGCGACCAGTTGGCTCGCCTGATCGATCGCCAGCGCAGCATCCTTGCCGAGGCCGGGTTCGAGGACGTCAGCCTTCGCCCCGACCATTTCCTTCTGTCCTACCGCCCCGGCGGCAGCCTTAAGAAGACTGCCGGCGGTGAAGTTGAAACTCGTCACTGCAACATGGAAATGGTGCGCCGGATTGCCACGATGTGAGCTGAGAAGCGGTTGTTGTCACGCCGCCTTCCGTCAAACGAGGGTGGCGGGATGGCCTACCCCGGCCATCATGCGCAGGATCATCTCCTGCGTTGCCTCTGTGCCGGCAATCTCGCCCACAAGCCGGCCATCGCGCATGACCAGAATTCGCGTCGACAGTGCGAGCACTTCCGGCATTTCCGATGAAATGGCCAGGATTGCGACCCCCTGCGCCGCCAAGTCCCGCAGCATGTCGTGAATGGCCGCTTTCGCCCCCACATCCACCCCGCGTGTGGGCTCGTCCACGATCAGCACTCTGGCGTTGCGCGCCAGCCACTTCGCGAGCACCACCTTCTGCTGATTGCCCCCGCTCAATGTCGCCACCGGTGCATCCACCGACAGTGTCTTGACCCGAAGCCGCTCGAATGCTCGGCACGCCTCATTTCGCTCGCGGGCGCGATCAAGCATTCCCAGCCGCTTCAGCCGCTGCAGCATCGCCAGCGAGAAGTTCTCTCGCCCACTCATCATCAGGACGAGTCCCTGCCGTTTGCGATCCTCCGGCACCAGCCCGATTCCCCGTTCCATCGCCTCGCGCACACTTCCCAGGCGCATGGGCCTTCCATCCACTTCCACGCATCCTCTTGCACGACGGTCAAGCCCGAATATCGACTGAGCGATCTCGCTTCGCCCCGACCCGACGAGGCCCGCGAGACTGACGATTTCGCCCGGCCGCACATCGAAGGATATGTCAGTGAATCTCCCCGGCGAGTTCAGATTGCGGACCCGCAGCCGTGCCGCCGCGCTGATTGCCCGCGGACGCTCCGCCTGCGCCGACAGGTCGATCGTGCGCCCGATCATCATCTGCACGATCCGGTCCTCGGTTGCCTCGGATCGATCCAGGGTGCCGACGTATCGGCCGTCCCGCAGCACGCTGATTCGGTCGCACAGCCTGCGGACCTCCGGCAGGCGGTGCGATACGTAGATCATCGTCACGGCGCGGCGCCGCAGGCTCTCAATCAGTTCGAAAAGTCGCTGCGCCTCCGGCTCCGACAGTGAACTTGTTGGTTCATCGAACACCAGAAGACTTGCCCCGGTGCCCACCGCCGCCGCAATCTGCACGAGCTGTTCCTGGGCCGTCGATAGCGCCCGCATTGGCAGATCGACGTTGATCGCCACGCCGATCTGCCGCAACAACGCCGTTGCGCGCCGCCGCATGTCGGCCTCATCCACCATCACGCCAAACCGCCGCGAATACCTGCCCATGCAGAGGTTCTCCGCCACAGACAAATCCGGGCAGAACGCGAGTTCCTGGTGCACCATCCCGATCCCGGCCTTCTTTGCGTCGGCGGGGGAGTGGAAACGCACTGTCCTGCCATCGATGAGCATGTCGCCATGGTCGGGCCGGTGGATTCCGGCCAGCACCTTCCCCAGCGTGCTCTTGCCCGCCCCGTTCTCCCCCATCAAGGCGTGCACTTCGCCACGCGCGATCGAGAGCGTCACGCCATCCAGCGCCGTCACGCCGCCGAAACGCTTGCTGATGCCCTGAAACTGGACGAAACCCTCGGTCAACCGCTCACCATCTGATCCGGGCGCTACTTGTTCCTCAACCACACATCCCACATTCCGGCCATCTCTTTGGCGTTGTCCTTGGTGACCACCTTCAGCGGATCGATGACCCGCGCGGGATCAGGCGCCTTATTGTGGATGATCTTCTCCATCAGCAGTTCGACCGACTTGGCCCCCCAGCCATAGCAGTCCTGCGCCAGCAGCAACTGCACGGTCCCGCTCTCAACGTACTCGAGCTGCGGCGGCAGCGCATCCACCGACACCACCTTGATCTTCCCTGGCTCCCATTCCACAGCTCCCTTCACGAACAACGGCCAGCCGCCCACCATCGCCCAGCCCTCGATGCCCGGCGTGGTACGCGTGGCGCTCTTCCACCGCTCCGCCGCATCCGAAGGCGTTTCACGCTCCAGGAAGAAGACACCATTGCCGTTGTTGGCTTCCTTCATATTCGGGTACTTCGCCAGCTCCTTCCGGATGCCCTCGATCCGCAGTTTCAGATTCGGCGCACTTGGGTTGCCGGACAGCACTGCGACGGTGCCCTTCTCGCCCATGATCTTCGCCAGCTCGCGCATGATGCGATGGCCGCAGTCGATGTCATCCGTCCCGTAATAACAGAACCGCTTGCTGCCGGGCGCATCGGAATCAAAGCACATCACGGCCACGCCCTGGTCTGCTGCGCGATCGATGGCGGCTTTGACAATGTTGGCGTCGCTGCACGCGATGGTGATGCCCGCGGCGCCCATGCGCACCAGAGAGTCAATCGCCTCCGCCTGCTTGGTCGCGTCCTCTGACGGGGGCGTCATGATCCGCACATCGATCTCGGCGTTGTACTTGGGACCGAGTTCGCGGGCGGCTGTCTTGAAGCCCGCGTGCGCTACCTGGAAAACCGTGTTGTCCTGGCTCTTGGCGATAATCCCGAGGATTACCTTGCGCTTGCCGCCGCTGGCCGCGCCCTCCCGCTTGCATCCGGCCATGCTGACCAACAACGCCAGCACGCACGCCAACGCCACTCGCCATACGCTGTTCATGTTAAAGCCTCCCGGCCAGGTCTCGTATTCGGACTACGCCCTGCTGAACGCCCTGCTCCGTTGCAGGTATTCGCTGAACTGATCGATTGCGACGGCGATGACGATCGCCGCGCCCACGATGATCATGCTGTATTCCTTGTCATATTGCATGATCTCGATCCCATTCTCAATCATCTTGATGATCATGGCGCCGAGCAATGCGCCCAGCGCCGTGCCGCGACCCCCGCTGAGACTGGCTCCGCCGACCACCGCGGCCGCGATCACCATCAGCTCCCAGCCCAGGGCCGTGTTGCTTGATGCCGATCCGTAGTATCCCGCGCACACGGTGCCCGCGATTCCCGCGCTGAGGCCCGAAATGGCGTACACGCGCATCTTGATCCGGCCCACCGCCAGTCCCGAGAAACGTGCGGCCTCTTCGTTGCCGCCAATGGCGTAGTTCTCCCGTCCGGCCACCGTGCGCCGCAGATAGAACCACCCTGCGAGCGCGCACAACACCATCACGACCGTCGGCATCGGCTGAAGCCCGGTCATGGGTTGGTACATCATGAACTGGAAAGTGAATGAGTCCGGCACGTGCATCGGCTGGATGGGCAGTGTCTTCATCGGCACCGCCACGTTGCAGATGCCGCGAAAGATGCTCATCGTGCTGAGTGTTACGATGAACGGATGCATCCGCAGTCCCACCACCAGGGCTCCATTGATCAGCCCGCACAGGGTGCCGATGGCCATTCCCACCGCAAAGCCGACCGGGATGGTCACCCAGCGCCCGGCATCCGATGGCAGATTCTGCAGAATCGCCACCGTCCCCAGCGCCGCCAGGCCGAAGATCGAAGCAATCGAGATGTCGATTCCGCCGGCGATGATCACGCACGTTGCCCCGATCGCCATGATCGCCCACATCGACATCGGAGTCAGGATGCCCCCCAGCATGTTCTTGGCGCGGAAGAAGTTGTTCACTTCCTCCCCCGTGTGAAGGTCAGGCACGTACCCCCCGGCAAACGTCAGGAAAGCGCCCATGAGCACGATCACGACGACCAACCCGGCCTCCTGCATCCTCGGCCAACGCCGCCGGGTGGCAGTCAACGGGGCCGAATGCTCCGCAACAGGTCCTGCGCTCATCGTCCGCGTACCATACACGAACCGGCCTGATTCCTCTACCTCTCCGCTGCCCTTGTCACCTACTCGGTATGCCATAGAATCGCTGCGTGGCCGAGATTCAAGCTCCAATTCGCCTTATTGCCATCGACCTCGACGGCACGCTCCTGAACGATGCCAAGGAAGTGTCGTTGCGGACTGCGGAAGCCCTCTGGTGCGCCACCGCCCGCGGGGTTCGCGTGGTCATTGCCTCCGCACGCCCGCCACGATCGGTCCGTCACATCTATCGCCAACTCCGGCTCAACACTTGGCAGATCAACTACAATGGGGCGGCCATCTGGGATGAAGCAGCCGGTAGGTTCGTCTTCCACAAGCCGATGGATTGCACCCTCGTCCGGGCGATGATCGACGCTGCACGTGGGCGCTTCCCCGATATCCTGGTTTCCTGCGAGATTCTGGATCGCTGGTTCACCGATGACTTTGATGAAGCCTTCGCCCGACGATTCACCACTGAAACTGGCCGACTCTTCAGGCCGGACGTGATCGACCACGTGGATCACTTCTGCACGCACCCGATCACGAAGCTGCTTCTGCTGGGATCGGGCGACCAGGTGCGTGAGCTGACCAACATGCTCCGCAGCAGGTTTGGCGGACAGATCGCCGCCGTCTCCAGCGAGCCGGAACTGCTCCAGGTCATGGATCGCTGTGTCAACAAGGCCGCCGCCCTCAAAGTGGTCGCGGGGCATTATGGCATCGACATGTCCCAGGTCATGTCCATCGGCGATGCCCCCAATGACCTCGAGATGCTTCAGGCATCCGGCGTCTCCATCGCCATGGACAACGCGCATGCCGACGTCAAGGCCATCGCCACGTGGATCGCGCCATCCAACAACGACCATGGCGTCCACGTCGCTCTTGAGCGGTATGGCCTGTGCGATTGAGGATTAAGGAAGGCATCTCTTGAAGTCGCCGCGCCTGCCGGATAACGTCGCCCGTCGGAGGCCAATATGCCACACATCACCAGAAGGGCGGTGCTGGCCGCCGGAGCTTCGGCTGCGCTGACTGCACTTGCGCGAGGCGCGGATCGGGAAACCTGGCAGATCGGCTGCTATACCCGTCCATGGGACCAATACGAATATCGCGTTGCCTTGGATGCCATCGCCGAGGCCGGCTTCAAATATGCGGGCATCATGACGGCCAAGGGCAAGTCAGGGGTCATGATGACCACGCAGACGACCCCCGAAGAAGCCGCCCAGATCGGAGATGAAGTGCAGAAACGCGGCCTTAAGGCTGTTTCTGTCTATGGCGATTTCTCAGTCTCCAAGTCCCTCAACGATGGCATTGCGGGACTGAAGCACCAGATCGACAATTGCGCGGCCTGCGCCTGTCCGAACCTGCTCCTGGGTGGAACGGGCGATGCCCGCCGTTACGACGACTATTACAAGGCCATTGCCGAGTGCTGCGACTATGCCGCATCGAAGAAGATCGGACTGACCATCAAGCCCCACGGGGGCCAGAACGCCACCGGCCCGCAGTGCCGCAAGGCCATCGAACGCGTCCACCACTCCAGCTTCCGGCTTTGGTACGACCCAGGGAACATCTTCTACTGCTCCGACGGCAAGCTCGACCCGGTTGATGATGCTGCGATGGTCGATGGCCTCGTCGCCGGAATGAGCGTCAAGGACTATCTGCTGCCCAAGGAGGTGCTCGTGACGCCGGGCACCGGCCGTGTTGACTTTCGACAGGTCTTCTCGCGCCTTCGGAAGGGCGGGTTCACCGCCGGTCCGCTCGTGGTCGAGTGCCTCGCCAAGGGCGACGCGAAGGCGGTCACCGCGGAGGCGATCAAGGCCCGCCGGTTTCTGGAGAATCTCACCGGCCAGAAAGCCTGATCCGCCGTTCAAAGCATGAGGTGGTCGAGGATCACCTGATAGACTCCCGTTGCTTCGACGGCCGGCCGATCTGCCTGCAGTCCTTCTTGGTTGGACATAAGCAGCGGCCTCTCATCCGGTTTCGAGGCCGCCAATCCGTGCGAACCGCGCACCAGCGTTGCATCCAGCGGCGTTAACTCCATGAGCGTGCGAAACCCCATCCTTCGCTTGAGCAAAGTCCATGCAAGCTTCAGTCTTGGCGATGAGATGGCCGGGTCGATGAACAACTCCGTGGGGTCATATCCCGGCTTGCGGTGGATGTCCACCGTCCGCGCATAGTCCGGGGCACGTCGGTCATCCAGCCAGTAGTAATACGTAAACCAGGCATCTGGCTCCGCTAGGGCAACCAACTCTCCGGATCGGGGGTGATCGAGGTGATGCTCTCGCTTGCCGCCATCGTCCAGCACGCGAGCGACGCCGGGCGTTGATTCCACGAGCCGCCGTACTTCGCCAAGCCGGCCTGGATGGTTCACATAGACATGCGCCACCTGGTGATCGGCCACCGCAAAAGCTGCGCTGGCGCCTGCATCCAGAACATCCCGCCCCAACTCCTCCCGTACCCTGATCAGCCCGGCTTCCCGCAATACCCGGTTCAGATGTACCGGCCGCGACACCGGCACGATCCCATATTCCGAGAGAACGACAACTCTGGCCCCCCGGTAATGCTGCAGCAGTCTGCCAACAATGACATCCAAATCCCTCAGGTCATTGGCAACGGCCGCCGGGTTCGGCCCGGCCCTTTGCAGGCAGTAGTCCAGGTGCGGCAGGTAGATCAGCGTCAGCGTTGGGTCAAACCGTCGGTCCACCCGAATGGCCGCCTCGGCGATCCACGCGGTCGCCTCGATTGACGTGGCAGGGCCCCAGAATCGGAATAGTGGGAAGTGCCCTAACTCCTTTTGTAACCAGTCCCTTAGATCTCCCGGCGTCGTCCAAACATCGGGTATCTTGCGCCCATCCGCCGGGTACATCGGCCGCGGAGTCACCGCGAAATCCGCCGCCGAATACATGTTGTACCACCAGAACAAGTTAGCGCATGTGAATTGTGGGTCGATGCGCCTAGCGTGTTCCCATATCCTCGGGCGCTGCACCAGACCGTCCGACTGCCGCCAGAACTTCACCTCGCGCTCATCGCGAAAGTACCAGCCATTGCCTACAATGCCGTGTTCGTTGGGCCAGGTGCCGGTCAGGTAGGTTGCCTGAGCCGTTGTGGTGACCGCCGGCAGAACCGCTCCAATTGTGGTTGTGTAGGCCGCATTGGCGAAGAGCCTCAGGTTTGGCGTTGATGAGCCCAGCAGTCTTTGCGTCAGGCCCACGGCATTGATAACAACGGTCTTGTGCATGTCCCGACTATTCGATACCTCCGCTGTTCCCCCGTCAAGCGTTTCCCGTTCGTCCGCAGGCCGCGGATTTGTCCCTGACTCATTAACATTGCGTGTGTGAACGTGTCTAATCTTCTGCCCGAGCCGTTCTGCCCGGACATATGTAGCTTAAACCCTTTGGAGCGACTGAATGCTGATGAACAACAAGACCAGGACCTGGCTGACTGCCTCTCTGTTGGGGCTCATGGTCATCGCTATGGTCTTCACCCAGGTGAATCCGGCCATTGGCGCTGACCAGCCCCAGGATCCTGCCGCCGACCAGGCCAAAGCTCAAGCCGCCATGCAGATTATGCAGGAATTGGACACGGCTTCCAAGGAATTGCGCGCTGCTGTGCCCAACATGACCGACCTGTTCGACCCTGCCAAGAGACAGGCACTGGCCCCCAAAGCCATACCGCCGATGAAGAAGACGCTCGGCCTGCTGGAGAAGCTCCCGACCATGGGCGAGCACGGCGCCATGCGCTTCGAGGATGACCGCATGTTTCTCATGGTCATGCTCGCCATGCTGGCTGACAAAGACACCCTCCATCGCATTGAGACCGGGGCCAAGAACAAGGATGACAAGGATACGGTGCTGTACAAGGGCGTTGATCTGCTCAGCCGCTGGTGGCTCAACGACAAGGACGCTGCCGCGCAGGCCAAGGTGGTTGATGATCTCCAGACCGCGGCCCGCGCCCACCCCGACAGCGAACTGCTGGCGAAGCAGGCGATGATCATGCTCCAGCAGGGCGCAGCCAACGCCGAGGTCAAGGAGCGCGTCGAGCAGGTCATCGCCAACGACATGAAGAGCCCGACCGCCCAGATGATCGCAAGTCACCTGAAGACGCAGCGCCAGCTCAAGAACATGGCGGGCAAGCCCCTCATCATCGAGGGCACCACGATTGACGGCAATAAGTTCTCCACGGCCGACTGGAAGGGCAAGGTTGTCCTCGTTGATTTCTGGGCAACCTGGTGTGCGCCCTGCCTCGACGAACTGCCGAACGTCAAGAAGGCCTACAAGGACTTCCACGACAAGGGCCTCGAGGTCCTCGGTGTGTCGTGCGATTTCCAGGGTGATGACCTCAAGAAGTTCATCGCCAAGAACCCCGACATGCCCTGGCCCCAGCTCTTCGATGCCAAGAACCCGGAGCTCAAGTGGCATCCCCTGGCCAAGGAATACGGCATCAACGGCATTCCCACGATGTTTCTGATCGACCGCAAGGGCATCCTCCGGACCGTCGATGCCCGCGAGAACTACCATCAGATGATCCCCCAGCTTCTGGCTGAGAAGGCGGAACCCGACCCTGCGGCCAAGTAGAACCGAGCACCGTAATAAACAGAACAGGCACGGGGATGGACAATTCGTCCGCCCTGTGCCTCTCTTATTCTGCCAGGCGGGCTATTTGTGCGTCGCCAATTGCGCGACCCTCAGCTCGCCATCTTCCATTTCCAGGGTTCGGTCGAACACATCCAGTGCCCGATGGTCATGCGTTACCACGATCACCCCGGCCTTCTGTTCATGGGCGACCTTTCGGAACAGCTCCATCACCTGCCGTCCGCGCACACTGTCCAGCGCGGCGGTGGGCTCGTCGGCCAGAATCAGGCTCGGCCGGTTCGCCAGTGCCCTTGCCACCGCGACCCGTTGCTGCTCGCCGCCCGACAGCTTCGAGGGCAGATGGCTTGCCCGTTCACCCACGCCCAGGTAATCCAGCAACTCCATCGCCCGCCGCTTGGCCGCACGCGCCGGTTGGTCATTGATTTCCATCGCCAGCCGAACATTCTCAGAAGCTGTCAGAAAGGGGATTAGATTGGCCTTCTGGAAAACAAATCCCAGGTGTTGTCGCCGAAAACGCCGGACCTGGACGCGCATCCGGTGGTCCCAGAAGACCGTGGTTCCGCCGATGACGACGGTGCCCGAATCGGGAGGCAGGATCAGCCCGATGAGCGTCAGCAGGGTGGACTTGCCTGCACCGCTCGGGCCCAGCAGCGCGATGATCTCGCCCCGCGCTACGCTCAGCGTCGCGTCCCGCACGGCCACCACCTCTGTGTGGCCGCTGCCGTAAGTCTTCATCAGGTGGCTGGCCTGCAATACCGGCTGGTCCATGACGGCGTCGGCGCTCATGACAATACCTCGTTGGGCTCAACGCTCAGCGCCTTGGCGATCCCCAGCACGCTTGCCGCCACTGAGATTCCCGCCACGATACCCGCCAGCATCCACAGGTCCTCCGTCGTGACGATCACTCGACGGGGGAACAGCGGGAAAGCCCACTGGCCGATCACATAAGCTACGCCGTATGCCAATGCCCCCAGGAGAATCGCTTGTTGCATAATCAGACCCAGGATCACTCCGTTCCTCGCGCCCATCAACTTCAGCATCGCCACGTCGTGCAGCTTGTCCAGCGTCAGCGTATAGAGGATCAGCGCCATGATGATGGCCGAAACGATGATCAGCAGCACGCGAAACAGCCCGAGCTGCCGCCTCGCGCGATCCACCACGCCTGCCAACAACAGTTGCCGCTGGCCCTCAAAGTCATGGACGGTCACGTCCGGCCAGGAAGCGATCACCGAGGCCACCTGCCTCGCATCCACTCCCGGCGCGACCCTGACCACGATGGCGCTGACGGCCGCCGGGCCAATCGCGGGAATGTCTGACGAAGGCCCTTGGCTTCGCTCGATGAGCAGCGGCTGCGTGCGGCCAAGGTCGATCCGCTCGGCCCGGCTGTAACGCGCTGATCGTTCCAGTCGCACTGCCTCTCCCGAATTGTCGAACTGAATGGACTGGGCGTCCCGCAGCGAAAAGAACGCCATCGGATCGCCATTCGGGGCCACCATCGCCTTGGTATGACCGACCACCGTATAAGTGTCCTTGCCCAGCCGCACCTTCTCTCCCAGGGGCAATTTGAGCGCTGTGTCCACGATCATCTCGTAATGCGCTTGCGCCAGCGGCCGGCCCGCGACGATCGGCAGCCACTGGCCCTTGTCCTCCGGCCATGCCAGCCCCTGTACTGTGATCCGAAGCGCCTTCCCGTTGTGTTCCCGCTGAATCGTATGCGACACGAAGCCCTGCGCGCTCAGCACGCCGGGCACCGCGCGTACACGGTATTCAATGCTTGTCGGAATGCGCGATACCTCCGCAAACGGCCCGCGCGTGTCCTTCTGCACCACCCACAAATCGGCGTCGATGCGGTCCACAAGCAGCGTCGCATCCTGCACCAGCCCGCGATAGATGCCGCCCATGCCCATCACCAGCATCAGCAGCAGCCCCAGCCCGATCGTCGTCAGCACGAATCGACCGAAGTTGTGCCGTATGTCCCGGCTTGCCAGGTTCATCGCGCCCTCACCGCCCGCCCGTCGGTCAGGCGCCCTTGGGCATCGCTGGGCCAAATCACCGTTTCGCCCACCGCAAGGCCTTCGATCACCTCAACCTTGTCCAGGCCGCGCAAACCAAGGCGCACGGAGCGCCACCGCGCCCGTCCACCGTCGGATACGAAGAGCCCGGGCGGGCCCGCCGACCAAGCCACCGCCTGGCGGGGCGCGAGCAATGCGCTATCTTTCTTCGCCGTCTGGATATAGACCTCGCTCCGCTGGCCAACCGCCCAGGTCTTGGGCAGATCCTTGACCGTCACATCCACAAGAAACTCTCGCGTCTCCCGGTCGGCCAGCGGCGCCAGGCGCGTCACCGCGCCCGCATAGGACCTGCCCGGCTCTGACCGAAATACGACCCGCGCCGGCTGCCCGACCGCCAGCGATGAGATCGCCGATTCGTCCACCCAGGCCGACACCCACATCTCCTCCATCGATATCACCTGCATGATGGCGCCGCCTGGAACCACGATGTCGCCCGGCTCGCGGCTGCGCAGCGTGATCAGCCCGTCAAACGGGCTCTCGATCTTGGTGTCCGCCAGCCGCTCCTGGTAGAAACGAAGCGACTCCTCTGACTTGACCACCTGCCGCTCCATCTCCACCTTGGCGACACGCGCCCGCTCAAGCTCAGCCTCGGCGATGCCCAGCCTCTCCACGCCCCGGTCCCGCTCCGAATCGCTCACGGCATTCTGCTCGTGCATCTCTCGGATTCGCTTGATCTCTGCGCGAGCGAAGACCGCACTCGCTTCGGCCCTCGCCACGTCCGCGGCGGCTCGGTCCACGCCCGCCTTTGTGGCGGCCAGTTCGGCCCTGGCCATCTCCACCTGTTGTCGCAGGTCCCCATCATCCAGCGTCGCCAGAAGCTGGCCTTTTGTCACACGATCCCCCTGGTCAGCCAGCACCTGCGCGATTCGCCCGGAAATCTTGGCGCTGACGGTGGCCTGAATACGCGCCTCCAATGTCCCTGTTCCCAGCACCTCCGATTGGATTGAGCCTGTCGCGGCGACCTGCGACTGCACGGAAACCGGCGCAAAATGCATCTGGTACACGATGAATCCGCCCACGGCCGCGACCAACGCCAGCTTCCAGCCTAGACTGATCGTCTTCCGAAACCACCCGTTGCCGCTGCCCATGCTCGCACTGCTTCCTTTCGATTCAGGACAGACGGTTTCTCAACCGCCTGTAGGCCGACCGGTTACCGCCAGGCCGCCAGGACACCAAAAATGTGCGTCAGGCAATAATAGACTCCCGCCAGAACGAAGACGATCCCGGTTGCCGTCCGCACCCATCGCTCGACCTGTGTCAATCGGTCAAACGCCCGGCCGACAGACTGCGACGCGAATGCCATCAGAAACGCAAAAACGATCAGGGGAAGCGCCGTACCCGCGCCGTACAGCGTCGGCAGCAGCATCCTGGAACCGCTGGTCGCTGACAGCGGAATCAGGCCGCCGAAGAACAAACCGGCCGATACCGGGCAGAACGACAGCGCGAACAGCGCCCCCAGCGCCACCGACCACCACACCCCGCCGCGCGATGCTCTCGCCTGTACGCCGGCCCCCGCCAGCGTCACCGACGCCGTCACCTCGAACAGTCCCAGCAGCAGCATGCCCACCAGGATCAGCACCGGCCCGAGCAACTGATTCAGATACTTCTGCAAAAACCGCGCGATCTCGCCGCTGGCCATCAATCCCGCGAGCACAATCGTCGCCAGTCCAACGTACGCAATCGTCCGGCCGACCGTGTACAGCAGCCCCGACACCAGCACCTGCCGCGTGCTGCCCACTCGCCGGCCGATAAACGAAATGGCCGCTATGTTGCTTGCCAGCGGGCACGGGCTGATGCTGGTCAGAATCCCCAACCACAACGCCGTCGCCAACGACAACCAGGGAATCATGATCGCCCCCCGCCCATGAACGCCCTGATCTCGTCGGCGATGTACGTCGAAAACGCCGTCGGGTCATCGACCAGCGTCCAGACCTTGTCCAGCCGCTTGAACGCCGCTTCCTTCCCGCCTTCCACTCTGACCAGCACCAGGGTGCTCGATGCGATGTCGTAACGCCCCGCAAGGGCCTGATTCTCCTGGAAGTTCGCCGTGCGCCATTCGACCCGCCCGGTTTGCATCGCATCGGCAAAGTCACGCTCCACCACATCATGCGCCATCGTCTCGATCTTGTTGCACGTGATGCAGCGGATGCTCCCGTGAACATAGTAGACGATCACCCGGTCATTACCGGCCGAGTCAGGGACCCACTTGCTCGCCTTCATCGATCGCAGTGTAAGTTCCTTCCCCAGCGCAAAGCCGATGCTGATCAGCACGAAACCGAGCAGGACATTCTTGATAAGTCGCCTGGCATTCATGGCCGCTCCTTTGCCGCATCCACCCCCGGCCGCACACGCTACTTCGGCGCGCATTCGCCGATCTTGCATGCCTTCTGAATCTGCTGCGGCGTCAGCTTCATCTTGTCCGCCAGCGCCTGCGCGATCGTGATCTGCTTGCCCACCTCGGCCGGGTTCTGTTCAACCCATTTCCGCAGGTTCGCCTCGTTGACGAAGAATCCCTGATGAAAACAACCCGCCGAAGCGAAGCCGCCGTCCGCCGCCTTCTTCAGTCCGAACCAGGCCACCGCCGTCGCCGGCGCCAGCGAACTGATGCTCCCGTTGGCCGTCTTGACGACGATCCTCTCGCCCGTCAATCGGTCCTTCTCGTGCACCTCGATGTCCTTCCCTGTCCGCGCCGCCACGCCCAATGCGCAGTGCGAGCAGCATCCCCAGGTCTGCACGCCCGCCACCTTGACCATCGCTGCATCTTCCGGATAGCACGCCCGGTCGCAGAATCCGCACCGTGTCGCCAGTTCCTTCTGCTGCAGGATGGCCCAGGTCACGATGTTCCCGCCGGCCGCCTGTCGCTCCTTCACCGCGGCGTCACGCTGGGCGAACGCCTTGATTGTCGGCCGGCCGCTCCTCTCGTCCGCCCCATACAGGTACACCGCCGTTGCGGCGGCGATCGGCCTGCCCGAATCCCAATCAGCCACCTCCACCTTCTGCTCGAAGCCCGACTTGTCCTCTGTCAGGCACGAATACATGATAAAATAGCAGTGGGAGGCGCAGAGGTTGACCGGCCCCTTCTCGGTTGTCACCCGCACGCGCGTCCGCGCATCGATGTTGCCGTCGCACATGTAGCAGACGTTCTCCTTCGCGCGCGCATCCGCCTTTGCCGGCGCCATCCGGCTGAAAGCCGGCGCAGCGGCCTGCATGGGGAAACCCAATTCCAGCCACTTGGCCAGGATGTCGGCCTTGGAGATGAATCCTTCATGCCGCCACAGTTCCGTTCCCGCCGCGTCGAAGAATATCTGCGTCGGGATGACGTCCACCTTGTGCCGCTTGGCGACGGCAACATTGTCCACGATTCCCACATCCACGAAATCCACACGCATCGTGCTGGCGTACTCCTTCCTCAACTCATCAAGCACCGGCTCCATCATCTTGCACGGAATGCACGTCTTCGACCCGATGTCGAGTAACCGAGGAAGTCCGGGCTGATCCTGCCTCGCCTGTTCACCGCCCATCGCTTGACGGTTGAAATGGATCGACGCCGCAACCGCAGCGCACAGCACGCAAACGCCCGCGACCAGCGCAATTCGTTTCATTGGAATGCTCCTTCCTGTCTAGCCGATCAACGCCTTAATCGCATCCGGATCCGGCACTTTGCCGACGACCTTGACCACACCGTCTACGGCCAGCGCCGGCGTCATCATCACGCCGTACTTCATGATCTCGGCGATGTCCGTCACCTTCACCAGCTCATACTCCATCCCCAGCGACTTCGCGGCCGCCTCCGCGTTCTCGGCCAGCTTCTTGCACTTGGGACAACCAGTTCCCAGAATCTGCAGCTTCGTCATGGCACGCGTCTCCTTCTTGCCGGGCTCTGACTGGCCCCGGTTATGGCTTGATCTTCTGCATCAGACCCGTAAGCCGAGTGCGGTACGCCTCGACCATGGCCGCTTCGGATTCACCCATCGGCTTGACCGGGATCAGGTCCTTGACCTGCTCGGCGGTGAGCCCGGATTGCAGCACCGTCTGCATCGCGCCGGTGACCATGTGATCCAGGCCGGTCCTGGCCTCCTGCGCGGTCAACCCGAACGACTCGGCCAGGGCGCATAACTCGTAGAACTGGTACCAGAAATACGTCGGTCCCATCGCGGTCAGGATCGCGTAGGCTTCCAACTTCTCTTCAGCCACCTGCGGGCAGTCGCCCAAGGGAGTCCATAGATCGAGGACGGCCTGTTTGTCAGCATCCGAAAGAGCGGGCGCAAAGGCCACCGGGTTAAATCCCGCTCCAACAACAGCGGGGGCGTTGGGAATCGCACGCATAATTCGGGCGAAACCGCCCAGCAGTTGCGACAGCTTCGAGATTGTGAACTTCGGTGCCAGCGATACAAGGATCGCACCGCTCTTGAGACTCGGCTTGATCTGGGCGGTGACCTCCGCGGCCGCAGGCGGATGCACCGCGAGGAACACGATGTCCTGCCCTGCTGCCTCCGCATTCCCATTCACGATCGTGCACACCTGCGGCCATTGCCCCTTCAGGTTCGCCAGCACGGCCTCCGACGGATCACTGACCATGACCTCTGCCGGAACAGCGCCTGCCTTCTGCCAGCCCGCCAGAATGATCCGGGTGACCCGGCCTCCGCCAACAAAACCGATGCTTCTGCTTTTCATCAACGGACTCCTGTTTGCATGCGATTCATTGTTCCATCTTAACGGTCGAAACCTTCGCCTTCAGGCGGAATTGCT
>CAZMXI010000103.1:0-17921 GCA_964570205.1 uncultured Tepidisphaeraceae bacterium
GATCTGCGCAGTCGAAATTCTCCCGCCATCCGGCGCCGAAACAAGCGCGCCCGCGTCAACTCCCGCCGCAGTTGCACCTTCTGCTCCGGGCGCCCCAGCGCCCGCTACCGTCGTGTCTAGCGGACCCACCGTTCTGCGAATTGATGCGGGCAACGTCACGGGCAAGGTCAGCCCCATGCTGTACGGGCTGATGACCGAGGAAATCAATTTCGCCTACGAGGGTGGGATATACGGGGAACTTATTCGCAACCGCTCGTTCAAGGCGGATGCTGTTGTCCCGCGTGTCACGCCCGAGACCTACGAGGCCGGGAAGTACCTTCCCGTCACATTCAGGCCGGACACCCAGCCCAGGTTCTGGACCGTCATCGGCGGCGCTTCGATGGTGCTTGACACGAATAGCCCGCTCAACGAGTTCCTGAATGTCAGCTTGAAACTCGACGCCTCGTCGGCCTCTGCGGCTTCTCCAGCCGGCATCGCCAATGGCGGATACTGGGGCATTCCTGTCAAGCCACAGACCACTTATCGCGTCTCGTTTTTCGCGAAGTCCTCGGCTGGCTTCTCCGGCCCCGTGGCCGTCAGCCTTGAAAGCGCCGATGGCAAGACCACCTTCGCCAGTGCCGACATCGCCGGCATGACGACCGAGTGGAAGAAGTTTCAGGCCACGCTGAAGACTGGAAACGTGTCCGCCTCCAAGGAGAACATCTTTAAGCTAACGACGAAGACTCCGGGTACGCTGTGGCTGCAGAATGTCTCCCTCTTCCCGCCCACGTACAGGAATCGCGAGAACGGCAACCGCGCTGATCTCATGGAAATGCTCGCGGCCATGAAGCCCCGATTCCTGCGGTTCCCCGGCGGCAACTATCTTGAGGGCAACGCGTTCAATCAGCGTTTCAACTGGAAGGAAACCATCGGACCGGTCGAACAGCGTCCCGGCCATCCCAGCCCCTGGGGCTACTGGTCCACCGACGGCATGGGGCTGCTCGAGTTCGCGCAGTGGTGCGAGGATCTCGACATGGAACCGCTGCTCGGCGTCTTTGCCGGCTATTGCCTCGGCCGCGGCGGCGTCATCCCGGCGGGCCCGCAACTGGAGCCCTATGTCCAGGAAGCGCTCGAGGAGATCGAGTATCTCATCGGCGACCCCAACACCACCAAATGGGGCGCGCTGCGTGCGAAACATGGGCATCCCAAGCCGTTTAAGCTGACGTACGTGGAGGTCGGAAACGAAGACTGGTTCGATCGCAGCGGCCCCGACCGCAATGGCACCTACGACGGCCGTTTCGCGCAATTCTATGACGCCATCAAGAAGAAGTACCCGCATCTGAAGGTCATTTCCTCCACCGGCTATGAACAACCCGAAAGCCTGTGGGTGAAGAGCCGCACGCCGGATCTGGTGGATGAGCACTATTACCGGAACATGGAAGAAATGATGGCCCAGTCCCTGAAATACGACACGTATTCGCGGACGAATCCGTCCAAGATCTTCTCCGGCGAGTGGGCCACGCGCGTTGGCTCGCCCACGCCGAACATGGCCGGAGCGATCGGCGACGGGGCCTGGATGACCTGCATGGAGCGCAATTCGGACATCGTTTTGCTGTCCTGCTCCGCACCGCTTCTCGTCAATGTAAGCCAACTGACTGGAAACGGCCGCTCGATGCAGTGGAGCTCGGACCTGATCGGCTACGACGCACTGACCAGCTACGGCTCGCCCTCGTACTACGCCCAGGTGATGTTCAGCACGATGGTCGGCGATGAGATTCTCGCCACCGCCTCGCAGAACATCCCGACGCGCCAATGGCAGCAACGGGCGATGCGCGGGGGCAATCCTCCTCCGCCACGCCAGATCCGCGAGGTTTTCTACAGCGCCACGCGCGACAGTACGAGCGGAGTGATTTACCTGAAGGTCGTAAATGCATCCGGCTCCGTGCGGCCCGTCAACATCCAGCTCGACGGCGTGCCGAAGATCGACCCCGAAGGCGAGATGGTCATCTTGAGCGCAACCGGCCTGAATGACACGAACTCCCTCGATCAACCCAAGAAGCTCGTTCCGCGTACGGAGAAAGCGGGCGATCTAGGCGCCAATTTCGCGCGTGAATTCCCACCCTATTCCATCACGGTGTTGAAACTGAAGACCAAGTGATTCCCAGATAGTGATAAGGAGAATCTCGCACGTTTGGAACGCCCGATTCCCATGGCCGCGACGCCAGGCGTTGGCGCAACATCCTGTATCACTTCATGCAGCGAGTTTTCCGCCGGTTTTCCAGGCCGGGAGCCGTCGGTCGGCTTGGTCATGTGGACGCTGTAACATGATTCGGTGGTCGGATGGATAGGTAGGTATGCTCCTGTTCTGCACGGTCAGTTTGGTCTCGGAGGTCTTATGAAATCGGCCTTTTTCGCAGCACCACTTCTCGTGCTGGCCTGCCAGGCAGCGGCCCTGGACGGGCAGATTGGCGTGCACGATCCCTCGACCATCATCCAATGCGATGGCAAGTACTACCTCTGGGGCACGCGGGGCGGCGGCATGGTCTCCGACGATGGCTGGACCTGGCGTCGCGGGGTCAGAGCCTCCCGTAGCGGAATGGCCCCCGATCTCATTCGCGTCGGCGACCGCTACTACATGTATGTTGCCGCAAACATCGGGGGGCAGCCCAGGGCCGACATCAACATGATCTGGAACAAGACCCTGGACCCCAATTCCCCCGACTACAAGTGGGAAGAGGGTGGTGTCGTCGCCTCCTCCGACGGCGTCGAGGACTGCAACGCCATCGATCCGGGCGCCTTTCTTGACCCGACGACCGGAAGACTTTGGCTGACCTATGGCTCCTATTTCGGCTACCTCCGCCTGGTGGAGCTCGACCCCAAGACGGGCCAGCGTCTTGACCCCAATGACAAGCCCGTGAACATCGCGATCAACTACGAAGCCAGCATCATCATCTACCGCGACGGGTGGTATTACCTGCTGGGCAACCGGGGCAGTTGCCTGGTCGGCGCTGACTCCACCTACAATATTCGCGTAGGTCGCTCCAGGAAGGTGACCGGTCCGTTCCTAGACCACACGGGCCTCGACATGCTCAAGGGTGGTGGCAAGCTGTTCCTGGGCTCGTCCGGCCGCGTGGTTGGCCCCGGGCACTTTGGCCTGATTGAGCTTGGCGACGGCGTCGAGAAGTTCTCGTGTCACTACGAAGCCGACCTGGACCGCGGGGGCGCCAGCGTACTGGATATCCGCCCGCTGCTGTGGAAGGA
The DNA here is from genome assembly GCA_964570205.1 of uncultured Tepidisphaeraceae bacterium. Lineage (GTDB taxonomy): Bacteria > Planctomycetota > Phycisphaerae > Tepidisphaerales > Tepidisphaeraceae > CAZMXI01. The sequence continues at coordinate 3,241 of CAZMXI010000103.1, forward strand.
TGGCTGGCCGGTGGCCGGCGAGAACGTCAAGGAGGGCACGTACGAGATCGAATCGGTGCGGACGGGCACCGCGCTGGAACTGGCCGTGGAGGGTGTGCCGGTTGGCGGCAGGCGGGTCCGAGGCGGCCGGGGCGGCGCGGCCGGCGGCGCCGGCGGAATACCTGCCGCGGGAGCACGTGGCGGAGGCGCGGCCGGAACCGAAACGCCAGGCGGACGTGGTGGAGGCGGGATGTTCGGCGGCACAGGCGGGGTGATTCCGGCCCAGGACGTAGCGCAGGTGTCGCAGAAGTGGCCCGCCGGCGACATCAGCATCCGCATGTCCAACTACATGCTCCAGGCGCAGCAGAAGTGGACGATCACGCCGGTGACCAAGGAAGGAGGCCATTTCGGATCGCCCTATTTCAAGATCACCATCGCCGGCACCGATCGGGCCCTGGCTGCGACCCAAGATGCAGAACTGGTGGCGGTACCGGCCTTCGCCGGCGGGAGCGAGCAACTGTGGCGCATCGACCAGCTTGGCGACGGCACTTACCGCATCATGCCCAAGGCAGTCCCGAATTCCAAGGAGCCGTTGGCCCTCTCGGCCGTCGGCAGCAGTTTCGCGACGTTGGCCAGGTTCGATCCCAAGAGCGACAAGCAGCGGTGGAATCTGAAAGTGCCGTGATCTTCCGAATCCGGCAACAGAACCCGGTATCGAGTGATAGGGATGAGAACTTGACAACTCGACCTTCAGAGTCTCCCATGAACAAACGCACCATCTTCTCGACGCTCTCCCTGGCCGCGGTTGCTGTCACGATGACCCTCGCTGCCGCACCCGGCGGTGGCCTCGGTGTCGATGCCAGAGGAGGAGCGCGCGGCCCCGCGCGGACGCTTAGTCGTCCCGCAACGCCCGCCAAGGCGCCCGACGCCGACGGGTTTATCCAGCGCTGGCTCATCCTTGATCCCATACCGGCCAACGGCCTGACGGACAGCGTCGTCCAGACGACTGTCAAGACCGAGTTCTTTCCCAACCAGCTCACGGTCCTTCCGAAGGATGGTGACAAGGTGAGTTTGAACGGCTCGGAGCTGACGTGGCATGCCCAAGACACGACAGAGTACAACGTCAACCTCTATCACTTCGCCTATGCGATGAACAAACCGACGAGCAACGTCTTGTTCTGGGCCGTCACCGTCGTGAACTGCCCGACTGAGATGAACAATGTCCGCCTGGCCATCGGCTCGAACGCGGCCTCGGTCTGGTGGGTCAACGGAAAGGAAGTCATCGGCATTTATGGCGACCGCCAGACGGTCATTGATGATGGGGTCTCCAAGCGCCTGACGCTCAAGAAAGGGCCGAACATCGTGCAATGCGCTGTGGTCAACGGCCGCGGGGCGACGGATTTCTGTGCGAGGTTCCTGGACAGGAATGATGAACCTGTGAGGCAAATCACGGTGAGCCTGAGCGCTGATGCAAAATGACGGCGGCATTTGGCGGGGACCTGAGATGGTACACTGTACCGCAAGGCGCGGCCGGGCTCCCGGATATCGCAAAGAGACCGCAGGCGTGCCAACCGGTTCGATGTCACGGCTCATTCGAATCCGGCGGGGGGCGAACGGCAAGGTTGCAGAGACTGAAGATGCGAGCACCGAAACGCGGCCGACTGGACGGTGGTCCTGCTCGAGCATAATCTGGCCCCCGTCTCACGCAGGAGGATTGCATGCGTTTAGGGTGCCTCGCAATCGCGATCGCGTTCATGATCTCGCACGCGGCTCACGGCGGGGCAGCGCAGAACAGCTCAGTATCCCGCGTATTCCATGTGGATGCGTTGCGCGGCGATGATCATCGCAATGGACTCACGCCGGAGACGGCCTGGCGCTCGCTGGACAGAGTCAACAACGCCAGTTTGAAGCCTGGTGATGCCGTGCTGTTTCGGCGCGGCCAATCGTGGCGAGGTCAACTTCGGCCGCAGAGCGGCGACGCAAAGGGGATTATCCGTTACAGCGCATTTGGCGAGGGGCCCAAGCCACTGCTGCTGGGCTCTGTGGCCATGGACCGCTCGGACGACTGGCAACCCTGTGGAGAGGGTGTCTGGGCCACGGTTCCTGTGCGATTCGAACCCATCGGGACGCAGACGAACCTGCGGCGGGCGCGATGGTGGGTGCATCGGGAAGGAGTCGCGGCGTGCACTCTCACCACCTTGCCGACCGATGGCGATGGCCGGATTGGATTTCGCCTGGACTGCAGACAGAAAGGAACGGAGGGCAAACACATTCAACTGATCGTGTCCGGGCTGGAGGTCACTGAGGGATCGTATTACCTGCTTGTTTTTCGTGCGCGCAGCACGCGGCCGTTCACGCCCGGGCAAGCGAAGATCATGAAGGATGGGGCACCGTACACCACCTATGCGTCCGCCGCGTCGGAACTTCCGGCCATAGGCAACGCGTGGGGTGAGCACACGATCCGCTTTCGGGCGAACCAGACTGCCAGCGATGCCCGGTTGACGTTCTACCTCGGTGATTCTCTGCCGGCGGACACATCCCTGTTCATCCAGCCGCAGGAACTTCTCCTCGCTCGCTGTAACCAGTCAATTCCCCTGGATGTCGACGTGGGCAACATTATCTTCGACGGAGGCCAATCGACCGGATACAAGAAATGGCAGGAGGCAGACCTGCGGGACGAAGGCGATTACTTCTACGATGCCCGCACAGGACAGGTGAAACTTCGGTCGCCCGAGAATCCTGCCCGGCGGCACCGGAGCATCGAAATGGCCCTGCGAAAGCATATCATCGACCAAGGAGGTCGCAGCTATATCGCTTATCAGGATCTGGCGCTGAAGTACGGCGCGGCCCACGGCATCGGCGGTGGCGGCACACACCATATCACCGTGCGCGATTGCGATGTGGCTTATATCGGCGGCGGCCACCAGTTTACGCGGCCGGACGGCAAGCCCGTTCGCTTCGGCAATGGCGTGGAATTCTGGTCGGGGGCGAGAGACTGTGTCGTGGAGGGCTGCCGCCTGTGGGAAATCTACGACGCCGCCCTGACCAACCAGGGCGATGGTGTGAATGTGCAGGAGAACATCACCTATCGGCACAATGTGATCTGGAATTGCGAGTACTCCTTTGAGTACTGGAATCGCGGTACAGGCAGCCGAACGCAGAACATCCGCTTCGAACACAACACCTGCGTCAACGCCGGCTACGGCTGGGGCCACCGGCAGCGACCCGATCCCAACGGCCGGCACCTCATGTTCTATGACAACGTCGCCGTGACCGAAGGCGTGGTCATTCGCTTCAACATCTTCAGCCAGGCGCGTCATAGCTGCCTTCGATTGAGCGGACGCGACTGGACGGCGGGGCTCGTGCTCGATCGCAACTGCTGGTTCCAGTCGGCTGGTCCTATGCTGCTTTGGCAGGACAAGGAGGTCGCGAGTGCCGATTTCCTGGCGTTTCAACGACAGCGTGGCCTGGATGGGAACTCGCTCGTGGCTGACCCGAAGTTCCTGAACGCAAGCCACAATGACTATCGTCTGGCTCCGGACAGCCCTGCGCGCGGCTTGGCCAATGTCGGCCATCCCGCCGGCGCTCTGCCATGAACCGGCGAGGCGCCGGGTGGGCCGACTCCTCCCGGGCAGACGCGGCGAACCGCGGGCATTGCGACAACGAGCGGCTCGTTTGGCGCAGTATCAGGCGACTTTCAGGGGATCGAGCGGCAAAGGCGGATCAGTCCGTTGCAATGGAGCGTGCGATGAATCAACAGGACCCCGACGCCCAGCAGGCTTTCAAGCCGTCCGACTGTCGTGATGCGTCTGACCCATGCTGCGCCGGCGCCAACGGCACGGCGTCATCGGATTGGCCGCGTCGAGACTTCCTCAAGGTCCTTGGCTTGGGCGCTGCCTCCCTTGCGGCATTGCCCATTCCCGCCATCGCCGGGCCGTTTGAAACCGGTGATTTTGAGCGGCTGGTGCCAGCCGACAAGAAGCTTGACCCACTATGGATCAAATCGCTTTTCGACCGGGGCGAACGGCGCATTTACCGCGACCGGGAGTTGGAGCACATCGGATTGCCCATTGGCGGCGTCTGCGCCGGCCAGCTCTACCTTGGCGGTGACGGGAGACTGTGGCTCTGGGACATCTTCAACGATAATCGCCAAACAAGCTGGCGGGGTGACCACTATGCCCAGCCGCTCAAACCGCTGTCCGAAATCGAGCAGGGCTTCGCCGTCAGGGTAGAGACGCCCTCAGGGCCCGTCGAGCGACGTCTGGACCGCTCTGGTTTTGCTGATATCCGTTTTCAAGAACAGTATCCTGTTGGAACTGTCGAATACCGCGACAATGGTCTGGGCATTCAGGTCACACTGGAGGCGTTCTCTCCGTTCATTCCGCTGAACCTGGATGATTCGAGCCTGCCTGCAACCATCATGTCGTTTACGCTCCGCAATACCGGCAAGGAGCCGATGGATGTCACGTTGGCCGGCTGGCTGGAAAACGCGGTGTGCCGACGCAGTCCTGGTGACGTCGACGGCCAGCATTGCAACCGCGTCGTGCGAGGCGATGGCGCGACCCTTGTGGAAAGCAGCGCCCAAGCTGTTGCGCAGGCTCCGCGCGATGCCAAGCGGCCGGACATCGTATTCGACCGTTTTGAGCGACGGACGCACGAAGGATGGACCGCGACAGGCGAAGCGTTCGGCGTGGGTCCTGTCGCGCAAGCGGACATTCCGGCCTACCAGGGGCAGGTTGGGGCTGAGGGTCAGCGACTGATCAACTCGCATGCGACCTCGCCCGGCAGCGATGTCGCCGCCAAGGACTCCGCCATCGGTACGCTGACCAGCAGGCCATTCACCATCGCGCGCGACTACATCAACTTTCTAGTCGGCGGAGGATCGCACGCAGGCAAAACTTGCGTGAACCTGATCGTGAAGGAAAAGGCCGTCCTTTCGGCAACGGGTCGCAATGACAACCGCTTGTCACCGCACACTTGGGATGTGCGACGCTGGAGCGGGCAGACTGCCAGAATCCAGGTCGTTGACAACGAGAAGGGTGGCTGGGGCAATGTCGGTTGCGATGACATCGTCTTCAGCGATGAGCCGCGCGTGCCGGCCGTTGCGCTGGCCGATCGTGGCGACTACGGAACCATGGCCCTGGCGCTTCTTGCCGCCGTGCCTGGCGACCACGCCGCCGCGTCGGCCGCGGAATTCGTCTGGGCCGAGCTCCCGGCAGAGAAACTGCCCGCATCTGTCTTCCGTTCGCCACCCCCAAGCGCCGACGACGCCGTCTTGAAACCCCTTCAGGATAGGTTGATCGGCGGCATCGGCCGGCGAGTTGCCCTGCCCGCAGGCGAAAGCACACGCATTCGATTTGTCATCGCGTGGCACTTCCCCAACGCCCGCCTTCCGCAATTCAAGGGCGTTGTTGGCCGCCATTACGCCGGACGATTCGCAACCGCGACCCAGGTGGCGGATTACATCGCTGCCGAAGCCGACCGTCTATGCCGTCAAACGGTCCTCTGGCGCGATACGTGGTACGACTCGACATTGCCGCATTGGTTTCTGGACCGCGCGTTCATCAACACGTCGATTCTCGCCACGACGACCTGCTACCGGTTCAGGGATGGCCGATTCTACGGCTGGGAAGGCGTTGGTTGCTGCCCGGGCACGTGCTTGCACGTGTGGCAGTATGCCCAGGCGGCAGCGCGCATATTTCCTGAGCTGGAGCGGGACACACGCCAGCGAGTGGACTTCGGAATCTCGTTCCAGCCGAACACCGGCATCATCGGCTATCGCGGTCCAGAGGTCGCCATGAACGGCGCCGCCGACGGGCAGGCGGGAACGGTCCTCCGAGCTTATCGCGAACACCAGATGAGTCCGGATTCGGCTTTCCTCCGACACAACTGGCCCAGGGTCAGGAAATCCATCGAGTGGCTTATCAGCCTCGACAGCGACAACGACGGGGTTCTCGACGCACCGCAGTACAACACTCTGGACGATGCCTGGCACGGCGAAATCGCATGGATCAGCTCGCTATACGTCGCCGCCCTGAAGGCCGGCCAGGCTATGGCGACTGAGATGAACGATGAAGCCTTCGCCCAGCGCGCCGGCCGACTGGCTGAGGCTGGCAGCCTGGCGATCGCCCGGCGACTGTTCAATGGCGAGTTCTTCATTCATCGGGGCGATCCCAAACATCCCAATTCACCTGGTTCCTACGGCGGCTGCGAGATTGACCAGGTATTTGGGCAGAGTTGGGCCTTCCAGGTGGGCCTTGGTCGCATCCTCGATGCCGACAAGGTGAAGACCGCTCTGAAATCGCTGTGGAGGTACAACTTTGCGCCCGACGTCGGGCCCTACCGCAATGCCTTCCCCAAGGGCCGCTGGTATGCTCTGGCCGGCGAGGGCGGCCTGCTGATGTGCACCTTCCCGAAGGGTGATGCCGACTCGCTCAAGAAGGGCAACGAAACTTTCGCCAGCTACTTCAACGAGTGCATGACAGGCTTCGAGTACCAGGTGGCCGCGCACATGCTCTGGGAAGACATGGTTATTGAAGGTCTGGCAATCACGCGCATGATCCACGACCGCTACCATCCGCTTCGACGTAATCCATTCAACGAGATTGAGTGCGGCGATCACTACGCCAGGGCCATGGCCAGCTTTGGCGTCTACCTGGCTGCCTGCGGCTACGAGTACCACGGCCCGCGCGGCGATCTGGCCTTCGCGCCGCGGTTGACGCCGGCGGACTTCCGATGTGCATTCACGGCGGCTCAAGGGTGGGGCACCTTCAGCCAGAAGATCAGGGATGGGCAACAACGAGCCCAGGTCACCTTGAAATGGGGCCAACTGCGTCTCGCCCGCCTGCACCTTGCCTTGCCGCCGGAAGCGAGGCCCAATGCTGCCGCCGTAAGCCTTGACGGCCGGAAACTCGGTGTCGCGTTGTCCCTGTCGCCAGGCCGTGCGACTCTGGCTTTTGAAGAAACGCTCATTGTGCATGCCGGTCAAATGCTTGAGGTCTTGCTGGTCTTGCCTGTGCCGGGTAAATCCCCCTTGGAGCAAGAGCCATGGCGATTGGGCCGGCCAGATCGTTAAGTGTGCCTGAGTGCCGTATTCTTTGAGCCCCTGACTCGATTTGCAGAACCGCGTGAATGGCGGCATGGGCAACGCCGAGGGCAAGCCCGCCGACGTACAACCTGGCTTCGTTGTCGGTGCCCGAAGTCAGTCTCCAAGTGGCGCTTGCCCTGGCTGAACACCTTTCGGCTGTCAGGCCACGTATAATGAAGGTGGACGGAGCCATGGTGTTGGAACAGCAGGTTTTGTCGCAAGTGAATCGTTTGCTCATCCGATAATCATTAACGAGCGGGCATTAGGCCCGGTTCGTTTGCATCTGATGCGAGGAACCAACGATGGCAAGGGAATTGATCAAGGGAGTGGTCGTCAAGAAGCTCCAGGTCAACTGCGATGAGCGCGGCCGGCTGATGGAGATGATCCGGGCCGATGACAAGGAACTGGGGAACCTGAAGTTCGGCCAGGTCTACATGACGACGGCCTATCCCGGCGTGGTCAAGGCGTGGCACTACCACAAGAAGCAGACCGACCATTTTGTCTGCGTGAAGGGGATGATGAAGGTGGTGCTGTACGACTCCCGCGAGGATTCGCCCACGCGGGGCATGGTCAACGAGTTCTTCATCGGCGAGCATTCGCCGCTGCTGATCGAGATTCCCAACCTGGTTTACCACGGCTTCAAGTGCGTCAGCGACACCGAGGCCATGGTGATCAACTACACCACCGAGTGCTACAACTACAAGGAGCCGGATGAATACCGGCTCGACCCCCATTCCGGCGAGATCCCCTACGACTGGGCGCGCAAGGATGGGTGATTGGCGCCCGGCCTGGGGAGCCTGGTTATAATGCCCCCCGATGCACTCGTCGGACGTCCAAGCCTCGCCCGATCTCTTCTGCCTTGGCTGCGGTTACGATCTTCGCGGCATCGACAGCCTGCGCTGTCCGGAGTGCGGCCGGGAGTTTGACCCCGCCCAGCCTCCCTCGCGCATTCCCTGGGTCCACCGCATCCGCATCGGCCGCATTCGCGCGTATTTCGAGACCCTCTGGATGCTGACGCGCCACCCCTTCCAAGTCGCCGAGGAAGCCTCCCGCCCCGTCTGCGAGAAATCCGCCCGCCACTTCCGCCGCATCAACGTCGCCCTGGCCCTCATCCCCATCCTCATTCTCCCCATGCTGATCCCGGAGGACTTGTTTGTAGGATCGTTCTGGAGCTTACTTGAGGATGTGGCTTTCAGGCCTCTTGCACGGGCATTGCCGAACGACTCTGACTGCATCACCACAGAGTTCGGCACCACCAGGTCCCTGCCCACCCTGTCTATGCCGCTGAAGGCCGGTCTTATGCGCCCGGTCATCGTCGCGTTTGCGATCCTCCTGCCTTTCCTGTTGACCGCCATTCCCACGCGCCTCCTGTGTCCCCACGACACGGATGCGGAATCCGCGAAGCGCGCTGCTTCCCTGACTCGCTATTGCGGTGCCATCCTGGGCCTTGTTGGGGTATTTGCTTTCGTGATGTGCATCTCCGGATTGTGCGTGTCGTGGTACGAGGAGGCCTTCGGATACAGCCGGCGGCTGGAGAATTCGTGGCTCATATTCCTCGCCATTCCCGCTGGCGCGGCGATGATGGTCATGGAAATCTGGCTGTTTATCTGCGGGCTCAGCACGCTGGTCATGCTTCGCACCGCCTGCCGCTGCTCCACCGTTCGTACCATCGGCTTTGCCATCCTATGGCCGGCCTGGAACCTTTTGCTTGTCGTCGGCCCGCTGCTGCTCGTCGGCTGGGTCATCGGCTTCTTTCGCATCGTCATCCACAGCGTTCGCTGATAGCGGCATTGCCACGAGGTACATTACCGAATCCACTCCTTTCAGCGAATCGTCGGCCGGCTGCCCGAATTGGGCTACGCCTCCGCCGGTCGCCAGGTCGCTGCCACCATCATCTCTTCCATTCGCTCCAACGCTGTACAGGCGGGGCCTCCCCTTCGTGGTGTATTTCAGCGGTTGGCCGTCGGCGGAATAAGGATCCAGCGGCACCGCCGGCAGGTACTGCGGCGCCAGTTCATTCAGCGCAACCGGCCACCGATTCCCATGGTCCACACGATACAGTACGATCGCAAGCGAGACCGCGCTCATGCGGCTCAACATGATGTCCTCATATCGTGCTGGGATGAAGTGCGGCCATCCCGGATGTGGCTCGAATTCCAGCATGACACGGCTCATCCAGGATATGTCATCGTGCCAGGGTTGTGGCCTCATCAAATGCAGTCTCTGCTCGGCCAGCCGCCAACAGGGCTGTCCCACGACATCCGCATCAGCCCACCATTGCCGCATCGCCTTGGCAAACCCGATCCGATACGCCGGCGCCAGCAGCCGATTCGCAGCTTCCTGTGCTCGCAACCACTCGAACAACTCGGCCTGAACCGCCAGCAGCTCGCGCTGCATTGCCCCCCGCATCGGCTCTTCATCCAGCAGCTCGGCCATTACCGCCAGAATCTGCTTGTGCGTCGCCGGCACCCCTGGCCGAGTTGTCGCCTTGCCCCACTCGATCAGCAGATCCGAACCGATCCGGTTCAGGTCTATGAGGACATCCCGTCGTAACCCCGCCGCCACCGCGTGAGCATATGCAGCATTGGCTTCGCCCTCAGCGCGAGCGACTCGCAGCACATCCAACGACAGTTCGATCGCCTCCGCCTCATTCCCTATGGTGTGCTCGTAGAATGCCATCAGCCGTAGAAATTCGGCCAGTGCTCCAGTTGGCGCGTGCTTCGGCTCAAGCCCGCTCCAGTCTGCCTTCGTGCACTGCCGCGCCCGCCGCACATCCGTGAACACCTGCGTATTGGCCGCCCGGAGTTGCCTGACCAACTCGACTTCTTTCGCCGACATCGCCCGCTGTCCCCAACGTGGGTTCCACCGGAACGAAGATGCGTATTGTTCTGTCTGCGCCTCCGTCATCCGGATCGCCTTCTCTGCCCGCGCGATGAAGAACGCCGCGTTCTCCTCATCCGCCACCGCCTCCCGCGGCAGCTCCTCCTGCCGCAGCGGCTCCCCGCGCTGGCGCGCTTCCTCCACCACCTCGGCCAGCCGCCGATCTGCCACCCAACCCCACCAGACCCGCACCCCGACAACGCCAATCACCACAACCCCCAGCGACAACGCCCCCAACCTCACCCACCACCTGCGCTGAAGATTCATCTTCCCATCGCCCATATCCCAAGCCTCCTCCACCCACCATCTCCGATCCTAATCCCCCATTCTTTCCCCCGCAAACCATTCCCAGCGCGTGCCCATGTCCACCCTCCCATCGAGTTCCCGCCGCCATACGCGCATCTGCCGCCCCAGGGTACACTGCCCCAACGATTCTCGGAGGTCCCCATGCGATTCATCGCGATCTTCATCGTGTTCCTGTTGGTCCGCATCGCTGTCGCAGCCGAACCCACTGTCGATCTCCACGCCGACCTCTTGCGCGACAAGATCCGCGGCGGTCTGCTCGGCCAGATGCTTGGCAACCTCAACGGCCTGCCCCACGAAATGGAATACATCGACCAGCCGGGCGATGTGCGCACCTACACCCCCGGCCTCCCCCAGGGGGCCTGGACGGATGATGACACCGATTTCGAATGGGTCTACATCGTTGCCATGCAGCGCGAGAACCGCATCCTGCTCTCGCCCCGGCAAATCTCCCAGCTCTGGCAGCAGCGGATCAACCGCGGCAACTGGTGCTCAAACCGCTACGCCCGGCACATGATGGACCTCGGCATCGAGCCGCCGCTCACCGGCCGCCTGGCACTCAACCCCTGGGCCGAGTTCAACATCTCCGGCCAGTTCCTCTGCGAGACCTTCGCCCTGATCGCTCCCGCGATGCCGCAGACCGCCTCGCGCATCGGCCTGAATTACACGCAGGTTGCGATCGACTACGAGCCGGCGCAGACCACACAACTGTTCTGCACGATGATCGCCACCGCTTTTGTCCAGGATGACCTGGAACGGGTTCTCGATGCGGGCGTGGCGGCCGTCGATCCACAGAGCAAGGTCCGGCAGATCGTCGCCGATGTGCGGCAGTGGCATCGCCAGCGCCCGGATGACTGGCGGGCGACCCGCAAGCTGCTCAAAGACAAATACACCCAGGCCAACGGCGGCATGCGCGACAAGAACGGCTTCGAACTGATGACCGGCGCCACCATCGCCGCCCTCCTGTACGGCCAGAAGGACCCCGCTCAAACCCTCCGCCTGGCCTTCAACTTTGGCTGGGATGCTGACAACTCGGCCGCCACCGCCGGAACGATCGTCGGCGTCATGCGCGGCTACCGCTGGATGCTCGCCCAGGGCTGGCCGATCGTCGATCGCTACAAGAACACCACCCGCGACAACATGCCCACCGACGAAACCATCACCAGCTTCGCCGACCGTCTGGTGGACCTGGCCGAGAAGGTCATCATCGAGCAGGGGGGTGAACGAGTGCTCGCCAATGCCGGCCCGGTCTGCCGAATCGCCATCCAGAAGCCGGCCAATGTGCAGCGGCTGGCAACGCATGCGGAGCAAGTCGTCCAGATGGCCCAATCGCTGCGGGCGGACATCGAATCGGGGATCCTCCGGCCCAAGGACGACCAACACCGCGCCCGCGCGGCATACCTGGCCATCTGCCTCGACATGGCCGGAGACATGCAGAAGGCGCACGCGGATGAGTGGAGAATGGCCGTCGAATCGCTCATCGGGCACTGGAAGGTGGTCCAGAACATCTACTTCGCACCCGACACACCAACCGCCAAGGCATTGAAGACCCGTGCTACCGCGGCCGGGTTGAAGAAGCCCGAGAAGGAGCGACAGCCGTGGTAAGCCGCGGCATGTTCGGCACGGTAATTCCGCCCTTTTTTGGGCCCCTTTCTCTTGCTGGTTGGGCTCTGTCTTGCCAGAAGAACCTGATCTTCGTGCCAATCAGCGATTCCGCATTGGTCGCGTCCTGCTCATGCCTGCTTGAGCAGCCACAGGAACTCCGTATTGCCCTTCGCGCCCTTGATCGGGCTGGCCATGGTTCGTACCACCTCGAACCCGCACCTGGCGATGTCCATCCGGACCGTCTCCAGCACCTCATCGAGCTTCTCCGCCAGCAGGATGCCCTTGCGCAACAGTGCTGACCGCGCTTCGTAGTGCGGCTTGATGAGGCTGATCACAGTTCCCCCGGCCGCCAGCATCCGCCCGGCCGCCGGCAGGATGTGCTTCTGCTTCGTCCACGCCACGTCGATGCTGATAAACGACACCGGCTCGGGCAGCGTTGCGTGCATGGCGTTGGTGCGTTCCATGACGACCACGCGAGCATCCTTGCGCAACTTCCAATCGAGCGCGCCGTACCCTGTGTCGATCGCGTAGACCCTGGCCGCCCCGCGCTGAAGGAGGCAATCGACGAATCCGCCCGTATTCGAGCCCAGATCGGCGCAAATTACCCCCGACACATCGAGCCCTAAGGTGGCAAGGGCGTATTCGAGCTTCTGGCCAGCTCGGGAAACGAAATCGGGCATATGGTCTCATCCTATGTCCGGATACAACACGTTGAGATATTGCGGCAGGATGGCATCCCATGTGAACCGCCCCAGAACATCCTGGCGGGCGTTGTGGACGAGGGCCTGGCGCAGCGGGCCATTGACGACCAACCGGCGGATCGCCTCGGCCAGCTCCCCTGGCGCGGCGGGCGGAACCAGCAGGCCAGTTTCGTCCGCCCTAACTACATCGCGAATGCCCTCGACGTTCGTGGCGACCACCGGCACGCCGGCCGCCATGGCCTCGATCAACACCAGGCCGAAGCCTTCCGCCGACGAAGGCAGAACCAGCAGGCCGATCTGTTGAAGTGCATCCTGGGGCCGCGCGATCGGGCCGCGCAGCTCGACCAGCGGCTCAATGTGCAGGCGATGGATCATCGCCTGGATGGCTCTTTCCTCCGGACCATAGCCGAAGATTGAGAGCCTGACGAGGCCGCCGAGCAGCCGGACGGCTTCCACCAAGTCAGGAACGCGTTTGACCGGCTCAAGGCGGCCGATGAATCCAATGGGGTAGGGCCGGGGGTTGGCCTGGGCGATTGGCGACGCGGGAAAATGCGCCGGCTCGATGGCGTTGGGGACGATGACGATCTGCTGCCGCGGGATGCTCGACCACCGCGTCAGGGCCTCGGCGACGGAGGCTGATGGCGCGATCATTCGCTTGGCGGCTTGGTGGATGATGCTCTGGAGCCGCCAGTGCCAGTTTGGGTTGGGCATGCTGGATTGAATGGCCTGGAAGAACCGCACATCGCGGCAGAAGGGCGAGGCGGCGGCGGCGATTGCGTTGGCGTGGATCAGGAAGCTGAAGACGGTATCGAACCGGCCGCGGCGAATCAGGCGGACGAGGCGGGGGAGTACAAAGAAGTCGGTGATGCGTTTCGCGCCAAGGGCCGTTACGGGAATGCCGGCATGGGTCAGTTGATCGGCGGTGGGACCCCATTGGGACAGGCAAGCGACACTTACCTGCACACCGGCTTGGCGAAGGCGCAGCGACAGCTCTCGCACGACGGTGGGGGTGCCGCCGATCAGCAGGTCGGTGGTGAGCAGCAGGATTCGCCGTTGCCCGGTGGACACGTCGGCACACGATAAGCGGCGGGCGGTCGGGCGGCAATGGCGGGCACGGGCGATGGGCTTTCAGGCGTGGGAACTCGGGTCTATACTGAGACACCTATGAAGCTTATTGTGCTGATGGCCGGCGTGGTGGTGATCGTGGGGTCGGGTTGCGCACAGCGGACGCTGGACATTTCCAGCGAGCCATCGGGGGCGCTGGTCTACCTGAACGGCGAGGAGGTCGGCCGCACGCCGATGCGGGTGGATATCGACGACTATGGTGACTATGACGTGGTGCTGCGCAAAGAGGGATACCAGACCCTCAAGACCCACCAGCGACTGAAGACGCCGCTGCATATGCTGCCGCCTTTCGATCTGGTTTCGGAGATGCTCGGGGTGCGGGACAAGCGGGCGTGGACGTTCACGATGGCAGCTCAGGAAGCGCAGGCGGCCGACGCGGAAGAACTCGTGGCCAGGGGCATTCTCATCCAGGGGGAGCTGCGTTCGAGCCAGTACACCCGGCCGCCGACGACGTTTCCGACGACACGGCCGGCCGAGAGGTGAACGGGCCGTGGGTATGCTGAGGAAGGGAAGAGGAGCACCAGACTATGGCGGATTTGTTGCAGGCCCGGGTTTCGGAGGATCAGTATTACCTGAATATCGCTCGGGAGGTGGCGCAGCGAAGCACCTGCCTGCGGCGGAAGTTCGGGGCGGTAATCGTCAAGTCGAAGCAGATTGTCTCGACGGGGTATTGCGGCGCGCCGCGGGGAACAGTGAATTGTTCGGACGTGGGGTTCTGCCTGCGCAACGAGCTGGGGGCAAAGAAGGGAGAGCACTACGAGTGGTGCCGGTCAGTGCATGGGGAGGCGAACGCGATCATCCACGCGTCGCGGTTCGACATGATCGGGGCGACGCTCTACCTGGTGGGAATCGAGACGCAGACGGGGCAGATCGTGGTGGATGCCGAGCCGTGCCGGATGTGCAAGCGGATGATCATCAACGCGGGGATCGAGTGGGTGGTGATCCAGGCGGGCGAGGTGGTGCGACGGGTGACGGTGCAGGAGTGGATCGACAACAATTTG
>CAZMXI010000104.1:0-17891 GCA_964570205.1 uncultured Tepidisphaeraceae bacterium
GGATTACGCAGTGGTGGTAGGTAGGGGAGGTTAATCAAGGAGAGACTGTATGCGGAAGATGCGTTGGACGGTGCTGGCGGCGCTGATGTGGGGGTTGTTGGTCGGAGGGGCGGCAATGGCGGAGGACCAGTGGGTGGTCTATGAAGGCATGGAGGGGCTCGGCAAAGGCAAGCACATCGTGCTGATCGGGGCGGATGATGAGTATCGGTCGGAGCAGTTGATCCCGCAGCTTGGAAAGATCCTGGCGACGCATCACGGTTTCAAGTGCACGGTGCTGTTCCCGATCAACAAGGCCGGCGAGATCGATCCGCCGACGCAGGACAACATTCCGGGCCTGGAGGCCTTGATGACGGCCGATCTGCTGGTGATGTTTCTGCGGTTCCGGGATCTGCCGGATGACCAGATGAAGCTGATCCTGGACTACGCGAACAGCGGCAAGCCGATGGTGTCGCTGCGGACCAACACGCATCCGTTTAATTTCACGAAGAACAAGACTTATGCGAAGTGGGACTGGCGGGCCAAGGGCGAGACGCAGGGCGGGTTTGGCCGGCAGGTGTTCGGTGAGACGTGGATCAGCCATTACGGCGTGCATCAGAAGGAGAGCACTCGGGCGTATCCGGCGGAGGGGGCGAAGGACCATCCGATCGTGCGCGGGGTAGAGGATGTGTGGGGGCCGTCGGATGTGTACGGGATCACGACGCTGCACGGCGACTGCAAGCCGGTGCTGATGGGGCAGGTGCTGGTGGGGATGAAGCCGACGGATGCGGCGAACACGGCGAAGAAGCCGCTTCCGGTGGCGTGGACGAAGACTTACACGGGCGAGTCGGGCAAGACGGCGAAAGTGTTCACCACGACGATGGGGCACGTGGGGGATTTCGAGAGCGAGGGATTCCGGCGGGTGATGGTGAATGCGTGTTACTGGCTGCTGGAAATGGAAGTGCCGGCCAAGGCGAAGGTGGATATCGTGGGCGAGTTCAAGCCGACGGGGATCGGCTTCGGCAAGCACGTCAAGGGCGTCAAGCCGGCGGACCTGAAGTGAGACGGGGACGTGGCGACCAACAGAGGATGAGATTCATGAATACTCAAGGCAGCACTCGACGGGATTTTCTGAAGACTTCGGGCGGCGCGCTGGCGGGGGCGGCGCTGACCAGCGCGATTGCTTCCAAGGCATATGCGGCGACAGAGGAGACGATCAAGGTGGCGCTGGTGGGGTGCGGTGGCCGGGGCACCGGGGCGGCGGCGCAGGCGCTGAGCACGGCCGGGCCAACCAAGCTGGTGGCGATGGCGGATGTGTTCAAGGACCGGATGGATGCGAGCTATCGGAGCCTGGCGAAGCCCTTTGAGAAGAAGGTGGACTGCCCGCCGGAGCGGCAGTTCATCGGCTTTGACGCGTTCAAGAGGGCCGTGGAGGCGGTTGGGCCGGGCGGCGTGGTGCTGCTGGCGACGCCGCCGACGTTCCGGCCGCTGCATGTGGAATATGCCGTGGAGAAGGGCTGCCACATCTTCATGGAGAAGAGTTTTGGCGTGGATGCGCCGGGCGTACGGCGGATCATGCGGGCGGGCGAGGAGGCGAAGAAGAAGAACCTGAAGATCGCCGGGGGGTTGATGTCGCGGCACAGCCGGCCGCTGGAAGGCGCTGTGAAGGCGATCCACGAGGGCATCATCGGCGACGTGATCACGGCGTGGGCCTACCGCGAGCATGGGCCGGTGGGGTTTGGGCCGAAGCGCGCCGGCGAGAGCGAAGTGGCGCACCAGATCCGCAATTACAGCAATTTCACTTGGGTCAACGGGAGCTTCCTGTTGGACTGGCTGATCCACAACATCGATGTGTGCTGCTGGGTGAAGGATGCATGGCCGGTGTCGTGCCAGGGGCAGGGCGGGCGACAGGTTCGGACCGAGCCGGACCAGCTGTTTGACCACTACTCGGCCGAATACACCTTCCCGGACGGTACGCGGATGCTGGCGCAGGGCCGGCACCTGAACAACTGCTGGAACTTTTTCGGCGATGTCATTCAGGGCACGAAGGGGTGCGCGGTTCTGGGCGAGGGGATCGACCAGCCGCGAATCTACAAGGGCTATCGACCGGTAAAGGGGAACTTGGTGTGGGAGTTCAAAGGCGAGCCGGGGAACTCATATCAGATAGAGCACGATCTGCTCTTTGACGCCATCCGGAACGATAAGCCGTACAATGAGGCCAACCGCTGCGCCAAGGCGGCAATGACGGCCATCCTGGGCCGAATGGCCGTGGAGTGCGGGCAGATGGTGACGTGGGAACAGGCGTTCAATTCGGAGCTGGAACTGGCGCCGGAGCTGGAAAAGTTGGATATGAATTCCACCCCGCCGGTGGCTCCTGATGCCCGCGGCCAATACCCGATTGCGATGCCGGGGAAGACCAAGTCCTTCTGAACTCGCCGGAGACCATTGCGGATCAGAGGATGAACATGCTCAGGTCCTCATCCTGGACGATATCGGCCAGGCGCTGGTGGACGTATTCGGCGTTGATGACGATCTTCCTGCCCGGCGTGTCCGGCGCGTCGAAGCTGATGGCCTCAAAAACGCGTTCCATGATCGTGTAAAGCCTGCGGGCGCCGATGTTCTGCGCGCGGCGGTTGAGGTCATAGGCCGTTTGCGCCATCGCGTTGATCCCATCGTCGGTGAAGGTGACGGCAATGCCCTCGGTGCCGAGAAGCTCCGCCTGTTGGCGCGTGAGCGAGTTCTGTGGTTCGCGCAGGATGCGCACGAAGTCATCCTTGGTGAGGTCCTGCAATTCGACGCGAATGGGGAATCGTCCTTGCAGTTCCGGCATCAGGTCGCTGGGCTTGCTGGAATGGAATGCGCCGGCCGCGATGAAGAGGATGTGATCCGTGCGCACCGGCCCATAGCGCGTCATGACAGTGGAGCCCTCGACGATCGGCAGCAGGTCGCGCTGGACGCCCTGGCGGGAGACGTCCGGGCCATGTTTAGTCTCAGTGCCGCAAATCTTGTCGATCTCGTCAAGAAAAACGATGCCGGATTGTTCGACGCGGTCTATCGCGGTGCGGTGAAGTCTGTCTTTGTCGATGAGTTTCTCGGCTTCCTGGTTGAATAGGACGCGGCGGGCATCTCGAACGGTCACCCGTCGTGTCTCGCGCCGGGTGGGCAGCATCTTCTCAAGCATGTTCTGCATCTCGACATCGATCTCCATGCCGGCGTTGCCCAGCAGGCCGACGGCGTTGGGCTTCTCCTCGACACTGATCTCAATGACGCTGTCCTCGAGGTTGCCAGTGCGGAGTTGCTGCTGCATCTTGTCGCGGGTGCGCTCGCGGCGTTCCACGGCCTCGACATCGTCGTAGGTGGGTCCGTAATCGGTTCGTGGCAGAAGGTAATCGAGGATGCGCTGCTCCACCTGCTGCTCGGCCGGCTCCTTGACAGTGTCGACCATCTCCCCGCGGACGAGTGAGATAGCGTAGTCCAGCAGGTCGCGGATCATGGCATCGACATCGCGGCCGTGATAGCCAACCTCGGTGTACTTGGTTGCCTCGACCTTGATGAAAGGGGCGCCGGTGAGGTTGGCGAGCCTGCGGGCAATTTCGGTCTTGCCGATCCCGGTGGGACCGATCATGATGATGTTCTTGGGAGACACATCTTTGCGGAGCTGCTCCGGTAGCTGCTGGCGACGCCAGCGGTTACGGACCGCGACGGCGACAGCGCGCTTGGCATCGGTCTGGCCCACGATGTACTTGTCGAGTTCGACAACAATTTCCCGGGGGGTGAGGTTCATACGCTTGGCATTGTACAGCCAGCCGGCCAAAGTGGGCTGTGAATGCGAGGGCCTTCTGGGGTTTTACCGGGTTGACAAACGCCACAAGTTAAGCTGCGAGGTGGACTTGTCGATGTGCCGGAAAGATGTTTGCAGGCACGTCCATATATCAGGCGATAGCCGCATATCGACTGGATGTCCTTGTGTTCGCCGCGTTGTACGCAGCGCTCATGGTGGGTCTGCATGTGTGGTTTCGGCGCGGTCATGGGCGAGGATTGCCTGGCACCACCTGGCTGATAGCGCTGGTGGTGGCATCACTTGCCGCCGTGGCGGCCGAGTGGGCAGGACGATCGGAGGGAGACTCCATTCGGAAGGTAATGCAGGGATATGCCAGGACCTACGCGCTGGAGATGGAACGATTGGGACATGGAACGGTGGGGATGGACGTCCAGTCCGATGATTCGACCTACCTGGCCTTGATCGATGCACAGAAGTCGTGGCTGGCGGTAAACCCTTTAATCAGCGACATCTACACGGTGCGGAGGCTGCCCGGCGGCAAGCTCGTCCTGGTCGTGGATTCAGAGACGGACTACGATGGCGACGGTCGCTACACAGACGAGCGCGAGCAGCGGACAGGGGTGGGGACGGACTTTGACGATATGGACGAGAAGATCGCCGCAGCCTTCGATGGGGCTGCGGCTTTCGATGAAGAACCGTGGACCGACGCCTGGGGCACCTGGGTGAGCGCTTACTGCCCCATTCGTGGCAGGGATGGCGGCGTTGAAGCTGTGCTTGGGGTGGACTATGACGCCGGCCTGACCCTTCGGACGATCATGATGCACCGGGTGGTGGCGCTGCTTGTCGTGGGTATAGCATTGGCGGGACACGTTGTGGGGGCGATCGTTATCGGTCATCACCGCGACCGGCTGGCCGACCGCACTCGACTGGCGATGTACGACCGGCTCACGGGCCTGCCCAACCGCCACATGTTCATGGAACTGCTGGGCAAGGCAATTGCGCGGGCGACGCGGCAGCCTGACTGGAAATACGCGGTGCTGTTCCTCGATTTTGACCGGTTCAAGATGGTCAACGACAGCTTGGGCCACTCGGTGGGCGACCTGCTTCTTGCGGAGGTGGCGCGCCGGTTGAACTATGCGGTGCGGGCAACGGATGCGGTGGCTGCGCTCGGCGGCGTTGCAACGCCGGCGAGGCTGGGCGGCGATGAATTCATCGTCCTGGTGGAAGGCCTGCTGCGTCATGAGCACGCGGCGACGGTTGCCGAAAGGCTGCTGGTTGTGCTGGCCGAGCCCTATGACCTCAATGGCCACATCATCCAGCGTACGGCCAGCATCGGCATCACCACCAGCGAGATTGCGTACACCACTGCGGAAGAAGTGATCCGTGACGCCGACACGGCCATGTACCGGGCCAAGGCGGCCGGCAAGGCACGCTACGTGATGTTCGATCAGCAGATGCACCTGGAGGCGGTTGCGCGACTCACGCTGGAGAATGAGTTGAGACGGGCCGCGGAGGAGGAATCGCTCTCCATGGCGTACCAGCCGATTGTCTCGCTGGAAAGCGGCCAGGTGCTTGGCTTCGAGGCGCTGGTCCGGTGGGAGCATCCCACTCGCGGCCACGTGAGTCCCGCCGTGTTTGTGCCGATCGCGGAGGAAACCGGCCTGATCGTCACGATCGGGCAGTGGGTGCTTCGGCAGGCATGCCGCCAACTGGCGCAGTGGCAAACAGAGGCCGGTGGGCGAAGGCTGTTTGTGAGCGTCAATCTCTCGCGCAGGCAACTCGGCAGCCCCGACCTCATGAGGCAGATCGCGGCCGCGATCGAGGAAAGCGGTGTCCGGCCAGAGCAAGTCAAGCTCGAGATCACCGAAAGCGCCGTCATGCAGGACCCCGAACAATCGGTTGCTGTTCTGAAGCGCATCCGGCAGATGGGGCTGGAACTGCACATGGATGACTTCGGGACGGGTTACTCATCTCTGAGCTGTCTGCATCGTTTCCCCCTGAACGGGCTGAAGATCGACCGAGCGTTTGTTGACAACGTCAACGAGCGGCGCGACTACGCCGCGGTCGTGAATGCCATCGTCTCGCTGGCACATAATCTGGGTATCCAACTCGTGGCCGAGGGGGTGGAGACGGCAGACCAGATCGTACTGCTCCAGGCGATGGGGTGTGATCAGGCCCAGGGCTTCTACTTCGCGCGGCCGATGAAGGCGGAACATGCCATAGCTTACGCTCTCCAGCAGGCGAAGGCGGCGGCGTAGGGGCTAATCCAGCGATTCCACCTTGATGCTGGTGTTAGTGTAGATGCATATCTCGCCGGCGATTTTCAGGGCGGCATCGACGATCTGCTGGGCCGACAGGGCCGAGTGCCGAACCAGCGCCGCCGCTGCGGCCTGGGCATAAGCGCCCCCGGAGCCGATGCCGATGATGCCGTCGGTCGGCTCGATCACATCGCCGGCGCCGCTCACGATCAGGCTTGCAGTCCTGTCGGCCACGGCCAGCATGGCTTCGAGGCGGCGCAGTATACGGTCTGTCCGCCATTCCTTGGCCAATTCGATTGCCGCCCGACGTGTATTGTCAGGGAACTCGGCCAGCTTCTTCTCAAATCGCTCCAGCAAGGAAAACGCGTCGGCCGCCGAGCCGGCGAAACCGCACAGCACCTTGCCGCCGGCCAGGCGACGGATCTTCACCGCATCGTGCTTGGCCACGACGTTGCCGAGGGTGACTTGTCCATCGCCCCCAAGGGCCACCTGGCCATCGCGGCGAACGCTGAGTATCGTTGTCGATCGGGCTGGTGTTGTCGCCATGGCGGATATTGTACGATGGGATGGGGTGTGGGTCATTCGAACATGTTGGCGGCTGCTCTGGTCAATCTCGGCTCTCGGTTAGCGCTGGCACTTGCCCTGGTGGCCGCAGCGTGCGCCGTCGGCGTCGCCGCTCGGCGGCGCGTGCAGTTCCCGGTCGGCAGTCGCGTTCTGGCGATCCTTGGGATGCTCCTGCTTGCCGCCGCAGCGGGGGGGATGACATGGCTGTGGTCGGACAAGAGGTCGGTCGTGGTCATGGTCGATCTCTCGCCGAGTACGCGCACAGCGCAGTATCGCGACGCGGCGTCGCTGCAGCGTCGTGTCCAGCAGTTGCTCGGCGGCGCCCCACATCGGGTTATTTACTTTGCGGCCGACAACCGCGATCAGGTTCCTGTGGGTGACCGGCTGCAGGATCTGCACGCAGAGCGGACGATCTTCAACCCACCCGATGCTGCCGCCGTCCTCCTGTTCAGCGATGCGCAGTTTGAACCGCCGGCGGCAGCTCCGCCGATGTTCATTGCCGTCGATCCGCTGCTTGAGGAACCGGAGGATGCCGCCGTGCGACGACTGGAGGCGAACGACGGCCGGCTGATGGTTGGCGCATCCAACACAACCGGAAAGCCGCGTGAGTGTCTGTCGGAGCCGGCAGGCCTGCAGAAGGCAATCGCCCAGGGACAGTATGTTGTTGCGGCGACGATTCCCGCGGCAACGGGCGACATCGCTGTCCGCCTGAAGAGCGAAGACGCTTGGCCGGAAAACGACCGGCTCGCGATTCGCTCCGCGCCACTCGCGCTGAGCGAACGATGGTGGATCGGCGTCAATCCAGCCAACGGCACGTGGCGGCGGCTGGATCCGTCCCAGTTGCCATTGGACGAGGTGGCGTACCTGGCCCCGGGCGTAATTGTCCTGGACAACGTCTCGGCCGCCGCGCTTTCCGAAACGCAGCAGGCAAGGTTGGAGCAATACGTGCGCGACCTGGGCGGGGCGTTGGTTATTGTGGGCGGCGATCGGGCATTCGCGGCGGGTGAGTATGCCGGCTCACGTTTGGAGGCGATGTCGCCGCTGGCCAGCAATCCACCGATGCCGACGATGCACTGGATTCTGCTTGCTGACGCCAGCGGATCAATGGCCGCGCCTGAGGCCGCGACGACTCGGTGGGTGCTGGCACGCCAGTCGATATTGCGGTTGTTGCCGCACTTGCCGCCGGAAGATCCGGTGACGATCGGGAACTTTGCCGAGCGGGTGACGTGGTGGTCGCAAGGCCGCAGCGCACGCGACACGCGCGCCATGAAGCTCCCCCCCCAGCATATCGAACCGCAGGGGCCGACGAACCTGGAGCCGGCACTGCTCGGGATCATATCGAGCACTGAAGGCGACATGCCCAGCCAATTGCTCGTCATGACCGATGCTGAAACGGAGTTTGCCCAGGTGCCTGCCATCAACGCGGGGTTGCGGACAAAGCGCATCGCGCTGAATGTTCTGTCCATCGGACGCGGCGGCGGCAAGGGGCTGGCCGCCCTGGAGTCGCTCGTTGCCGGCAGCGGCGGGACGATGGTGACCGAATCCAGCCCGGAGAAGTGGCCGGCCGCAATGCAGAAGCTGTTCCAGACCGTCTCGCCGAATCGGCTGGGCGAGACGCCGGTGATCTCTCGCTTTGCAGGTCCGCTTTCATCTCTGCCGGCGAGGGAACTGCGCATTTGGAACCATACATGGCTGAAGAAAGATGTACTCCTGCTGGCCGACGGCGTGACCGCTGGCGTCTCTTGGCCCCTGGCCGCCCGCTGGCGGGTAGGAGCGGGCTCGGTGGGTGCGGTGGCCTTCTCCGCCAACGAGGGCGAAGCCCTGGCGATGGCCAATCTGGTGGCGCAGCCGCCGCGCGATCCGCGGTTTTCCGTAAGCTGGGATGCTGCCGACTCGCTCCGGGTCACAGTCGACGCCGTGGATGGGGGTACACTCATCAACGCGGCGTCTATTCAGCTTGAACTGGTGGATGAGGAGCGTGCCGAAATGCTGACCATTCCGCAGGCCGGGCCCGGACTGTACGAAGTGGAGCGTCCGGCGCCCCGAAAGCCGACCATCGCCACGGTTCGTCACCAGGGACGACTCCTGGACCGTCAGGCCATTGCCGGGCGGTATGAACCAGAGTTCAACCGCATTGGCAACGACCGTTATGCGATGGCGGAACTGGCTCGCGGCACCGGGGGTGCGGTCATTCCGCCCAATCAAACCGGATCCATCCGGTTCAATTGGCCGGCGCGGGAAGTGCCTCTGGCAAGCTGGTTGAGTATCGGAGGGGCGATGCTGATCGCCGCGGCGCTGGTACGCTGGCGCATCGGGTGATCCTTCGCGGAATTGCCTTGGGCGGCCCGCTTTACGTCGGGTAGACTGCTCATGGCTGGCATCAGGAGGTCACCGATGGGCAGATCATCGAAACGGCCAATCGCGCTGTGCGCCATAGTGGCGGCTTCGCTTTGTTCCGGGGTATGGGCGGGCAATCCGAGCGACGAAGAGCAGTACTTACTGGAATTGCTTAACCGCATGCGCATGCGCCCCGCATGGGAACTGGGCATCATGACGAACATCGATGACGGCGATGTTCCCGAGTGGATGGAGCCGTGGTCGGATCATGCCGGGATCGACGCGGCACTGCGGTATTTTGTGGTCGATGCGCCGTTGCTTCAGAGCCAGTGGAGCACGCTGTCGCCAGCTCCGCCGCTGGCATGGAACAGCAGCCTTCACGATGCGGCCGCAGGGCACAATGGGTGGATGATCCAGAAGCAGCTCCAATGTCATCAGGTTCCCGGTGAGCCCGACTTGGTGCAGCGTGTCGTCGGTGCGGGCTATGTGGACTGGAACGGGCTGGCCGAGAACATCTACTGCTACGCCGAGGATGTGGATTACGCCCATGCGGGCTTCGCGATCGACTGGGGTTCCCAGCCCGGCGGCATTCAGGATCCACCGGGTCACCGTGAGAACATCATGGCGGCCGATCTGCGCGAGGTGGGGATCGCCATCGCCCGCGAAGACGACCCGCAGACACAGTTTGGCCCGCTGGTGATCACGCAGGATTTCGGCCGGAGGTCCGGCGATGCATCAGTCACCGGCGTCATTTTCGACGATCAGGTCAAACGAGACTATTTCTACACACCCGGCGAGGGCGTCGGTGATGTGAAGGTCGAGGTGATGAAGGTCGGATCGTCCAAGGTGATCGCCACAGCGCTGACGACTGCCAGCGGAGGGTACGCCATCGAGCTTGTGCCTGGGGCCTATACAGTGCGTTTCAGCGGTGGCGTGGTTGGGTACGCCACGCGCACCGTGACCATCGCCGACAGCAACGTCAAACTGGACAATGTCGCCATCTGGCGCGGCGCCGGCGCTGATGGCGGCTGGAGCACGGCTGCCAACTGGTTTAATGGCGTGCCCATGACGGCCGCATACTTCGGGCACACGGCAGGAGGTCGAACCGTGGTCCTGTCGGATTCGGTGATTGGCGCGATTTGCCTCGACAGCGACGAGAGTTACGATCTGGCCGGAGGTCTCCGTCTGGAGGAGCGCAATTGCGCCAGCCGCATCGATGCATGGCGAGGCAGCCACTCGATCCAGGGGCATCTGACGATCAGGGGACTCCGAATCGACATCACGGCTGGCGCTGCTCTGACGCTGTCCGGCACACTTGATGCCCCCGGTGAGACGGTGCGGCGCTCCGGTGGCGGCGTTCTGAACCTGGACTTGACGCTTGAGTCGATCAACATGGGCGGGCCGACCTGCTTCGTGTTCGAAGGCGGCGCCAGCAATATCCTCCGGTTGCGGTCTGCGGGTGGCCTGCCGAACCATGTGAATCTGACCGTGCGGAACAGCGGCACGCAGGTCAGCATCCTCTCGGCCCACCGCGGTGATCTGTCGATTGAGGGCGGCGTTGTCTCATTCCTTCCCGGGCAGGCAGGATTTATGCACGGGAATCTGAACATCACCGGGGGTGTGTTGGATGCGGCGGATGCGATGCTGGCGCTGACCTCAACAGCGGCTTCGGATGTCTATCTGGACACTGTCAAAAGATGGATTACGCTCGCGTCTAACGGGCAACTTGGCGTTCTCAGCAGCCTTGACCGCCCGCAGCATCGCCTTGTGGCCGCGCTGAATGATAATGGTGAGGGTCTGCCTGTTGTGCCTGCCCTCGACGGCGAAAGCCTCCCAGTCGAAACCGTCCTTGTGCGATACACGTATCTCGCGGACACCAATTTCGACGGCCGGGTGAATACGGGCGACTTTGCCATGCTGAGCAAGGGCTATGTCGCCTACCAGCTCAACAAGTTCGATCCGGCCTTTGCGCCCTTGTTCACCACCGGCGACTATAACGAAGACGGCAGAGTTGACACGGGCGACTTCAAGCTGCTTTCGATGGCCTATGTGCAGCACATGCTCGACAACATGGATGCCGCGCCCGCTGCGGTTCCTGAACCGGCACTGGTGCTGCCTGTTATGGCGGCGGCTGGCCTGGCGCTCAGACGCCGTCGCAGTTAAGCCGGCTGGCGGTGCAGGACAATGTGGACGATCTCGGCCGGAGCGTTGATCCTCAGGGGGAACCAGTTTCCAACGCCATTCGACACCACGAGAGCTGATTCGCCCTTGCGATAGAGCCCTGACCAATAGCGGTACATGGCCGGCCCCGGACCCAAATCCTCGGTTGCCATGAGCTGTCCGCCATGGGTATGCCCGGCCAGCGTCAGGGGAATCCCCGCGGCGGCGGCGTCATCGAAGGCATGGGGATGATGCGCCAGCAGGATGGGAAATGCCCGTTTGTCCAGCCTCGCCAGGGTTGCCGGGAGATTCACATCGAGCGTCGGGCTGCGGCTTTGCGATGTACCCCAACTGACACCCAGCACCTGCACCGAGTGGCCGCGAACAACGAGAGTCCGCGATTCGTTCAGCAGCAGGGGAAGCCCCGCCGATAGCACGGCCTGCTCGAAACGCTCCCGGCCTTCAAACAG
This sequence comes from uncultured Tepidisphaeraceae bacterium, assembly GCA_964570205.1. Classification (GTDB taxonomy): domain Bacteria; phylum Planctomycetota; class Phycisphaerae; order Tepidisphaerales; family Tepidisphaeraceae; genus CAZMXI01. The sequence continues at coordinate 11,547 of CAZMXI010000104.1, forward strand.
GTCATGGTTTCCTTCTACCATGAATAGGCCGCATCGCGATTCCAGACGTTTCACGGCGTCGAGCGCCATGGGAAGGTCGGCCAGCTCGTGATCGATGAGATCGCCGGTCATCAGGACCAGGTCGGGCTTGAGGTCGTTGGTGGCGTCAGTGATCTGCCTCAGCCGCCGGGCATCGGTGAACTTGCCGACGTGATGATCGGTGACGTGGGCGATGCTCAGGCCATCCAGCGCATCGGGCAGGTCGGACAGGGCGATATCGAAGCGCCTGAGTCGAAGGTCGGAAAGCTGCTTCCACGAGATGCCAACGGATCCCATCGCGAGAACGGGCGGGATGGCGGCCGCGGTCGCCAGGAACCGGCGGCGCGTGGAAACCGTGGTTGCTGGAGCGGGTTCCAGTTCCTGCGGTTTCAGTGGGCGGGACGGGGCAACCGACCGCCAGAGCCGCCCGACCAGCGCGATCGCTCCATTCAGAAGCTCCAGCCCAACCGTGCCGGCAAGAGTCAGCGGCAGGACGAAGCCGTGCCAGATGTACAGCAGCATGACCATCACGATGGGCATATCGCGAGTGAGCGTGGAGCCAGGATACCGGGCAGCCACGAACCAGGCATAGCCGCCGAACTGAACCAGCATGAAAGCAGCCACGAGGACGCGCCATAGCGTCTTGCGCGGCATCGCCCGTAGACGGCGATGAGCCCACGCCCACCAAATGAGATCCAGCAGCGGCAACGACAAGAGGATTGCGAGGAACAGCATCGCAGAGAGTCTAGGATGCGTATCGACGCCGGACACAAGGACTCCTGTGAATTGGGCAGCAAAGCCCAGGGAGAACGCTCCCTGGGCTTTGCGGAATGTACCGTAAACGCGGGATTTACGCACGCGGCCGATTACTTCTTGGCTTCGTCAAGGATCTTGATGCGAATGTCCTTGTACTCCACCCACATCGGCGGGCCGGCGTGGATCTGGAGGGCGAGAAGGCCGGACTTCGGCGCGTTCTTCACATCCTTATCGATCAGATCGATCGTCTGGTATCCGTTCAGGAACTGCTGAATGTGGTTGCCTTTACAGATGATGACGTAGTCGTTCCAGCCGGACTTGTTGTAGGTCTTGCCAAGTTCCTTCTGGTCGCCGAGGGCGCCCTTCTGGGCTTCTTTCTTGCCATCTTCGCCGATGACCATCTTGTCACCAACGTCAACAAGCCAGCCTCGCCCGGATTCGTGGTAGAGAAAACCAACTTTCCCAGGAGTATCTTCAACCTCGGCCTGGTACCCCTTGACGACCCACTTGTTCTCTGTGCGTTCCGACAGGTGCGTCGAGCGGTATTGCACACCGGCATTGCCTTTTTCGATACGGAAGCTCAGGCGCAGCTCGAAATCCTCGAACTTGACGGGCTTGCCCTGATCGCCGACGTAAAGCAGGAAGGTGTTGCCCTTGGTCTGCTTCTCGGGGGTGGTCTCGCCGCGGATGGCGCCATCTTTGACGGACCAGAGGCGCATGTCGCCATCCCAGCCGGTCAGGTCTTTGCCGTTTGACAGCTTGACCATATCGGCCGGCTCAGGCGGGGCGGTCTTCTTGAGTTCCTGTGCAGAAACCGATGTGCCAACCGCCAACACGAGAGACAAGGCGAGAAACCGTACAGTTCGAAACATGGAAGTATCTCCAAATGACCCCAATACGGGACTATTCTGCTGTGGATTATACCGACTGGAACAGATCGCGTTGAGCAGACTTGCTGTTTGCTTGGCGCGGACATTGCCAACTGTGCCAATCGGGCAAAGTGGGAGATCCTTGCCGCTTGGCCGCAACCTGTGGTCCTTTCGGGTGCGCTTTGATGCAGTTTTCAGTTGTATTGCCCAGTTCTGCCGCTACGATGGGCGAATACGGCGGCCGGGCGATGGAAACCGTGGTATACTCGACGAGTTAAGCGGCCGTTAACAGGTTGACAATTCATGGGGCGGGTGGAGGTTGCGCGCATGCGAGGGCACAATCGAGCGGGCGTCAGCGGCGTTAACATGCGGAGACGGCACCGGCAGAATGGCCGGACGATGAGCCTTGCGCGGGCGTGCTCGCGCGGGCCTGTTGCGCAGTGTATCGAGGCGATGGAACCGCGGGTGTTGCTTGCGTTTAACGAGCTGTACATCAGCGAATTCATGGCCAGTAACGACAATACGCAACTGGATATCGAGGGAGATGACTCCGATTGGATCGAGATTCACAATCCGACAAGCCAGACCCAGAGTCTTGAGGGCTGGAGGCTCGTTGACAGCGGCACAACGTGGTGGTTCCCCGAGTTTGTGACGATCGATCCGGGGGCCTATCTGTTGGTCTTCGCATCGGACAAGACGAACATCGATCCCACTCTGGAACTCCACGCCGGTTTCAAGATCAGCGCCAGCGATGACTACCTGGCCCTGGTCCATCCGGATGGGCATATCACTTCTGAGTACACGATCACCAACCAGGAAGTAGACATCTCCTATGGGATTCCCCTGGGTTCGGTGACCGAAACAACGCTATTGGCAAAATACGCCGATGCCCTGGTGAAGGTACCCACAGCGGCCGATTCGGGCATCTTTCCCGACGGCTTCGCGGCTGAGGTCTTCGATACGACCGGCTGGACCGCAGGGAAGACCGGCGTCGGGTATGAAAACAGCCCGGGAAGCGGGACCAGTTTCTCGAGCATGATCCGCACCGACGTCAAGAGCACGATGTACAACAAGAACAACACGGTGATCATGCGGATTCCGTTCACCGTGATGGACGTGAACTCGTACTCGACGTTGAAACTCCGGATGTACTTCGATGACGGATTCCTCGCCTACATTAATGGCGATCTGGTGGAAGCCGAGAACGAGCCGACCAGTGGCGTGTACGCATGGAACTCGAAGAGCTCCGGTTTCAATGACGACAACGCCGCGATCGCCGGCAAGACATACGACATCTCCAATCATCTCGGGACACTCCATGAGGGCGTGAACATTCTGGCTATACACGGGCTGAACGAAAACACGGGCAGCTCGGACATGATCATCCTGCCGGAACTGATCGGGGGCAGGGTGGCACAGGGCGATCCGACGCCGGCCTACATGACCACCCCGACGCCCAGGCGCGCGAATCTCTCGCAGGTGCTGAATCTCGGGCCGCTGATCAACAACGTCACCCACTCACCGGCCCAGCCGACGGACGCCCAGGATCTTTCTGTGACGGCCCGCGTGGCCGAGTGGTCCAGCCCGATCTCGAGCGTGACCCTGAAATATCGCGTCATGTACAACGCCGAACAGAGCCTGACGATGCTGGATGACGGCCAGCATGGCGACGGCACGGCTGGCGACGGTGTCTTTGGGGCGATCGTCCCGGCGAGCGCCGCGGCAGCGGGCGAGATGATTCGCTATTACGTGGTCGCCACAGATGCGCAGAACCAGATCTCCCGAGCTCCGCTCTTCGCCACGCAAACGGGCTCGCCGGAGTTCTATGGCACGGTCGTCGTCGATTCCGTGACCAGCAATCTGCCCGTGTTCCGTTGGTTTATCGAGCCTGCGCAGAAGTCCCGGCTGGACAGCACCAGCACAGGCAACGGTCGCGCCTCGGTCTTCTATGACGGCGTCTTCTACGACAATGTGTATGTGCGTCTGCGCGGCGGTTCATCCTACGGTTGGACCAAGCACCACTACCGCTTTGAGTTCAACAGCGGCTACGAGTTCCGTTTTTCGCCTGACGTGGATCCTGTCGGCGAGTTTAACCTCAACAGCAACTACAGCGACAAGTCATCTCTGCGGAATCTGCTGGCCTGGGAAGCGTACCGCGATGCGGGCGACTATTACTGCATCTCGTTTCCCATGCGGGTGGAGCAGAACGGGAGCTTCTTCAGCGTGGCGCACTTCCTGGAGTCACCCAGTTCCAGCGCTTATCTGCGACGACAGGGGCTCGATCCGGATGGGTTGTTATACAAGCTGACCAGCGATGTGGGCGGGGCGAGCATTGGCAACGCTGCGAACACGTTTGAAGCCAAGGTTGAGGCCAAGGACAGCCCGCGGACGGAACTCCGGGCCCTTCTCACGGCCATCAGCCAGGGGCAATCGATGACAGGGCAGGCGCGGATCGACTACCTGACGCGCTATCTGGCCGACAACATGGATGTGCATCAGATCATCAACTCGTGGGCCGTGAACACGATCATCCATGACAATGACGATGCGCAGAAGAACTACTACCTGTACCTGGATCCGAGCGACAATCGCTGGAAGATGCTGCCGTGGGACAAGGATCTTACGTTTGGGCGGAACTTCGGTGCGGGGGGCGGCGTGCTTAGCGACGGGATCTGGACCGATCACGACCCGCAGAGCCACCCGTTCTTCGGCGACTCCGGGCACCCAAAGACCGATGGGTCGCATGCGTGGAACGCGTTCATCGACGCGATCCTCGATGTGCCGCAGTTCAAGGAAATGTACCTGCGGCGGCTGCGCGAGGTGATGGACCAGTTCCTTCAGGCACCGGGCACGCCCTACGAGCAACTGTACTTCGAGACGCGCATCGACGAACTGTATGAGCAGATGTCGCCGGAACTGACACTGGACTATAACAAATGGTCCTATGCCCGCTGGGGCGAGAACCAGACGCCAGAACAGGCGATCGGCATTCTTAAGAACACCTATCTCAATGGCCGTCGCCAGCACCTGTACGTCAACCACAGCCAGAACACCGCCTATCCCGGCCATGCCGGCATCCCCGCTGCGCAGAGCGAGGCGCCGACGATTCAGATCCGATCGATCGACTACAACCCCATATCGCACAACCAGGATGAGGAGTACATCGAGCTGTTCAACCCCAACAGCGAAGCGATTGACATCTCAGGTTGGACGCTGGGCGTCGCGGTGGAGTTTACCTTCCCGGGCGGCTCAGTAATCGGTGGCGGCCGCTCGCTATACATCTCCCCGAACATTCTTGCGTTCAAGAATAGGGCCACCGGCCCAGGCGGCGACCAGGGTCTGATGGTGACCGGGCCGTATCGCAATCAGCTCTCTGCGTTTGGCGAGACCATCGTGCTGGCGGACGCCACGGGGCGGCAGGTGCATACGCTGGCCTACACGGGCGATCCGTCCGATGTGCAGAAGTACCTGCGCGTCACCGAGGTGATGTACAACCCGCCGGATGACTCGGGCGATAATCCGCAGGACAACGATCTGTACGAATACGTCGAGCTCAAGAATGTGGGGGATCTGCCGCTGGATGTGACGGGCGTGTCATTCACCCAGGGCATTGACTTCACGTTCGGCGTTCGCGTGCTGCAACCCGGCGAATATGTGCTGGTGGTTAAGAACACCGAGCTGTTCCTGACGCGGTACGGAAGTCTTTTGGCCGACCGAATCGCCGGCGAGTATGGAATCAAGCAGCTAGACGACGGCGGCGATCGCATCCAGTACAAGGATGCTGTTGGCGAAGAGGTGCTGGACTTCACCTACAGCGACCGCTGGTATCCCACCAGCGATAACGCCGGTCGGTCATTGGTTGTCGTGGACCCGATGGCGGCTCCCGTGTCCTGGAACAACCAAGCCGCTTGGCGGGCAAGCGTGAACGCTAACGGTTCGCCAGGCGAAGCAGGTCCCGATCCGGACATTGCCCCGCCTACGGTGATGATGCCGGGACTGACGACCAATCCGTTCAGCGGGAATCTGGAATCCATCACCATCCAGTTCAGCGAGCCGGTGATCAACTTCGGCCTTGAGGATCTGGTTCTCAGGCACGGGGGCCAGTTGTTGCCCCTGGGCGACGGCCAGGGGCTGACTCAGTTGGACGACCGAACCTGGATCCTTGGGGGTCTGAGTGATTTGACCGGTTCGCTTGGCGTCTACACGCTGTTGGTGCACCTGCAGGACTCGGGAATCACGGATTTTGCCGGCAACGGCTTGGCCACGCCTGGCGGAATAGGATATACCGCCGACACGGTCCGGGGCGACTCCGGTGGGCAGGTTGCCAATGACGTATTCCGTGTTGAACGCTCCGTCACGTCACCGGGGAGCATCGAGGTGTTCGTCAACGACCAGCTCACGCACACCGTGCCGATCGCTTCTCTGACGACGTTGCGCATTGCGGGAGGAGGCGGCGGCGATCAAGTGATCCTGAACCTGCAGCAAGGCGGCGTGTTGCCGACCCACGGCCTGCTTCTGGACAATGCGGTGGACTCGATTCGGATCGTCGGCAGCGCCGGCGTTGAGTTTGACCTGGGCGCGTCCGCCTTCGGCGTTGGCGGCATACCCATTCCATGGCAGGCAGTCACGCGCATCAAGCTGGAGGGCGGCCTTGTGCGGGGCAATCTGCCCGCCGGGGCCGGGCGGGTGTTGCGGCTGGAGG
>CAZMXI010000105.1:0-17814 GCA_964570205.1 uncultured Tepidisphaeraceae bacterium
CGTCTGCCAGTGCTCGCCTTCGAATATCACGACATGCATGCAAGTATCTTATCGGCCGGGTGATAGGGGGTGAATGAGCAACGCAGGGCAACCGGCGGCGAGCCTGTGTCACCCGAACAACCCGGGTTCGTCTCGCGTCATTCGGCGACGCTGGACGGGCTGCATGCGTGGCGGCGGCTCGTCGCCGACGGGCGCTGTGCAGTCGGGCTTGTCGTAGCTCGGACTGTTGACCGCCGCCGACACGGGCATCGCGCGCATCTCGTCTGCCGGATAGGGCGTCAGCAACTCGCGCAACGTCTCAGGATCATGTTCCCCCGTCCCAAGCCACTGCCGGTAGCGCTCCTGTCTCAATATCGCGGGCATGCGGTTATGGATGCTGGCCAGAAGCGCGTTAGGCTCAACGGTGATGATGGTGCACGACGGGACCACCATCCCGCCAGGGTCATGCCATTCATCCCACAAGCCTGCGAACGCGAACGGCCGGCCGGATTCCATCTGGATGTACATTGGGGCCTTTCCGCCGGGAACCTTGCGCCATTCGTAGAAGCCGCTGGCGGGGATGAGGCATCGCCGTCGCCGAAGGGCCGTGCGAAAGGCCGGTTTCTGCGACAACGATTCTGCGCGTGCGTTGATCATCCGGCTTCCGATGTCCATCTCCTTGGCCCAGGATGGAACCAGCCCCCAGTGAAAGAACTCGATCTTGGGCCGTTCGCGGTTGGCCACCACGGCGATAGCCTGGGTCGGCGCGATGTTGTATCGGGGAGGCGGCGATTCTTCCGGCGGGGCGATCCACGGAAACAGGTCTGTGAAGTCGCTGATGCGAATCAGGGTGAATCGGCCGCACATGGCAGTCTCCGTCTTGCCCGCCGACCGGCCGGGACTCCTTATCGCTTGCCGCCAGCCATCAGTACCGCCAACAGGCCTTTCTGGAAGTGTAGGCGGTTTTCGGCCTGGGGAAATACCCTCGATTGCTTTCCCTCGATTACGCTGTCGCTGATCTCCAGCCCGCGATAGGCCGGCAGGCAGTGCAGCACGATGGCGTGATCCGGCGCCTTGCTCATGAGCTGCTCATCGATCTGATAGCCGGCGAAGTCCTTGAGTCTCTTGGCCTTCTCCGCCTCCTGCCCCATGCTGACCCATGTGTCGGTGTAGATGACATCCGCCTCGCGAACCGCGTCGAACGGGTCCTCGGTGACCTCGAAGTCCAGTTCCGGCACCTGCGACATGATCCGGTCGAACTCCTCCTGCGCAAGCTGATACGCCCGTGGCGAGGCCAGGATGAACCGCATGCCAAAGCGCCCGCAGGCTGTCGCCAGCGACCGGGCTACGTTGTTCCCGTCGCCGATGAAAACCAGCGTGCGCCCCTCCAGCGATCCGAAGTGCTCCTCGATGGTCAGAACGTCCGCCATGGCCTGACAGGGATGACTGAAGTCCGTCAGCCCGTTGATCACCGGCACGCTTGACCACTGTGCCAGCTCGTTGATCTTCGCCTGCTCAAATGTGCGCGCCATGATCCCATCGCACATGCCCGACAGCACCCGGGCGACATCCTTGACAGGCTCGCGCGTGTCCAGTCCGACCTCCTCCTGGCGCAGCATCATCGCCGAGCCGGCCAGATGGGTCATGGCCACCGTGAAACTCACGCGGGTACGCAGGCTGGGCTTCTCGAACAGCATCGCCAGCGTCTTGCCGGCCAGCAGGGCATCGTTGCGACCGGTGCTCCTGTATTGCTGCTTCAGGCGTTTGCCCATATCCAGGTAGGAACGCAGTTCGTCATGCGTGGCGTTGGCAATAGAGGTAAAGTGCTTCATGGGAATTGCCGGTTCTGGACTGCGCGTTTGGTTGCCTCAGGCGGCGCTCGCTGCCGGCGTATGCCGACCGGCGACCCGCGATTAAAGGATGATTTCCGTGCCGATGCCGGCCTCGGTGTAGATTTCAAGCAGCAATGAATGGGGTATCCGCCCGTCAATGATGTGCGTCTTGTTGACGCCGGCGCGAAGGGCCTGAATGCACGCCTCTACCTTCGGCAGCATGCCGCTGGAGATCACGCCTGATTTGACCATCTTCTCAACCTGCTCCACGTTCACGTTGTGCAGCAGACTGCTCGGGTCCTTGGGGTCGGACCGGATGCCGTGGGTATCGGATACGACGACGAGCTTGTCCGCTTTCATGGCGGCCGCCACCGCGCCCGCCGCCGTGTCGGCGTTCACGTTCAGCTTGCCGCCGGCCTGGTCACGCGCGATCGTCGCGATGCACGGGATCGAGTCGGCCTGCACCAGCAGCCGAAGCAGCCGGGCGTTGACGCTCTTCACCTCTCCCACCAGGCCCAGATCGATGCGCCGGCCGTCCTCACCCTGAAGGTACATCTTCTCGCCGAACAGCACCACGCTCGAGAGCGAATGCAGTCCCATCGCCTCGCACCCTTGCGCCTGGATGAAACTGACAATGAAACGGTTGATCTGATTGCACAACACGTGTTCGGCGATGGCGATCACTCGCTCGTCCGTATACCGCCGACCCTGCACCATCTGCGGCACGAGTCCGGCAGTTTCCATCGCCTGATTGATCGCCTTGCCGCCGCCATGGACCAGGATCGGCTGCATCCCCACGTAGTTCATGAATACGATGTCCGTGAGGATGTTCGAGAGCGTCACCTCGTCGTCCATGATCGAGCCGCCGATCTTCACGACCACGACCTTGTCATGGAACCGCTGAATGTATGACAGCGCCTCGACCAGCGCGGCGGCCTTACCGATGGCTACATCCATTGTCGCATCCTTCGCTGCTGAGTCCCCCATACCCCGCGGCGAACGGCTCGGCCCGACACCTGCCGCGGTGAAAAGCCGGGAGTTTAGGACTGCTGCCGGCATCTGTCAAAATACGCCGCGCTTCCCATGCGCGAAATTGCGGCTAACCCGCTCCCAACTCCTTTCGGGCCTATTCGACCGGAAAACCTCCAGCCAATTGACCGGCCGCAAACCATGGCGCAAGATAGAGCCTGAACGCAAGTCTTGTCTGGCCTCGAACACGGAAACTCTGTCGTGGGTGCCGGATGCTATTGGATGGCACGCTGCAGCATCACATGGAAGGTCTCCTGTCGATCGTCGACGATAGCGGTACGCGCGCCGTTCGGCTGATCGAGGATGCCCGCCGCCTTTGGGGCCGTGTCCAGCGGTTTATCCTGATGAAGCTCGGACCGGTCGAACCCGAACGGGAGTCGCTGGAACTGGCCTGCTATGCGCTGCAACTGCCGCTTCGCCATGCCCGCGCGGTGGCCGGAATCCGTACCAGGCAGATCGGGCTTCGCGAACGCGCTGAACAGGCCGCCGAATTGCTCATCGCCGCCGTCGCCGGCCGCGCTCCCGACCAACTCATCGACCGCACCGTTCGCCTCCTGCGCGAACTGCCTCACCGCAACCCCATGCTGGATGAGTCGCGCCTTCTCTCAGACGCCGTTAACCTCGATGACTTCGGCATCACCGGCATGATCCTGCAGGCCATGCAATTGGGCCGACAACACGCCGGCCTTCCCCAACTGATCGAGGCCTTTGACAAACGCCGCCAGTATGGCTACTGGGAAGCCAGATTGAAGGATAGCTTCCATTTTGAAGTCGTTCGCGACCTCGCACGGCAGCGCCTTTCGCTGGCCCAAACCACCGCCGACCTGCTGGCGCACGAGTTAGAGGAAGATCGGACCCCGTGAAGACCCTTCTGCACGCCCAGTGGCTGGCTCCCATGGACCGGCCGCCATATCGCGATGGCGGGGTCGTCTTCGCCGATCGACGCATCCTGGCCGTCGGTGGCCTGGCAGCAATCCGGGCTGCTCATCCCGATGCCGAAATCGAGAACCTCGGCGATGTCGTCATCCTTCCCGGCCTGGTGAATCCGCACACCCATCTGGAACTCAGCGACTGCGACTGCAACACTCTCTCGCCCGGCAGCTTCATCGAGTGGCTTAAGTCCATCATCCAAAACAGGTTGTCGATCCCGGATCAGAAAGCGTTGGTGCGTAGCGCCGTCGCCCGGGGCGTTGCACAGTGCTTGAGGTTTGGCGTAACCACCATCGGTGATATCAGTCGCGAGTGCAGGCTCACACGCCCGCAGCTTGCGAAATCGCCACTGCGCGCGGTGAGCTATGGCGAGGTGCAAGCCATGGGAAAACGGAGGGATGCGCTTGAAGAACGCCTGGCCGAAGCGACCGATGCAACCGACGCCACGCCTCGCCTGCGCATCGGCATCAGCCCCCACGCCCCCTACAGCATCGAGCCGGCCGGCTATCAGCAATGCTTGAGCATGTCCCGCCAACGCAATCTTCCCCTGGCAACCCACCTGGCCGAGCACGCCGCCGAGGCTGCGTTTCTTGCCGATCATGGGGGCGATCTACTTAACCTCTGGAATTGGCTGGGCTTCTGGGATGATCAGGTCCCTCGTTTTGTAGGCGGGCCGATTCGTTTAGCCAAGTCCATTGGCCTCATTGACTACCCCTCCTTGCTGGCCCATGTGAACTACTGCGACGATGACGAACTGGCGATCCTCGCTGCCGGAAAAGCCAGTGTTGTGTATAACCCACGTACCCATAAATACTTCGGCCATCCGCCTCACCGTTGGCGTGACATGCTTCGCAGCGGTGTCAATGTCGCCGTCGGCACGGATAGCTGCGCATCATCGCCCGACCTGAACCTTGTTGACGAACTCCGGCTGCTCCGTTCCATCACGCCGGATATGCCTGCGACGGACCTTTGGGCCATGGCCACAGCGCGCGCTGCACACGCGATTGGCATGAGCGATGTTGTCGGTACCCTATCGCCTGGGAAATCGGCCGATTTTGTGGTGTTTCCGGCTGCCGGTGATGATCCCCTTGCCCAGCTTCTCGATGCTCCTGTCTTGCCTGCCCAGGTTTGGATCGCCGGCCGGCGCATTGGCAATGCGGCCGGTTGAATTGCCCTCTACCCGCTCGTACTCTGCTTTCCATGAGACACTTCTCACTTCTTCTCGTTGTGGGTTGTTTCTTCCACCTCCCCGCATTTGCCGCGCGGCCGACCACGGTCACAATGCTCGGCTCAGCCGTTGCCAGCCCGGCCGCGGGGGAGGATACCGCGTGCTTCCTCATCAACGGTACGCTGCTGGTGGATTGCGGCTTCAACGCGGCCAACAACATGAAGCGATACGGCCATGATCCGATCGCCGTCGAGATGCTCTACCTGACTCACTGCCATCACGATCACTACATGGGCCTGCCGGCCTTGATGTTTCTTCGCGGCATGAGGCAGAAGGAACTGGAGAATAAGCCCCCGTTGCGCGTGATCGGTCCTCCCGATGACATGCCGGTCGTGGTTGACCTGTCGCGCAAGTTCCTCCAAGCTGATCGCTTTCCGGTGGTCTGGCCGAAGGTCGAACTGCAACCGCTGGAGCCCGGCAAGACGTACGAGGATGACGCCTTCCACATCGAAACGATCAAATCGATACACGGGGTAACCGGGGTGTGCTCGCGTCTGACCGATAAGGCCACGGGCGCGGTGATCGCATTCAGTGGCGACACCGCTCCAAACGCCGAGTTCGCGAAGCTCGCCCGGGGCGCTGACCTGATGATCCACGAAGCGAGCCTTGGCCCGACCGTGCCGGATGACCGGGTGGGCCAGGAACACTCCCGTTCGATTGATGCGGCCCGCACCGCACGCGAGGCGGGCGTCAAGCGCCTGCTGTTGATCCATCTCTCGCAGAGACAACGGGATGCATCGCTTGTGGCCGCAAGAGCCATTTTCGCAAACACCGATCTTGCCGTCGAGGGCGATACGATCGAACTGCCAGGAGCAACCGGTCCCGGCGACGTGAAGGTGATTCGCTCAGAGTTCGTTTACCAGACGGCCCCGTTTGCCCAGTGTCACGCGTCCACCATCGCGGAAACCAAGGAGGGTCTTGTGGCCGCATGGTTTGGCGGAACCCGGGAAGGCAATGCCGATGTGGGCATCTGGTCTTCGCGGCACGATGGCAAGGCATGGTCAGCGCCGGTGGAACTGGCCAACGGCCTGACCGGCGATGGCGATTCCGCCAAGCGTTATCCCTGTTGGAACCCCGTGCTCTACCGGTTGAAAGACGGGCCGCTGGTGCTCTTTTACAAGGTCGGCCCCAGCCCCAGCGCCTGGTGGGGCATGCGCATGATCAGCAACGACAGCGGCAAGACCTGGTCCAAGCCTGTGCGCCTGGGCGGCGAGAACCTCGGCCCGATCAAAAACAAGCCCGCGCAATTGCCCGATGGATCGCTGTTGTGCCCTTCCAGCACCGAGCACCGGGGCTGGCGAGTGCACATGGAGAAGACGGGCAACCTGGGCGATTCGGCCGAGGTTGCGGCACCCCCGCCAGGGAAAGTCGGCGCGATCCAGCCGACGATTCTCACCTGGCCGGGCGGACGGCTACAGATACTCTGCCGCGCGCAAAGCGGCGGGAATATCCTGGAGTCGTGGTCATCGGATGGCGGTAAGAGCTGGAGCGAGCTGCGTCCAACCGACCTGCCCAACCCCAACAGCGGCATCGACGCAGTCTCGCTGCGCGATGGCCGCGCGCTCTTGGTCTACAACAACACGCCGCGCGGCCGAAGCCCGTTGAATGTCGCCATGAGCGCTGGTGGCAAAACCTGGACGGCCGGCCCGACACTGGAAAGCGACCCCGGCGAGTACTCTTATCCGGCTGTCATCCAGACCACGGATGGCCTGGTCCACATCACGTATACCTGGAAACGCATGCGAATCAGGCATGTCGTCTTGTCGCTTGAGGGCGGACGCACGGCGGACTGATGCATCTGCAGACGCACATTCTCGCAAGCTGGTGCATCGGCAGCGCCCTGCGGCTTACGCCGCGCGAGAGGTTCTTCTGCATGGCGGCTGGCGCCATGGCGGACCTGGATGGGCTGAGCATGCTCGGCGGCGAAGCTGCCTTCGCACAGTGGCATCACGTCCTTGGCCACAATGTCTTTTTTGGCCTCCTTTTAGCGACGATTCTGGCGGCGGCCTCCACCCATCGCCTCAAAGCCATGGTGGTCTATCTCGTCCTGTTTCACCTGCACCTGGTGATGGACTACTACGGGTCGGGCTTCGCCTGGAGAATCCACTACCTGTGGCCATGGCAGGAGACGGGCTGGCGCTCAGCCTATGGCTGGCCACTGACATCATGGCAGAACAAATTGGCGGCGGTTGTCTGCATCGGCTGGACCATCATCATCGCGGTGCGCGCTGGCCGGACGCCTTTTGAGCTGCTCCCCGCCGTTGACCGCCAGGTTGTGACGGTCTTCAGGAAGTGGTTTGGCCGGAGAAGAGCGGCGTCCAGCCCGACGAGCCCGCGGGCGTGACCATCAGTCGGCCAAAGAGCCGGTGCGGCCGGGCTTTTTCTCGATCGGCGATGGCTCGGACGGGCTCTTGCGCGCGACATCCTCGCCCTTGTGCGGCCCGGGCGTGGTGGATGGGCGGAATTCCATCTTGTGCCCCTCGCCCGGCTCCTTGGCCTGGCCGGTCATCACCGCCTTCATGAACCCGGCAAGCTGCGCCATCTTTCCCGAGGGCGTGTGCCAATACTCGGCGTGCTCGACATGCACTCGCAGCATCGCCACATCGGGGTCTTCCGGTCCTTTGGGGAACCACCCGCGCAGCGCCGGTTGCCAGTAGTGCCTGGCTTTTTGAGCGTCGCGCACGACGCTCGCCCACCCGGATACCGAAATATATCGCTGTGTGTCCGGATCCACGTAGGCCAGATTCACGTGGTGCTCGCGGTCGATCTCGCCCATCTTGGCCGAATCAGCGCGGGTGTAGAACCACAGGTCGCCGTCGAAATCGGTGGCTTGCGCAACCATCGGACGGCCGCGCAGGCTGCCTTCCGGCGAGGCGGTCGTCAGCATGGCGACCTTGATTCCGGCGATCAGTTCGTTGAGCGTGCGAATATCGTCCCCGGCATGCAGGCTTTGTTCCGTCATGATTGCTCCCGTGTGCGATTCACCGCCAGTGCCCGGGACCGCAACCGGAGTGCCTTGACGACACGCGCGAACGGAACCTGTTGCGGAACCCACCGCCACTGGACAGAATGCCACGCAATTAAAAACGCATGGATAGGGCTGACACACCGTGCAGAAACCTGCGATGAGCAATGGCGTCGAAAGGTGAACCATGACACGCAGAAATCTGTCGCTGCTGGGTTTGTTACTGCTGGCAGCCGCCGCGCCGTCCAGCCGGCCGGCCATTGATGCCGCCAGCGACCGGCTGCTGGCCCGGTGGCGGGAGCGGCTCGACGCCGAGGGCATGAATTATGTGGTCGCCCCGCCGTTCGTCATCGCGGGCGACGCGCCTAAAGTGGCCATCGAGCGTTACCGCGACCACACGATCCTGGCCGCGACAGGCCTGCTGCGCAAGGCGTACTTCGAGGCCCAACCGGAAGAACCGGTGCTGATCCTGCTGTTCGAGACGGCCGAGCCGTACCAGCGGCTGGCCAAGAAGTGGTTCAACGACGACCAGGTGCCGCATTTCGGCTTCTTCCGCCACGACAACATCATGTTGATGAACGTCGGCACCGGAACCGGCACCCTGGTGCACGAGCTGGTGCATGCCTTGATCAAGCCGGATTTTCCGCGCGTGCCGAGCTGGTTCAATGAAGGACTGGCGTCGCTCTATGAGCAATGTTCGCTGGGCCAGGCCATCCAGGGCCACGCCAACTGGCGGTTACCGGCGCTGCAGAAGGCGATCCGGCAGGACACGCTCCGGCCGATCCAGCAGCTCATCGAGGATCGAGATTTCTACGGCGACCGTCTGGTGGGCATGAATTACGCCCAGGCACGCTATCTATTGATGTATCTACAGGAGAGACGCTTGCTTGGCGCGTACTACAGGCTTTTCCGCGACGGCGTGGAGAAGGATCCGACCGGCCTGGCGACGCTCAAGAAACTGATTGCTCCGCAGACGCTGGAGCAATTCGAGGAGGATTGGAAGCGGTGGGTGCTGTCGCTGCGCTATCCCTGACGGTACTGCGGCGGTCACTTCTGTCTGAAGACGATGCGTCCCTTGGTGGGATCGTAGGGAGAAATCTGCACCTTGACACGGTCACCCGGCAGAATCCGGATGAAGTGTTTGCGCATCTTTCCCGAGACGATGCCGAGGATTTCCGCGTCCATATTGTCAAGCTTGAGCTTGAACATGGCGTTGGGCAGTGCCGTCGTAACAGTCGCTTCCACTTCAATAGGTTCGGATTTGGCCATCCAGATGAGTCTCCATACATCCACCGGGGTCCGGTAATACGCACCGAGATCAACCCGAGCGGTGCCCATATGTTATGGGCCAAACAGGCCTCACACAAGCGCCACGGCAGGGTTAGACAGCCAAAGTCCCTTCGCGCATAATGGGCAACTGCCGATCTGGAGCTTTGGCGTAACGTAACGGGCTACGGCGACGACTCTAAAGTCGGGCGGGCGGGACCGTGCCCCTCGGGGATCAGGTGCCTGGCAGGCGCGTGCCGGCAGGCCGGGCGGACAAGCTGTCCGGCTCATTGTGACGCGGGAGTTTGCATGATGCATTATTCGGACAAGGCAGGTATGGTTTCTCGCGGCCGTGTCGCGCGCCGACATGCTCGTGCAGCCCTGGCCCATTGC
The DNA here is from genome assembly GCA_964570205.1 of uncultured Tepidisphaeraceae bacterium. Taxonomy (GTDB): domain Bacteria; phylum Planctomycetota; class Phycisphaerae; order Tepidisphaerales; family Tepidisphaeraceae; genus CAZMXI01. Next base: position 9,623 of record CAZMXI010000105.1, read on the forward strand.
GTGGTCGAGGTTCTTGAACAGCGGCAATTGCTGGCCGCACCGATCATTGAGCAAATCTATTACAAGAACACCGCCGACTGGACCGACACCACCGCGTTAACGATTCCCGCCAAAAAGAGTCTTATCATCCCCGTGCAGGGGGCTGACGAGGATGCGGGCGACGTCCTGACTTACACCGCCACCAGCAGCAACCGGAAGATCAAGGTCAGAGTCCACAGCCAGCAGAACACGTATCTGAAGCTCAGCGTTACGACGACCGCCAGCGGCACCACGGGCGCCACGTTCACCGGCGACCTCGTCTTCCAGCTTTTCGATGACATCACTCCGCAGACCGTGGAGCGCATCACCAACCTGGTGACGGCCGAATTCTACAGCAACCTGACGTTCCACCGCATCGCCAACCTGAACACCGCCGATCCTTCCAACCCGTCGTACATCGTCCAGGGCGGCAACGGCACCGTCAGCTTCACGTTCGAGGATGAGTTCAACTTCGAATCGCTGTTCACGGGCAAGGGGCAACTGGCCATGGCCAAGCCCAGCACCGACGACAGCAACTCGTGTCAGTTTTTCATCACGCAGGGGCCGGTGCGTCACCTGGATCTGAACCACACGATCTTCGGGCAGATGGTCCGCGGATGGGACGTGCTGGACAAGATGATCTTCCAGGTTCCGCGGGATGTCGGCTCCGAAACGCCGAAGCAGACGATTACGATTTCCAAGGCCGAAATCGTGGAGAACACGACGGATGCGGTGATGACAATCGTGTCCAAGGGCAAGGCCAGGGGCTTCGTCACCATCAAGGCCACCGATCAGGACGGAGAAACGACCGAGAAGACCGTTCTCGTCGACTCGCGCGCGAAAGACACGACCAACCAGCAGCCGATTATGCAGGCCATGCCTGACATGGTCGTCAAAGCGCCCAGGAATCCGATCAAACCGATCAAGATCAAGCTGCCGTATCTGGACATGGAACGCGACCGCGTGCAATTCGGCGCCAGCTTCCAGGACGGCACGCGCCACGCCGAGGCCCAGATTCGCGGCCGCTATCTCTATCTCTGGCCCTATCGCGGCTACACCGGGCCGATCAGCATGAAGGTCTGGGTGCAGCAGTTCGGCGGCAGCAGCACGGCGGTTGACGAAGAGTATTTTGTCATCTCGGTGAACGGCCAACCCATCGAAGGCGAGCAGTCCAGCCTGCCCATCGCCCTCACCGGCACCGCCGGCGTCGCGCTGGCCGACGATCCCGAGGCAGAAACCGCGGAAAAGACCGTCGCTTTCTTCTTCGACACCGCCGAGCCCGCCGCGGAGGCCAGCACGTTCCTGGCGTCCATCGACTGGGGCGACGGCAAGGTTTCCAACGGCACGATCAGCAAGGTCGAGGGCACGACCAACAAGTTCGTCGTCAAGGGCACCAACACGTACAAGTCCGAGGGCACCTACCGGATTCGCGTCAACATCGCCAGCGCGCAAGGCGTGCAGCTCAAGCTCTATGGCCAGGTCACCGTCGCGGACGGAGCCCTGACGGCCACGCCGGTCGAAATCACCAACTATCCCGGCAATTCGATGAACAACATCACGGTGGCGACGTTCACCGACGCCGATCCCAACGGCGCGGCCACGGACTTCGCCGCCACGATCGACTGGGGCGACAACACGGGCGCGCAGACCGGCGCGGTGACCAAGTCCGGCACGACCTTCAGCGTGGCCGGGACGCACCTGTACCACAATCCCGGCACCTATGATGTTCTGGTGACGATCACGGACAAGGGCGGGAGCAGCGTCACGACCACCAGCAAGATATTCATCGGACGGTCAAGCCTGACGGTGAACATGGGCGGCGCCTCGGCGACGATCAACGAAGGCAGTTCCTACACTCTCCAGGGCTCCTTTACGGACTCCGCGCCTCCGGGCGGCGACTACACCGCCAAGGTGGACTGGGGCGATGGCGATGGTTTCGTCGACCTCCCGCTGGACCAGATCAACAAGACCTTTACCGCCTCGCACCAGTACAAGAACAGCAGCACCTACAAGATCCGCGTGATCGTCACCGATTCAACCGGCGCCAGCGGCAACGGGGCGCTGACAATGAGTGTGACCAACGTCGCCCCCAGCGTCGACATCGACGAAACCAAGAGCGACGACTTCGGCGTCCGCGGCCAGCCTCGCAAGATCGAATTCGCCGCGGACGACGTGTCCGAGGGCGACCGCGACGCCGGCTTCACCTACCAGGTCGAGTGGGGCGACAACGTCGATTCCAGCGGCAATCCCACCACGAGCTGGACCAGCCTGGGCAAGGGCCTGACGAACGCCACCCACACCTACAAGAAGGCCGGGACCTACACCGTCAAGCTCAAGGCCATCGATCAGGATGGCGGCACCAGCAGCGAGGTGTCGTTCCAGATCACGATCGCCGACGTCGATGTCCAGTCGAGCGTCATCCAGGAGGGCCTGACCGATCTGGTCATCGGCGGAACGTTTGACGATCCGAACACCGGCACCACCAGCAGCCCGATCATCGAGGGGCACGACACCATCGAAGTCGTGCCCAGCGCCGACGGCAGCAAGATCATGGTCAAGATCGGCGGGCAGTTTGTGAAGCAGACGATCAACGGCGAGCAGGTGGACGGCGAATGGGATCCCACCGGCTACGTCATCATCTATGGCGGCGACGGCAATGACGTCATCCGCATCGATGCGGGCGTGCCCAAGAACGTGTTTGCGTTTGGCGACGCCGGCAATGACACGATCGCCGGCGGCATTCACGACGACGTGCTCGTGGGCGGCGGCGGCGACGATTCGATCGTCGGCAACGGCGGCCGCGACCTGATCATCGGCTCCAGCGGCATGGATTACATGCATGGCGACAATGTGGCCGCCAGCCTCCTGGGGGCGGCCGGCGACGACATCCTGGTTGCGGGCACCACCCGCTACGACAGCAACATCACTGGGCTCGTCGCCTACATCAAGGAGTGGACGCGCACCGACGGCGCGGAAGCCACCTACGCCAACCGCATCAAGCATCTGGCGGGTGATCCCGCGGGCCTGAACACCGCCGATTACCTGCTCAAGAAGGAAACCATCACCAACGACTACAGCATCGACACGCTGCTGGGCGGCGGCGGCGAAGACCTGTTCTTCGCCAGCCCCAACCACTTCTACAGCTTTGCCAAGGATGCGCCTCTGTCGGACAAGCTGTCCGGAGAGACGCTCGTCGAGCTGACGTGATCGGCCCGGCCCGACGGCGAATCCAGGGCCCCGGAGCCGCGGTTCCCGGGCTCTGGAACGGCGCCGTTTCGATGGCAATTCACTCGGGAAGGCTCTGCAGGATGCGCGCGTAGCTGTCCTTTCGAAATGGCGGCGCCGCGCCATCCCGCACGTCAGGAAAGAAGTCAATCAGGTTCTGCCGACTCACTCCCCAGAGCCCGAACAGCTTGACGCCCGGCGTGTCAACGACGTGGCCGCCGAAATCGAGCGAATATCGCCGCGACGAGGTCGTGGTGTGCCTTCCCTTGCCCGTATAGCCGGATATGGCCCCGATGCGGATGTCAAGCGTCGGCTGCAGCGATAGAATCAGGCTGCTCTTGCCGACGCCGCTGTGGCCGGCCAGCACCGTTGTCCGCTCCCGCATCAGCTCGCGCAACTCCTCAACATGGTCGCGCTCCGGTACGCTGGTCTGGAGCGTCGCCATGCCCAGGCAGGCGTAATGCGCCATCGCCTCCTGCGCTTCATCGAACGCCCTCTGAGCGGCCGCGCTTTCGGTGGCCAGGTCGATCTTGTTCAGGCAGACGATCGGTTTCAACCCTCCTCCCTGCGCCGCCACCAGCATGCGGTCGATCAATCCCCACTTCACAGGAGGCTGAACCACGCTGGTCACGATCAGCATCTGGTCGGCATTGGCGACGATCGGCTGCCCCTCGATGGCCTTGAAGCTGTCCGCGCGCGTCAGGATCGTCCGCCGGGGCAGGACCTGCTCGATGACGGCCTCGGGGCGGCCCTGGTCATCCGCGCCAGCCGATTCGCGAAAGCGCACCAGGTCGCCCGTGACAATGGGGCTGTTCAGCAGGCTGCTCAGCGTCTTGCGGACGACGCACAGCCGCCTGACGCCTCCCTGCTCAACCTCGCAGAACAGGGAGTACATCTGCGTGACCTGGCCGACGGGCAAGACCTCCACATTCACGTCGGCGGCCTGCTCGGCCAGCCGCAGGAGGGCCGTTCTTTGCATCTTCGCGTGTTGCGCCCCGGCGGATCGCCGGGAAAACCGCTGCCGCGTCTCCGGCAATTCGTCGTCGATGTCCCCGCTGAGAAACCGGGATGTCAGGTTTCTGTCATCGGGCATGCGCCGGGGCTTCCTGCTCATGCCGGCCACTCTACTCGAAAACCGGGCCGGGTCGTAAGCCCCCCGCATATTCAGAGCCTATTTCAGAAATTTGGTGCTTGCCATCCGCCGCAGTCCGGCTGCTATAATCATCTATCGCGTGACCGGAGAAGTTGCAATGAAACGAATCTGGGACAAGCCCCTGATCCTCCGTGAATTGAAGAGCCTTCACAGGGCCGGCAAGGACCTGTCGTATAACCGAATGGCGAAGACCAGGCAGTCGCTGGTGTCGGCCGCGTCGTACCACTTCGGATCATACCGCAAGGCGATCACTCGGGCGGGCATCGATTACGCCGACGTAACCCGGCGCCCCCGGTGGACCAAGCCGGCGATCATCCGCCTGATCAAGCAGGCTCGGCGCAAGGACGAGGACCTGCACTGGGCGGCTGTCACCCAGCGGCGCGACGAACTGGGCAAAGCCGCCTTCGCGGCCCTGCAAGCCAGGCTCTTCGGGAGCTGGGATCGCGCGCTTCATGCCGCCGGGCTCGACGCGGCTGAGATCAGCCGTTACCGAAAGTGGAGCCGCGCCGCCATTGTGTCGGAACTTCGCGAGCGTCATCGCGACGGGGATGCCCTCAACAGCGGGGCCATGCAGCGGGAAGATCCCGGCATGCACGCGGCGGCCGTGCGGCACTTCGGCAACTACGACACAGCGCTTCGCGCCGCGGGGCTGAAGCCGGGCGACATCCGCCAGCGCCGTCGGTGGACCCGCGAGGGTGTGATCAGGGAGCTGCGCGCCTTCCGACGTCGTTACCATGTGCTGAGCGATTCGGTTCTGCGGCGGCACGCCTCCGCGCTGTACAGCACGGCGCTGCGTTTCTTCAAAACGCTGGCGGCGGCGCGCAAAGCCGCCGAGAAGAAGCCGGCTACCCCAGGCCGAGCGTCCAAAAAGTGATGTTGAACAGTCCCGCCACCAGCGCCACGACGACGCCGATGCAGGCGACGATGATGGCCGCGATGCTGGCCGGGCCGCCGCGGATTTCGGGGGCGATCGATCGAAGCAGCCCGACCGCGCCCAGCGGCATGGCCGCCAGCGCCAGGATCAGCCCCCAGATCCAATGTCCCGAACAGGAAATGAAGATGCTCCCGAAGGATGCGACCATCGCCAGGACGGGCCACATGCCGAATTTCGCCGGCGGCATCATCTGATAACGCATCGACCCACCTCGTCTGGATTGCGGCTTCAACCGCCCGCAGGTCACACCGAAGCCCGCGGCCAAAGCCGCGGCAGCGCAGGATTTGCCCCTGTGCGCCGTCAGTGGAGCAGGCCGGCCATGTAGCCGACGGTCTCCGCCATTCCGGGAAGGGGATCATCCGCATCTTTTTCGTACTCAATCCCGACCAGGTGCTGGTATTTGATCCGCACGAGCGTCTGGAGGATTTCCTTTAGGTTCATGATGCCCCGGCCGCCTTCAATGCACTGGCTCTTGGGCAGATCGCCGTCCATGTCGCGGACGTGGACGTCGTAGAGCCTTTCCCTGTACTTGAAGATCGCCTGCGCCGGGTCAACCTTCATACGGATGGTGTGCCCCGCGTCGATGCAGAAGCCGATGCGCGGATCGGACTTCTCGATGGCCTGCCACACCTCGTCCGGGCCTTTGAAGTGCTTTGCCTCCGGTCCGTGGTTGTGGATGGCCAGGCGAATGCCGAATTCCTTCACCAGCGCATCCAGCGAGGGGATCACCGAAGGCTCGGGATTGCACACGATGGTTGGAATGCCGGCGTCGCGGGCATACTCGAACGCCTGGCGCGCGGCGGCCGGGCTGGTCATGGTGATCACGCCGCAACTCAGCGGCGTAATTCCGGCGGCCTTAAACTTGCCTGCCACGTCGCGGCGTTGCTCCGGCGTCGACTTGAGCGGCAGATGGAAGTCCTTGATGGATGCGTAGGACAGGCCAAGGCGGCGAATGGCGATGATGGCGTCATCGAGCTTGAGCTTCCGAATGGAGTAGGTTGCGACACCGACCTTCAGGCCGGAGAAACGGTCAAGCCCGCCCGCGCCCGCGAGCGGTGCCGCGGCGGAAAGTCTGCCAGAGAACAAAGGCAGGGCTGCGGCGACAGCGGCGCCGCGGAGCATGGATCGACGGGAATGCAACATGACGCCTTCTCCTGTGAAACCGAGCGAAACCGCTGGCGATAGTGTAACGCGCATCGCGGCTTCACGCCTTGGTCAGTTTGCGATACTTGATGCGGTGCGGCTGGTCGGCGTCAATGCCGAGCCTGGCCTTGCGGTCGGCCTCGTAGCTGGTGTAGTTGCCCTCAAACCAGCGAACCTGGCTGTCGCCCTCGAACGCCAGGATGTGCGTGGCGATGCGGTCCAGAAACCAACGATCGTGGCTGACGACCACAGCGCACCCCGCGAAGTTCTCCAGGGCGTCTTCCAAAGCCCGCATGGTGTTGACATCGAGGTCGTTGGTGGGCTCATCCAGCAGAATGACGTTCGCGCCGCTCTTGAGCATGCGGGCAAGGTTGACGCGGTTTCGCTGGCCGCCCGAAAGGGTTCCCACCTTCTGCTGCTGATCGGTGCCGGTGAAACCGAACCGGGCGACATAAGCGCGGCTGTTGACATCCATCCCGCCGAGTCTGATGCGGTCCTGCCCGCCGGAGATGGACTGCCAGATGCTTTCTTCGGCGACCAGCGATTCGCGAGACTGCTCGACATACGACAGCTTGACCGTCGGGCCCACGATGAACTTCCCCGCATCGGGCTTCTCCTGGCCGGTGATCAGGCGGAAGAGGGTCGTCTTGCCCGCGCCGTTCGGGCCGATGATGCCGACGATGCCGCCGGGAGGTAGGGAAAATGACAGGTCCTGGAACAGCACCTTATCGCCATAGGCCTTGGCAACCTTCACCGCCTCGATCACGTGGTCGCCCAGACGCGGCCCGGGGGGGATGAAAATCTCGATCTGCTGTTCTTTTTCCTTCTGGTCTTCGGCCAGCATTGCCTCGTAGCGCGCGATGCGGGCCTTGCTCTTGGCCACCCGCGCCTTAGGCGATTGCCGCACCCATTCCAGCTCGCGTTGGAGCGATTTCTGCCGCGCCGACGCCTGTTTCTCCTCCGTTGCCAGACGTTTCTGCTTCTGCTCCAGCCAGGAAGAGTAGTTGCCCTTCCACGGGATGCCCTCGCCGCGGTCCAGTTCCAGTATCCATCCGGCCACATTGTCGAGGAAATAGCGGTCGTGGGTGACGGCGATGACCGTGCCCTCGTAGCGGTGCAGGTGCTGTTCGAGCCAGGCGACCGATTCGGCGTCCAGATGGTTGGTCGGCTCATCCAGCAGCAGGATATCCGGTTTCTGGAGCAGCAATCGGCAGAGCGCCACCCGGCGTCGTTCGCCGCCGGAGAGCACATCCACAATCGCATCGCCCGGGGGGCATCGCAGGGCATCCATCGCCATTTCAAGCTGGGTGTCGATGTCCCAGAGGCTCTGCCGGTCGATCTGCTCCTGGAGCTCTCCCTGCTGCTCCAGCAGTCTCTCCATTTCCTCCGGGTCCAGGTCCGGGTCGCCCAGCTTCTCTGAGATGGCGTTGAAGTGATTGAGCACGTCGAACTTGTCCTGCATGCCCTGTTCAACAATCTGCCGAACGGTCTTGCCGGCTTCAAGCTGGGGCTCCTGCTCCAGCAGGCCGGTCGTAAATCCTGGCTGGATGGCAGTTTGGCCTTGGAAGTCTTTGTCCAGCCCGGCAAGGACGCGCAGCAGCGAGCTCTTGCCCGCGCCGTTGAGGCCCAGGACGCCGATCTTCGCGCCATAGAAATAGGACAGCCATATGTCCTTGAGTACGATCTTCTTATCGTAGCTCTTGGTGACGCCCATCATCG
>CAZMXI010000106.1:0-17730 GCA_964570205.1 uncultured Tepidisphaeraceae bacterium
GCTCTCCTGTATTTTTGGAAACCGGTCTGGAAACCAAAAATTTTATGGATTGGAATAAAAAATGCAAGCTATCTCTTTTGCCGCACCTAAAAAAGTCAATAGTGTTGATATCCCCGCGCCCAAAGTAGGGCCGGAAGATGTGCTGGTGGATATTCATTACGTCGGCCTCTGCGGGTCAGACTTGAGCGCCTATCGCGGCCTGATGCCCTTGTTGACCTACCCCCGCATTCCCGGCCACGAGTTGGGCGTCGAGGTGGTGGCGGTCGGCCAGGGCGTCACCGGTGTCGTCCCGGGAGATCGATGCTCCATTGAGCCCTACATGAACTGCGGCGTGTGTTACGCCTGCCGACAGGGCCGCGGCAACTGCTGTAAGAACCTGAAGGTGCTGGGTGTTCACACCGATGGCGGCCTTCGGCTGCGGTTTACGGTTCCCGCCCACAAGCTGCATAAATCCGACAAGCTCTCGCTCGACCAACTTGCCCTGGTCGAGACACTCGCCATCGGCTGCCATGCCGTCAATCGCGGCCATCCACAGCGGGGCGAACATGTGCTGGTCGTCGGCGCCGGCCCGATTGGCCTGTCTGTTATTGAATTCGCCAAGCTCACCGGCGCCCAAATCACCGTGCTTGACATGAACGAACGCCGCCTGGGACACGTCCGTGATGTCATGGGCGTCGGAAACACCGTCGTGTTCAAGGGCGATGGATCGGAGATCGCAGCGATGGAACGGATCACCGAAGGAGATATGCCCACGGTTGTCTTTGAAGCCACCGGCAACGTTAAGTCGATGTGCAACGCCTTTAATTATATCGGCCACACGGGGCGCATGGTCTACGTCGGCATTATAACCACCGAAATCAGCTTCGCCGATCCGTTGTTCCACGCTCGCGAGATGACGCTTTACGCTTCGCGCAACGCACTGCCCGCCGATTTCGCCCGCATCATCGGGCTTATCGAACAGGGCCGCATCGACACCGCGCCCTGGATCACACACCGCTCGAGCTTTGGCCGGATCATCGCCGACTTCCCCGCCTTCACGAAGCCGGAGACCGGCGTCATCAAGGCCATGATCGAGGTGCCGACATAATGCGATCCTGTGTCACCATCAGCCTCGTGCCCGAGGCGCGTGGTGGGCCGTTCGTCTTCTGGGATGACCTGGCCGCCGCCTGCCGCAAGGCCCATGACCTGGGCTTCGATGCGGTGGAGGTCTTCGCACCATCCGCCGATGACGTCAGGCGCAGCGATCTGCCGCCATTGCTCGACGGCCATGGCCTCAAGCTGGCGGCGCTAGGCACTGGGGGTGGCTGGGTCCGCCACCGCTGGACCCTGACCAGCCCCGACGCCTCGATCCGCCGGAATGCCCGGGGTTTTGTCCGCGACATCATCGATGCGGCCGGCCCGCTGGGCGCCAGCGCCATCATTGGCTCAATGCAGGGTCGCTGGACAGACGGGGTCGAGCGCGAGCAGGCGCTCGCCTGGCTGGCCGAAGCGTTGTCAGATCTCGGCCGGCATGCCAGCCAATACAGCGTCCCGCTGCTGTATGAGCCGCTCAACCGCTATGAGACCAACCTCATCAACACCGCCGCTGATGGCGTCCGACTGGTCGAGTCAGGCGGCATCCAAAACGTGAAGTTGCTCTGCGACCTGTTTCACATGAACATCGAGGAACAGGACCTCCCCGCTGCCGTACGCAGCGCCGCCGGCCATGTCGGCCACATCCATTTCGTGGACTCCAACCGCCGCCCCGCCGGTTGCGGGCATATCGACTATGCCCCCGTCGCCGAGGCGCTCCGGGCGATCGACTATCGGGGCTATCTCTCGGCGGAGGCGCTGCCCTACCCCGATTCCGATGAAGCGGCGAGATTGACAATCGCCGCCTGCCGGCGATTCTTTCTGGCAAGCTGATACGGACAGAGCCATGCTCAAGCACAAGCTGATTCACTCGAAGATCAACCACATCCTCGGCCAGGCCGGACACCACGCCAGGATCCTCATCGCCGACGGCAACTACCCCGCCTCCTCCAAGCGAGGCCCGAAAGCGAAGCTCGTGTGCCTCAACCTCATGCCCGGCGTGGTCAACTGCGCGCAGGCGCTGGAAGCCGTCATCTCGGCCATCCCGATCGAGGAAATCAACACGATGATGTACGAAACCACCGGCCCCTATGCCCTGCACGAGGACCCGCCGGTGTGGGATGACTACCGCCAAGTGCTCAAGCGGGCCAAGGTGAAACTGCAGCTCAAGCCCATCGAGAAATGGGCCTTTTATGATGCTGTGGCCACGGACGACCACGTGCTGACGATCCAGACCGCCGACCAGCAGCGATTCGCCAATATCCTGCTCACCGTCGGCGTCCGGATGGACTGAATACCGAGACAACCATGCAATATCGAACTGCCGGAAAAACGGGTCTGAGAATGCCGGTCCTGGGCTTCGGCGCCTCGAGCCTGGGCGCTGAGTTTCGCCAGGTCGATTTGAACGAAGCCATTCGCTCCGTTCACGTAGCGCTCGACCTGGGCATGAACTTCATCGATACATCCGCTTACTACGGCCGGGGCATGTCCGAGGTGCTGCTGGGCATCGCGTTGCGTGGCATCCCGCGCGAGAGATACCTGCTGGGCACCAAGCTTGGCCGATATCACACAAGCCACTTTGATTTCTCCGCCCGCCGCGTGGCCGAGAGCGTCGATGTCAGTCTCAGCCGCATGGGTGTCGATCATCTGGATGTGATGCTCTGCCACGACATCGAGTTCGTCGAGATGTCGCAGATCGTCGAGGAGACGCTGCCAGCCCTGCGCAAGATCCAGCAGCAGGGCAAGGTACGGTTCGTCGGCGTGAGCGGCTATCCGATGAACATCTTCAGGTACATCCTCGATCGCACGGATCTCGACGTGATCCTCTCCTACAACCATTACACGCTTCAGAACACCATGCTGGCTGATCTGGTGCCCTATCTGAAGCAGAAGAACGTCGGGATATTCAACGCCGCCCCGTTCTCCGCACGCCTTCTCACCAGCGCCCCCCTTCCGGCCTGGCACAAGGCCACCCCCGAGGTCCGCGCCATCGCCAGAAAAGCCGCCGAGCACTGCGCTGCCAAAGGCGTGGACATTGCCCAATTGGCCCTCCAATTCTCCATCGCCCACCCCGACATGGCGACCTGCATCGTGGGCTCGGCGAATCCCGAGAATGTGAAGAAATGGGCGCAATGGGCGGAGAAGCCCATCGACCAGCAGTTGCTCAGCGAAGTGCTGGCGATCCTCAAGCCCATTCACAACTGGTTCTATATCGAAGGCCGGCCCGAGAACAATGACCCGCCGGCGACCGAGCGCCCATAAAGCCGGATCGCCGCCAAGGAGGCATGCACATGACCGTCGCCAAAGCCTGGATCGCCGGAGTTCTGCTCGCCTCGCTTGCCGTCGACACCCGCCTGAGTGCGGCCGCGCCTACAACCATGCCGGCCGGCGATTACTGGGTCGAGCCGATGAAGCTCGTCCATGCCCGCTTCAAGGGCAACAAGGGCCGGTGTGCGCTGTACGGCGACAGCATCACCTACAGCATGGCCTTCCTCGGCACGGCAGCCTGGGGCAACGACATCCCTTACCGGAACATACCAGCCCATGCCCAGGCGGACCTGAAGGCCGTCTGGACCCATGCCGACAGGACCTTCTGGCAGAAACGGGACCCGTCGCTGGGCCAGCAGGGCAGCACCCAAAGCGACTGGTTTCTTGCCAACGTTGATGCCTGGCAGACGAAGCTCAAGCCGGAGGTCTGCGTCATTCTCTTCGGCACCAACGACCTGGGGCGCACCAATCCGCAGCAGTATGCCCGAAACATGGATGCCGCCATTCGGCGAATCCTGGCCGATGGGACGATTCCAATCGTCACCACCGTACCCCCGGCCGCCGGCCGAGATGCCGCCGTGGCCCAGTTCCACACCGAACTCGCAGCCATAGTGCGACGCCACAACATCCCTGTGATCGACTACTGCGCCGAAATCCTGCGCCGCCGGCCAAAGGACTGGAACGGCACCCTGCCACAGCACCTGGCGACGGCCAGAGGCCCCGATGGCCGGGTGGATGTCTATGAAGTGCCCGCGCCCATATCCGGCGATGGCGTCCATCCATCCAATCCCAAGGCCTATCGCGGCGATTTCAGCGACGAGGCGCTCGACAACAACGGATTCAACCTGCGCGATTACCTGACGCTGCGCATGTACGGCCAGGTAATCCGGAAGGTGCTGCAATAGATATCCCGATCGAGCAAACAGGGGCATGGTCAACGCGACAGCGCTGCCTGGCTATATAAGACCGACGCCCCTGCCGGGGCCGTGGCTTTGGAGGATCATATGATGCGATGGACTCTTGTGGCGGTCGTGGGCCTGATGCTTGTTTCGGCCATTTACGCGCAGCAGGCGGCTCCCGCGAAAAACGCCGACGGTGCTCTTGTGCTTTTCAATGGCAAGGACCTTTCCGGCTGGGAGGGTGACAAGCGCTTCTGGTCCGTCGAAGATGGCGCGATCACCGGCCTTACCACCGCCGAGAAGAAGGCCGAGCGCAACACCTTCCTGATCTACCGGGGCGGGTCCTTCAAGGACTTCGAGCTGCGCGTCAAGTTCCGCCTCGAGAACCACAACTCCGGCATCCAGTACCGCAGCAAGGACAGGGGCAATTTCGTCGTCAATGGCTACCAGGGCGACATGGATGGCGCAAACACCTACACCGGCATGCTCTATGAAGAGGGCGGCCGCGGAATCCTCGCCACCCCCGGCATCAAGCTCACCATCGGCCCGGACGGCAAGCCAGCGGACCGCCAGACCATCACCGATCCGGCGAAGGTCAAGCAGGTCATCAAGAACAAGGACTGGAACGAGTTCGTCATCACTTGCCGAGGCAACCACATTCTGCACCAGATAAACGGCGTGACGACCGCCGAAGCCATCGACAACGATCCCAAGGGTCGGAGCATGGAGGGCATCATCGCCCTGCAACTCCACCAGGGCCCGCCAATGAAGGTCCAGTTCAAGGACATCACCATCAAAGTGCTCGATGAGAAGCCGGCCGGCCAATAGATCCGGCACACCGGCCACGCCCCGAGGAGCCAAGCATGCGTCCATCTGTTCTGCCGCCCCTCGTCGCCATAGCCATCCTGTGCGCCTCATCAGTGCGGGCAAGCGCTGCCGGGCCGATCTTGAGCGTGCGGGCGTCTTCGGTCCATTCCGACGATTATCCAGCGGAATGCGCCTTCGACGGCCGCGCTGACACGCGGTGGGCCAGCATTTCAACGAGTCAACCGCAGCATTGGGATCTCGATCTCGGCCAGGTGGTTTCCATCGAAGGCATCACCATCCGCTGGGAACACGCCTGCGCCGTCGAATACCAGATCCAGTTATCGATCGACGGCAAGGCATGGCAGGTTGTCCACGACGAGAAGTCCGGCAGGGGCGGCGTTGAGAAGATCCAGAACCTCAGCAACGAAGCCAGGTTCCTTCGCATCGCCTGCCTCAAGCCCGGCCCGCACGGGCTCTATTCAATCTGGGAAGTCGAGATCCACGGCCAGGCCGCCGCGGCGGCCGTCGCACAGGCACGCCGATATGCCGAGCGGGCCCGTCAGCAGGCCGAAGCCAGAGCCCGCGCCGCCCTGGCCGAAACGCTGGCCGACGCCGGCGTCGAGGAAATTGTCTTCGCCGCCCGGCACCAAGGAGGCGATGGCCACTGGTACGCCAACTTCGCCTATTATGCCCGTCAACCCGACCGCAAGGCCTATGGCGCACCCGGTGGCCGCCTCTATCGCCTGAACCTCAAGACCGGCAAGCTCACCACGCTGCTGGATGATCCCGCGGGCTCCGTCCGCGACCCCGTGGTGCATTACGACGGCAAGCGCATCCTCTTCTCCTACCGCAAGGGCGCCTCCGGCCATTTCAACCTGTATGAGATGGACGCTGACGGCCAAAACCTGCGCCAGCTCACCTCCGGCGACTGGGATGACATCGAGCCCGCCTACCTGCCCGATGGCGGCATTGCCTTCGTCTCCTCCCGGTGCAAGCGATGGGTCAACTGCTGGCTGACGCAGGTGGCGGTGCTTCATCGCTGCGACGCCGATGGCCGGAACATCCGCCCGCTCTCCAGCAACAACGAACAGGACAACACGCCATGGGTGCTGCCAGACGGACGTATTCTCTACCAGCGGTGGGAGTACATCGACCGCTCGCAGGTTGACTACCACCACCTCTGGACCATGAACCCCGACGGCACCAACCAGGCCGTCTACTTCGGCAACATGCACGCCGGGACCCTCATGATCGATGCCAAGCCGATCCCCGGCGCCGATCGCATCCTGGCCACCTTCTCGCCAGGCCACGGTCAGCGCGAGCACGAAGGCCCCTTCTACACCGTGGATGCCAACGGCGGCCCGGATGATGCCCGCCGCGCCCGGCGATTCGGCCGGGCAAGCGGCCGCGATCCTTACCCGCTTACGTCCCGCCACGTCCTATACGCCGTCGGCCGGTCCATTCGGCTCATCGCCAGCGACGGTGCCGATGTTGAGCTCTATCGCGATCCGCGATTCGACCTCCACGAGCCGCGACCGGTCATCACCCGAGAGCCAGAACAGGTCATTCCCTCGCGCATCAATCTGGCCGAGGCAACCGGCAGGGTGATCCTGGCCGATGTGCACATCGGCCGCAACATGACCGGCGTCAGGCGAGGCGACATCAGGAAGCTCCTCGTCATCGAGTCGCTCCCCAAGCCGATCAACTTCACCGGCGGCATGGATCCTCTCACCTACGGCGGCTCATTCACCCTCGAGCGCATCGTCGGCACCGTGCCTGTCGAAGCCGACGGCTCAGCGCACATCGAACTGCCCGCCCTGCGCAGCTTCTTCTTCGTCGCGCTGGATGAGAAGGATATGTCGGTCAAGCGCATGCAGAGCTTCATGACCGTCCAGCCGGGCGAAACCCTGAGCTGCATCGGCTGCCACGAGCAGCGCACGCACGCCGTCCCCGCCACGCCCTCGCTTCTTGCCCTGAAGCGCAGCGCCAGCAGGCCCCAGCCCATCGCCGACCAGCCCGACGTCTATGACTTCCCCCGCGACATCCAGCCGATTCTCGACCGTCACTGTGTGCGCTGCCACGACTACGACAAGCATCCCGAGGGCAGCGAAGGCCCCCGCGCTGGCGGCATTATCCTCACCGCCGACCGCGGGCCGATGTTCTCCCACAGCTACTACGCCCTGACGATCCACAAGCAGTTCGCCGATGGCCGCAACGAGCCCCAGGGCAACCGCGCCCCGCGCACGCTCGGCTCATCCGCAAGCCCCTTGATGAAGAAGGTGCTCGAGCGGCATCAGGGGGCGATGCTGTCGCCTCGCGAAGTCGATACAGTCCGGTACTGGATTGAGGCCGGCGCCCCCTACCCCGGCACTTATGCGGCCCTTGGCACCGGCATGATCGGCGGCTACTACGAGAATAACCTGGTCGAGACCGACTTCAACTGGCCGCAGACCAAGGCCGCCACGGCAGCCATCCGCCAGCGTTGCACAAGCTGCCACCAGGGCAAGCTCAGCCTCCCGGCCGCCCTTTCGGATGAAAATAGCGTCTCGTTCTGGCGGCCGGACTGGAATGACCCCCGCCTGCCCCGCGCCCGCCACGCCATCTTCAACCTCTCCCGCCCAGCCAAATCGCTGGCGCTGCTTGCGCCCCTGGCCAAGTCGGCCGGCGGCTACGAAGCCTGCGGCCAGGCGGTCTTCGCCAGCGCTGATGATCCCGATTACCGCAAGATCCTCGCCATGATCGAAGCCGGCCAGCAGCGACTCGACAAGATCAAGCGATTCGACATGCCCGGATTCAACCCCGACCCCGCCTACATCCGCGAAATGCAGCGGTATGGCGTGCTCCCCGCCATTCTGCCCCCCAACGCCCCGATCGACCCTTACAGGATCGACCAGGCCTATTGGCGAAGCCTCTGGTGGCGACCCGCCGACTGACTCGTAGTGTATGAATGGCCTCAGTTGCCTTTCGCCGGCCGCGTCGTTGCGGCCACCAGTTCTCTCATATCTCCGGCGAAGTGCCACTCAACATGCCCATCGCCGAACAAGACATAGGCGCCTTGACCGCCGTGATTTGCCGGCGGCTCATATGCGACCATCTCGTCGGGCGATAACTCCCCGGCGATTCGTCCAGGGACGATGTAGATGTAGGATGGGTTCCTTGTCCCGGCTTGTCGGGCCATGAAAGCTGCTATCCTGGAACCCGGTGGAAGGCCGGGAAACTCGAACACCGGACATGAGAGCACCTCTTCGCTGACGTAGCCTTCGGCGACGAGAATTTCGAGGGACGCGGGCGTCTTCCCGCCATGATCATGCGCATAGAGCATGATGCCCATGCCCACTTGCTTAAGATTGGATGCGCACGGCACGCGCCCGCTGTATTCACACGGAAGAAAAGCGAAGGCCGCCACAAAGGACAGGAAAGCGATGGCCGGCGCAATCAGCAGGCGATGCCGGTAGCAGCCGGTGAACACAGCGCCTATGAGCAGGGACAGGCCGATTGCCAGGGTCACCACGGTGCAGAGCAGCCACAATCCGTCAAGCAGGTTCCCTGCGTCGCCGTGGGCACACTCCTTCAGAACCAGCAGCGACAGAGACACGGCCGCCGTCACCAACGACGTCTGGAACCACCAGCTTCGGACTGTCTCGCGCACTTGCTGTTCGGACTGACGGTCCTGGACCATCTATTCATCCTCCCATGCTCGCTGGCCGGCCAATTGCTGGCGGCATATTATCATGCCGCACAATCAGGAGAAAGGCGACCTTATGAGCATCGAACTGGGCAAAGACGCGCCGGCGTTTTCACTGGCGAATCAGGATGGGAAGACCATCTCCCTGAAGGATTTCGCGGGGCAGTGGCTCGTGCTCTACTTCTATCCCAAGGACGACACGCCCGGCTGCACGACCGAGGCGTGCGAATTCACCGCCGGCATCGCCGATTTCCAGAAGCTCAAGGCCAAGGTCCTGGGCGTCAGTCCCGACTCGCCCGAACGGCATCGCAAGTTCATTGAGAAATACACCCTCAAGCTCGAACTCCTCAGCGATCCCGATCACCAGGTGCTCGAGAAGTACAGCGCCTGGGGCACGAAGATGATGTACGGCAAGGAATCCCAGGGCGTCATCCGCAGCACCGTGATCATCAGCCCGGATGGCGTTGTGGCAGCCCACTGGCCGAAGGTGAAGGCAGAGGGCCACGCCGGCCAGGTGGCGAAGAAACTGGCTGAACTGGCCAGTTGAATCCATACCACGCAGAAGGGACCTGGCAGCGTCCAGCCACCAGGTCCCTGTTCATTTCAGCACGGCTATCGGGGCTTCCTTACGACAGCCCGAAACCCTTGCGGTAAGTCTTGCGGATCAGTTCATCGGCCTCCGGGGCGTCCTTGGCCTTCATATTGGCCGAATCCCACTCGATGCGCTTCTGGAGCCGCGATGCGAGATTGCCCACAAGCAGCGCCTCGGTGAACGCGCCGGAATACCAGAATCCGGCCTTGGCCATCTCCGGCTTCTTCGCCTTGCATGCCTCGATCCACTCCTGCCGGTGCCCCGGCGAACGTGGAATGCTCGCCTTGGGCTTCTCGAAAGAGGCCCGCCGCGCCGCCGGGAACAGCCGCGGCGGACCCGACCAGCCGCCGCAGATCATCGTGCCCTTATCGCCGATGAACAGGATGCCGTTGTCTGGCAGGCTGAACTCGCCCTTGGCGTGCTCGGGAAGCTGCGGCATCCGGCCGCCGTCATACCAGATGATGTTCACGGCCGGCCGGTCGCCCTTGGCGGCGAACTCGTAGGTGATGGTCTGCTCGGCCGGATAAGAATCCTTGCCCAGCGGCGTGGTCTTGGCCTCAGCGGCGATCGGCGCTTCCAGGTCCAGGGCGTAGAACGCCGGATCCATGTTGTGCACCGCCATGTCGCCCAGCGCCCCGGTGCCAAAGTCAAAATACCCGCGCCACTTGAACGGATGGATGTTCGGGTCGTACTTTCGCATCGGGGCAGCGCCCAGGAACAGGTTCCAGTCCAGGTCGGCCGGGGCCGATGCGTTTCCCGTGTATTCGGGCGCAGGTTGCGGCCACCAGTTCTTGGGCCGGTCCGACCAGCAGTGAATCTCCTTGACCTTGCCGATGGCGTCGGCGTCGATCCACTCCTTGGTCTGCCGCAGCCCCTCTCCCGCGTGGCCGTTGTTGCCCATCTGCGTGACCAGGCCCGTCTCCTTGGCCACCCTGGTCATGATCCGGGCCTCTTCGATGCTGTGAGCCATCGGTTTCTCGACATACACGTGCTTGCCAGCGCGAAGCGCCGCCAGCGAAATCGGCGCATGCATGTGATCTGGCGTGGCGATCATCACCGCATCAATGTTCTTGGCCATCTTCTCGAGCATGACGCGATAGTCCTTGAACTTCTCGGCCTGGCTGAAACGCTTGAACGTTCCACCGGCCTTGTTCCAGTCGACATCGCACAGGGCGACGATGTTCTCGGATGCCATATCGTTCAACACGCCGCCACCTTGGCCGCCCACGCCGATCCCGGCGATATTGAGCTTGCCGCTCGGCGGCGTCTGGCCTTGCCCCAGGACGTGTCGAGGCACGATATGAAACGTGAAGGCCGTCACTGCGGCTGCCTTCAATAGCTCGCGTCGATTCATCTGCATGATTCGCAACTCCTTTGTTGGATCGGCCATGTTAAGCCCGCCGTCCTGCCCATGTAAACCGCCGTTCGGCCTACTCATAGCGCGCCAGGAACTGCACGCATACCGGCGCGCCGATATCCTTGACCTCCTGAATCTGCGTCAATCGGCCCGTCCCCAGGTCGATCTTGAACACCAGCATGTTGTCGCTGCTCTGGTTGGCCGCGATCAGGAACCGCCCGGTCGGATCGATATTGAAATTCCGCGGCTCCTTGCCGCCCGTGGATTGATGCCCGATCAACGCCAGCCTCCCCGTGTCCCGATTGATGCGATACATGGCCAGGCTGTCGTGCCCGCGGTTGGAACCGTAAAGAAACGTGCCCGACGGATGCACCTTCACCTCGGCCGTCGTGTTCTGTCCCTTGAACTCTTCCGGCAGCGTGCTGAGCGTCTGGATCTGCGTCAGCCTGCCGCTCTTCGCATCATACGAAAACGCCGTCACCGTGTTGTCCAGCTCGTTGATCACGTAAGCCGATCTGCCGTTGGGATGGAACGTGAAATGCCGCGGCCCAGCGCCCGGCGCCACCGCCGTGGCCGGGGGGTCGTTGGGCGTCAGTGTCGCTTCGTCCGGGTCGAGTTGATAGACGAAGATCCTGTCCACGCCCAGATCCGCCGCGAACGCGAACTTCCCCGCCGCATCCGGATTGATCGAGTGCGCGTGCGGCCCTTCCTGGCGCTTGGCATTCGGGCCCTTGCCCGCGTGCTGAATGACCGTGGCCGCCGGCCCGAGCTTCCCATCCGCGTCGATGGGCAGCGAGGCTACGGTACCCGCGCCGTAATTCGCCACCAGCGCCACCTTGCCCGAAGGGTCAACCGCGACATGGCACGGCGCTTTGCCGCCCGACGGCTGCTCGTTCAGAAGCGCCAGCTTGCCCGAGGCATCGATCGAAAACGCGCTGAGAATGCTCTTCTCATTGGCCTGCCAGGATTCGCTCACCGCATAGACATGCTTGCCATCCGGATGAATCGCCAGGAAAGTCGGGTTCTTCACCTCGGCCGCCAGCCCGATCGGCGAAAGCTGGCCGGTTCCCAGGTCCATCTGATAGGCATAGATGCCCTGGCTCTTGGGGCCGGTGTAGGTCCCGACGTATACGAGCATGCTCGATGGCTCCACCCCTTTCCTGTTCGACGCCGCGCTGTCGCCGCGGCAGGAAACAACCATCCCCAACATGGCCATGACCAGAAGCCCGACAAGTGTTCGCTGGATATGCATGTTCACCATGCTACCAGCCACCCGCCGCGCGTTCCACAACGCCGCCCACCCGCTCGTTGCCTGTGCTACTCCCTGACCTCGTCCTATTCCGCAAGCTCCATGATCTCGACTTTCCGGAACTCCACCGGATGGCTTTCGGCCTGCAGCGAAATGAACCCTTCGGAGACCATCTTCGGCGCCCCCGCCTTCAGCAGCTTCTGGGCATCCTTGTCGTTCTCATCGAGCTGCGGCCGCGAATATTCCAACACCGTCTGACCATCGACGATGTGACGGATGACCTTGTTGCCCCGCACCTCGATCTCCACCGTCACCCACTGATCGCCGTGGTACGTCTTGCTCCTGGAGTTGTTGGTGTGCTGCGTGATCAGCTTCCCGTTCATCTCCACATGCGTGCCCGGCGTGCACAGGTTCGCTGTCGGCCGCTGCCCCGACCCGCCGCCGCCCAGGAACTGCACCTCGATTGACACCGGAAACTCCTGCCCCTTGTCCATCGTCTTGGGGTCCTGGCAATGCAGCATCGCCCCGCTGTTGCGGAATGCCCACCCCGGCCCGCCTTTGGATTGCTGCCCGACGAACCGGTATTCCACGCGCAGCCGGTAATTCGAGAATTTGTCTTTGTAAAACAGGTGCCCGAACTTGCCGCCGAACTCCTTGTACTTCTCGTACGACACCTTCAACAAGCCATCTTCCACCCGGAACGTGTCGTTGTAATTCTCGCCCAACTCGTGGCCGGTGAACTTCGGAGTCCACCCCTCCAGGTCCTTGCCGTTGAACAGCGATACCCACTTGCTCTCATCCGCCTTCTCCGCCGCTAAAACGCCAGTCGCTGCAACGCAAACCGCCAGAATCAGCATCCACGCAGTACGAAATGCCATATCAAACCTCCGTCCGGTATCACCCCTCGGCATTGCCAGAGGATAGCGCCTGCCGCGCAGGCGATCAAAGCTCCATGCTATCATCTCGCGTTCCCCACGAAATTCAAAGACTCGATTTCGGTATCCGCTTTGTACAGACAGTTTCCTTTTCGCTCAACGTCGTCACGCAGGCCACTCCATCCAACAACGAGAAGATGCAAGCATTGCACTTTGCCGGGGGATTTGCTGCAATGAAGCCGAATTCCAGCGGTATTTAGAGCTGTGGGCGGGATGCATTTACGATGCCCGCGCGTCAGAGCCATGGATCAAGAGGTGCTGAGACAATGACACATGCGATAGATCGTCGGGACTTCATGGGATGTGCGGGGATCCTGGCGGCAAACCTCTTGCTTCCTGAAAACTCCATCGCCATGCAGGGCGCCGGCGCTGTCCAGCGCCCCAACATCCTGTGGCTCACCAGCGAGGACAACAGTCCCTTGCTCGGCTGCTATGGCGATCCGCTCGCACGCACTCCCAACCTTGACCGCCTTGCACGCGACGGAATCCTGTATGAGAACGCCTTCGCCAACGCGCCCATTTGCGCTCCAATGCGATCCAGCATCATCACGGGTTGTTATTCCTGCTCGTTGGGCACCCAGCCCATGCGCTCCGGCAACTCCATTCCACCGGCCATACGCGCTTATCCTGAATACCTGCGCGAGGCCGGCTACTACTGCACCAACAACGCCAAGACCGACTACAACACTCAGATATCCAGGAACGCGTGGGATGAAAACAGCGCCAAGGCGCACTGGAAGAACCGCAAACCCGGTCAGCCCTTCTTTGCCATCTTCAACACCACGCTCTCGCACGAGCACGTTGTCCACCGGTCCCCTCAGACGACCATCACTGATCCTGCCCGGGTGTCGCTGCCCCCATATCATCCCGACACGCCGCTCATGCGCCGGCAGTGGGCGCTCTACTACGACCAGATCGAGAAGATGGACGCCGAGATCGGCAAACGCCTTGACGAACTGGCCGAAGCCGGCCTTCTGGAAGACACCATCGTCATCTACTACGCCGATCACGGCGGCGTCCTGCCTCGTAGCAAGCGATTCATCTACGAATCTGGAACCCGTGTGCCGTTGATCGTTCGTTTCCCGAAGAAGTACCGTCATCTTGCCCCCGCCGATCCTCGCTCGCGGACCGACCGGCTCGTCAGCCTGGTCGACCTGACGCCCTCGCTCCTCAGCCTCGCGGGCGTTCCGGTGCCGCCGCACATGCAGGGCGAGGCATTCCTCGGCCCGCAGGCCAAGCCGCCGCGCCTGTACGTCTATCTCTTCCGCGATCGCGCTGATGAGCGGCCGGATGCCTTCCGCGCTGTGCGAGACAAGCGATTCCGCTACATCCGCAACTACTATCCCCACCTGCCGTACGGCCAGTATCTCCAGTACCTCTGGCTCAATCCCGCCACCGCGGAGTGGGAAAATCTCTTCCGCCAGGGCAAGCTCGACGCAACTCGAAGTGCCTTCTTTCTGCCCCGTGCCCAGGAAGAACTGTACGATGTCCAGGCGGATCCGCATGAGGTGAAGAATCTCGCAAATGACCCCGCCTATCGCGCTGAACTGGACCGCCTGCGCAAGGCCCTTCGCGACTGGCAGCTTGAGATCCGCGACACCGGCCTGCTCCCCGAGGCTGAGATGATGCGCCGGGCCCGGGGCTCCACCATCTATCGCATGATGCGTGACCCGAAGACAGCCCCGAACCTGCCGCGGTTCATGGAAGTCGCCGACCTGGCCGGCCAGCGCAACGCCGAGAACCTGCCCACACTGACCGCGCTGCTCAATGATCAGGATAGCGTGGTGCGCTACTGGGGCGCCGTTGGCCTGTTAGCGCTGGCCGCCATCGCCAAGCCCGCGGCCGATGACCTGCGAAAGGCGACCACCGACGAATGCCCCGCCGTTCGCATCATCGCCGCGCAGGCGCTGGTCTGCCACCTGGATGATGCCGAAACCGCGCTGCCGGTGTTGCGGCAGGCTCTGAGCGATGAAAACGAAATGGTCGTGCTCATGGCCGCCAATGCACTTGATTCCGCCGAAGAAGCCGCGCGGCCCCTGTTGCCCGACATGCGCAAGGTCACCGAAGGTTATCCTGCCCGTGTGATGGAGAAGGCCATTGCCGATCTTGAGAGCCAAGCGAAGGGATGATCATGCCGTCCAAGCCGATTCATCCTCAATTAAGGCTGACCCTCGGCATTCTGGCCTGGACGATTCTCCTGGCTGCCACTTTTCGGGCGAGGGGTGCGGCACCACCACCAGACGATTCACGGAATTTCGCCAACGGCCGGCTCATCCCCGATGAGGACTACTGCGATCAGCCCCGCATCATCGTCACGAGGAATGGCGCCTGGGTGTGCATATTGACCACCGGCCCCGGTGATGAAGGCAGCGATGGCCAGCATGTCGTGGCAACCACCAGTCGCGATCAGGGCAGGACATGGTCGCCCCTGGTCGATGTCGAGCCCGCGAGGGATGGCAAGAAGTCCTCCTATGCCCTTGCCCTTGTCACCCCTGCTGATCGCATCTATGCATTCTACTGCTACAACGGAGACAGCATCCGGCACCTGCCCGACGGCAGATCCATCCGCGACGACATGCAGGGCTGGTTCTGCTACCGCTACTCCGACGACGTCGGCAGAACATGGTCCGATCGGCAACGGCTCCCCATGCGCATCACCTCGGCCGACCGCAATAACGATTGGCAGGGGAAGCTTCAGATGTTCTGGGCGATCGGCACGCCCGCGATCGTCGACGGCAGCGCCATGTTCGGTTTCACGAAGCTTGGCCGGTATATGCTCGAAGACGGAGAAGGCTGGTTCTTTCGGTGCGACAATCTCATGACCGAACGTGACCCCGGCCGGCTCGTCTGGCGCATGCTGCCCGAGGGAGATCGTGGCCTCCGCAATGCGGACTTGGGCTCAGTCCAGGAAGAACACGATATCGTGCATCTGGATCAGGACGAGTTCTTCTGCTCCTACCGCACCGCTGTTGGCTACGCCGCCTGCGCGTACACGCGCGACGGCGGGCGAACCTGGACCAAGCCCCACCTCTTGACCTATACCCCCGGCGGCCGCCCTGTCAAGCAGCCCCGAGCCTGCGCTAAAATATGGAAAACCGCAAACGGCCGATACCTTCTCTGGTATCACAACAACAGCACCAGAACTTACAACAACGATCTGAACGCCGGGAGCCGTAACATCGCCTGGTTAAGCGCGGGGCTCCTGGTCGATGGGCAAATCCACTGGTCGCAACCCGAAGTCGTCGCCTACGTGGATGGCGGCCTGGAAGGATGCAGCTATCCCGATCTCGTCGAGGACGACGGCCGCTATTTCATCTGCGCCACCCAGAAGACCGAAGCCCGCGTCATGGAGGTTGATCCCGCCCTGCTGACCGACCTTTGGCGCCAGCACGAAGCGCGGCGCACGGCGACGTCGGGACTGGCGCTAGACCTGCCCGCCGCCCAGTGCCAACCCGGTTCCATCGTCGCTGCGCCCAGATTCGCACCGCTTTGTGGACAGATTCGCGGCCGGACCCCCACGCGACTTGGCCGTGGCGGCTTCACCATCGACCTGCGCATCCGTTTCGATGATCTCTCGGCTGGTCAGGTGGTGCTGGATGCTCGTGACGATGCACACCGTGGATATGTTCTGCGCACCACCGCGAAAGACACGCTTCGCCTGGAAATGTCCGACGGCTGGACCAGCGCTTTCTGGGATTGCGATTCGCGCCTGCTCAGGCCAGGCGCTTCGCATCACATCACCATCGTGGTTGATGGTGGACCGAAGATCATCGCCTTCGTCATCGACAAACAACTCTGCGATGGAGGCGAAGACCGCTTGTTCGGATTTGGCCGATTCGATCAGAACCTCAAGGATGTGAGCGGATTCGCTAAGGTTCGCATTGCCCCGGCCCTGCACGGCAGGCTGGAGCACCTTCGGTTCTACACCCGCCCTCTCCGCGTCAGCGAGGCGGTGGGCAATCAGCGCGCTGGCCAGTGAAGCTGCTCTCTTGGCCAAACGCTATACGCGGCCGTGGCCATCAGCCTCGCAGCACGAGGGGCTCGTAGCCTTGGAATGCTGTCTCCTCGCCTCCTCCGCTTTCTCGGCGATGACTTCAGCTACTGTCGCATGCCGCTTTCGACGCCACCAGACGTAGGCAACGAAGCCCAGCACAACCAGGACGAGACCACCGAACACATAAGGCTTATATGGGTCGACCTTCTCGTGGAAGAATTGCTTCGGATCCCCCACTACCTTGCCGCACCAGTAACCAAGCCAGACGAACAAGCCGCCCGAGACAATCGCCGCAATTCCATCCGCGATCAGGAACTTGATGAAGTTGAACCGGATGGTTCCCGCCGCTACGACCATCGCCCCGCGAATTCCCGCAAACATGCGGCCTATCCCGACCACCCAAATGCCGTACCGCTCAAACAGCCGCTCGGCCAAGGCAATCCGCTTCGGTGTCACGTGCTTGCCCACGAACGGCACCCTGGTGATATTCAGCCCGTACTTTCTGCCCAGGTGATACAGCACGCAGTCGCCCCCGATGATGCCGCACCACGCCACCACGCTGACGATCACGAGGTTCATCTTGCCCTGTGCGACGAAAAACCCGCCCAGAAACAGCGGAATGTCCTCTGGCAAGGGCAAACCCAGCCCGCACGCGAATAGCAAACCGAAGATCAGGAAATATCCCCCCGCCTCGATCCAGGTCTGGACCCGGCTGATGTCGAACAACTCGGCTAGTAGAAGCACATAACGGAACATAGGAATCCGGTATTATGACCACCGGCCGCCCCGGGGGAAGCGTTGCCGTCCTCAAAAAGCCCGTTGGGGCGTGCCCAATCTTCCGGGCAACGGTTAATTCATTGAGGCAGCACGCCA
>CAZMXI010000107.1:0-17470 GCA_964570205.1 uncultured Tepidisphaeraceae bacterium
GACCTGAGGCCCGAGCACCCGGCCGAGGCCGGTGAGAGACAGGCAGAGTTGCCGCTGGTATCGCTCCTTGGTGCGGGAATCCTCCGAGCGGGGCTCGAAGAGCTGGAGCAGCGGCGTACCCCGGCGGTCGGACTCATCGATCACCGCGACCATGCTGTTGAACGCGGGGAAGAAGATGGCGTGCTGGTCGGCGGGAATCAGCCTGGCCAGCGGATCACGGCGGGGATCGACGCCGGCGATGAGGGGCTTCCAGTCCATATCGCGAACAGTGATGCCGCGAATCGTGTCAACCGCGATCGTCGCGACGGCTTCATCGCCGCGGAGAGCCAGGGCGCGATCGAGCTGGAGATTCTCGCTGACCGCGCGGCCTCCGGCGAAGAGATCGAAGGTGTCTTCGAGGCCCTGGGGGCGAGCGGCGCGCCACGGCTCGTCGGGGCGCTGGACGGGCTTGCGGGAGAGGGCCTGCTCGGCGAGGCGCATCTGGTGACGGAACCAGGCGCCGCCAGGGAGGCGGTGGCGAATCAGGAAGCCATGGTAATCCGCCTTGGCCTGATAGAATGCATCGCGGGCGGTGGCATCGGCGGCTGAGGCAGGGATGGCGAAGCTGACCTGCGAGAGGCTGGTCCAGTCAGTGGTGGGCAGGTAGAGACGGCCGGCAATGTCCCTGCCAGCCTCAGCGCGCACAAGCAGGACGATCTGCTGGTTGTTCCGGTCCTCGGGGATGTCTACGAAGGCTTCGCCGGGGATATCGAGGCGCGCGACGGAGTAGAGGGAGGGGCGGATGTTCGTGCGGAAGAGGTCAACCCGCTGCCCGTCTTCGCGCGCAGGCAGTTGGCCCTTGGTGATTCTGAGGTTGTCGATGTCTACTCGAAAGAAGGCATCTTCTGCCAGCAAGGGGGATGCGAAGACACAAATAAGGATTGCGGCCGCCGACACAGGCAGGCGAGTGGGCATGATGGGCCCCTTTCCCTGGTAAAGCCACCCCGGACGCACCCCATTATAACCTCGGGGCGGTGTAGCGCCGCGAATCTCTTGCGAATCTAGAGGCGTACCCGTACATTCAAACCCTGTACCTATCGGAAGATACCTATGTCGGAAAAAACTGTAGGCGTGGCGCTTCTGGGATGTGGCATTGTGGGTGGGGGCGTCGTGCAAATCTTGCGCGGGCACCGGGAGATGATGCGGCAGCGGACAGGCATCAACTTTGAGCTGCGGCATGTGGTGGTTAAGAGCGAAGCGGACTATCCGCCGAATGCTGGGGAACTGCCGATGTCGCTGGATGCGAATGCGGCCATCGACGACCCGAAGACCGATGTGGTCATCGAACTGATTGGCGGAACCGGGGCGGCCGCGGCCTTCATCGAGCGGGCCTTGGCCAAGGGCAAGCCGGTCGTCACCGCCAACAAGGCCCTGCTGGCCCAGCGCGGCGCAGAACTGTTCGCCCTGGCGCGGAAAAACAGGACTTGCGTCGCCTTCGAGGCAAGCTGCGGGGGCGGCATTCCGATCATCGATGCGCTGCTGCGGGGGCTGGTGGCCAACCGGATCGACGCGTTGTTGGGGATCGTCAACGGCACATGCAACGTGATCCTGACGCGCATGACGAAGAATGGCTGGTCGTACGAGCAGGCCCTGGCGGAGGCGCAACGGCTGGGGTTCGCCGAGGCGAATCCAACTCTCGATGTCTCCGGACGCGATGCGGCACAGAAGCTGGCGATCCTGGCGAGCCTGGCGTTTAACATGCGCGTCGCGGAGAGCGACATTCACGTGGAAGGCATCGATGGCTTGCAAACGGCGGACATCCAGTTCGCGGCGGACCTGGGATATGTGATCAAGCTGCTGGCGATTGCTGAGCGGACGGCCGGCGACCGGGTCTCGCTCCGCGTGCACCCGACGCTGGTTCACAAGGATGACATGTTGGCGGATGTGAGCGGCAGTTTCAATGCGATCAGCGTCTATGCCGATTCCCTGGGGCATGCGATGTGGTATGGCCGGGGGGCGGGGCGGACGCCAACGGCCAGTGCCGTCGTTGCGGACTTGGTCGGGGTGGCGATGGGTGTGACGCCACTGGCGTTCGAGCAGTTGCGGACGCTGCTGGACGCGATTCCTCCGGCGCAAGTGCAGCCAATGCATGAACTTCGGTCTCGATACTACCTGCGGCTGATGGCGTTGGACCAGCCAGGGGTTCTGTCGCAGGTGACGGCGGCGCTAAGCCGGCAAGGGATCAGCCTGTCGGCAATCCGGCAGAAGGAGATGGAAGATGGGGGAAGGGTGCCGGTAGTAATCACGACGCACCTGGCAAGCGAAGGTGCGATGCGGCATGCACTTAAGGAAATCGACGCCTTGCCGACGATCAGTCGGCCGACGGCGTGTCTGCGGATTGCGGATCAGCCCAAGGAATTTGCAGGGAAGTGATATGGGCTCGGATGATGTGTCAGCCAGGTTCAACGGTGGGAAAGGTTAATGGTGGGGATTCCTGACAATGGGACGACGTCCCTACTGGTGCTGGTGATACGGGCTAGCGGGCATGGTACAGCGGTTGCCAGCGTGGTATGGTGGTTATATAGAACTGATTTTGTAGGCATTGCAGTGAAGGGGTGTTTTCGGGTATGGGCGAGCTATGGTGGGCCGGCTCACATGGCGGATGATGCATGCGGCGATCGTTGCCGTGGCGGTGGGCTGCGCAGTGGGCTTGGTTACCGGGTGCAACCAGCAGTCTCGCTATCGGATGTTGACGTTCTTCTTCGACGGCGTGCCCGACCCGAATGCGCCTAAGGTTGAGCAGGCGGGGGGGCGGCCGGCAGCGAATCCAGGGGGCCCATCTGGGCCGACGGTGATACTGGCGTCGATTCACAAGCCCTACAAGGAAGAGAAGTGCGACGGCTGTCATACGGCGGCGGGCGCCGACATTCACGCGTCAGCGCTGGACTCGCGAACCTGCATGGGTTGCCACGAGAATGTTCCGCTGGCGTATCCGGTGATGCATGGGCCGGTCGCGTCGAAGGCTTGCCTGTGGTGCCACACGCCACATCAGTCGGAGCATCCGCACCTGCTCCGGACGAAGGGCACAGCTTTGTGCCTTCAGTGTCACGACTTGGAAGTGCTAAGCCTGGCATCTGAGGGGCACAAGCCCAACGGCCCGGATTGCCTGAGTTGCCACGATGCGCACGGGGGCCAGAAGCGATACATGCTCAAGCCGGTTCCGGCGACGCAGCCTGCGGTCGTGCCGGCAGTGGCCACACCGGCCACACGGCCATCGCCGCTGGTGTCGAATCTTGTCAATGGCTTTCGATAGGTTTGGTTGCCCGCGACACCCCTTCATCGCCGGAAGAAGGTCTTGCCTTTGGCATTGTACTTGCTAAGGCGGTTGTTGACGTACAGGCCCTCGAGGAGGAACTCGCCGACGGAGGCGAGGATGGCGGGGTCGCCACCGTCGAGTTTCATGTCACGGGCCAGATTGAGCGATGCCTGATGAAGGACTCTGACGGCCTTCATGTTCGCAACGACTTCGTCCGCGCTGAGGTCGTCGCCTGCGGGGAACGTGAGATTGCTCTTGAATTGTTCGATGACAGCTTCGTAATCATCCGGATCTGCGATGCGGGCAAAGACGGCCTTGACCGCCTCGCCGACAAGTGCACGAATGAGCTTGTCTTCAGCGCCATCTTCCTCGGCCAGGGTCATTTCGATCTTGCCGCGGCTGGCGGCGACCAGATAGGCCAAGTCGCAGATTCTCGGAACAACCCGTTTCTCGCCGGTGACGATGCTGCGGCGCTCGGCATTTGAGATCACGGTCTCCATGTTGGCAATCGAGGCGCGCACCGAGACGCCGGAGGACTGCGAAACATGGGGCGAGGATCGGGCCATGCGAACGGTTTCCTCGATGATCTCGGCCATGAAACGGGGTAGGTCGATGCGGATGCCGCTGGCCGAGGGACTGTCCTGTCGCTCGATCCACGCGTTCTGCTCGGCGATCAGGATGCCTTCATCCACCGTTTCGGGATAATGGGTGCGGATGACGGATCCGATGCGGTCCTTGAGGGGCGTGACGATTCGGCCACGGTTGGTGTAGTCTTCGGGGTTCGCACTGAACACAATACAGACATCAAGGTCCAGGCGGATAGGATAACCGCGAATCTGGACGTCGCGTTCTTCGAGGACGTTGAACAGGCCGACCTGGATGCGGGGGGCCAGATCGGGCAGTTCATTAATGGCAAACACCCCGCGGTTGGATCTGGGGATGAGGCCGTAGTGCATGGTGGATTCATCGGAGAGATAGCGGCCTTCGGCATGCTTGACGAGGTCAACCTCGCCGAGGAGATCGGCGATGGTCACGTCCGGTGTGGCGAGCTTCTCGTGGTAACGATCGGCGCGGTGGACCCATTCGATGGGAGCATCGTCGCCCTTGTCGGCAAGAACGCGCCGGCCAGCCCGGGTCATGGGGCTGAGGGGATCGTCATTGATCTCAACATCTGCAAGGACAGGCATCCATTCATCCAGCAGGTCGGGGAGCATACGGATGAGGCGGGTCTTGGCTTGGCCGCGAAGTCCAAGGAAGAGCAGATCGTGGCGCGAGAGGATAGCGTTGACAATCTGAGGGATCACGGAGTCGCGATAGCCGACGATGCCGGGAAACAGCTCCTCGCCGGTCTGGAGCCTGCGAATGAGATTGCTTCGCAACTCATCCTTGACGCTGCGATAGCGGTAGCCAGTCTCCTTGAGTTGTCCGACATTGGATGGGCGCGGGTGCTTCATACGCGCATGGTCTCCTCGAAAGCCGAATCATAGGGCTGGTCGAGGCGAAATCGCCAGTGTCGAGCCAAGGTCGCAGCGCGTGTACACTGCGGCTGGGGGCTGATAGGCTTGGGACGCGACATGGGAGCGCGATGAGAAAGAAGCGAAACGGCAGGCGCAGGGTGTGTTTTGTGACCGGAACGCGGGCGGAGTTCGGCCTGATGCAGACTGCATTGGAGGCGATTCGCGATCACGGACGGCTGGAACTGCAGATCGTGGCCACAGGCATGCACCTGGATCGGCGTCACGGTCGGACGATGGAGCTGTTGAGCGAGGCGGGTTTTGCGCCGGATGCGGTGGTGCGGTGGCCGGCGGGCACCGGGCGGAGCGCGGCGTTCAACGCCGCGAACACTGGTCGCGCGATGGCAGATATGGCGGCGGTATTCAAGGAACTGGGCAGCGACATCGTGCTGGTGGTGGGGGATCGGGTGGAGGCATTCGCGGCCGCGGCTGCGGCGTACGTGTCGCACCTGGCGGTGGCGCACGTTCACGGCGGAGACCGCGCCATGGGCCAGGTGGATGACGCGCTGCGGCATGCGATCACGAAGCTCGCGCACATCCATTTCCCGGCGACCAGGCAGAGTGCGCAGCGCATAGAGCGGCTGGGGGAGGAACGGCGGCGGATCCACCGCGTGGGGTCGCCCGCTGTGGACGGAATCAAGAAGCAAGCGGCCGGATGGCCGGCAATTGCCAAATCGTTTGCGGGGCTGGGTCGCCGGCGCTACGCCGTGGTGGTGCTACATCCGGTGGATGCGGATGACGTGGTGGAGCATGAGCGGGCGGACCTCGTGCTGAGCGCGGTGATGCAGGCCGGTTTCGACCGTATCGTCGTCATCTATCCGAACAATGATCCGGGCAGCGGCGGGATCGTGCGGCGTTGGGAGGAAGCCGATAGGGATGGGCGGCTGCTGATCCGCCGAAATGCGCGGCGGCAGGACTTTTTGGGACTGGTGCGGGATGCGGCGGTGCTGGCCGGGAACAGTTCCAGTGGCATTATTGAGGCGGCGACCTTTGGAACACCTGTAGTGGACATCGGACCGCGGCAACATGGGCGGGAGCGAAGCGGGAACGTGGTGCAGTGCGGGTACAATTCCGCCGCAATCGGCCGGGCGTTGCAGCAGGTATGGCGAGGCGGCCGACCGCTGAGGAGGCGATGCGCAAATGTTTATGGGACCGGGGGCGCGGGGCGGAAGATGGCCGATGTTCTGGCGTGCGCGGACCTGAAATGGGAGACTCTGCGTAAAGTGATCGTTTATTGAAGAGTGGGCGTCAAGTGAGGCGACTTATCGCTCGATACAGCTTCTAAGAGGGAGTCGTTGTTGCTCGGAGCCTGTTGCAGAGGCGGCCGGTGGCGGAGGATGTCAAACGCCCATGTCGACGGAAATCGTTACAGATCCTCAGATTGTGGCCCGGGAGGCGGTGAGCAAGATTGGGAGCATTGCCACGCTGCCGGAGGTAACGTCGCGGATCGTGGCGACCGTGGAAGATCCGAACAGCTCGGCGGCGCACCTTCACAAGGTGGTATCGCACGACCCGGCGCTGGTGACGCGGATTCTGAAAGTCGTGAACAGCGCATTCTACGGGCTGCCCGGGCAGATTGCGTCGATCGAACGGGCGATTGTGCTGCTGGGGCTGAACGCGATCAAGAATATCGCGGTCGCGGCGAGCCTTGGACAGCTATTTCGTGGTGTGAAGCTGTGCGAAGGATTCACCGCGAAGGACCTTTGGACGCACTGCATCGCGGTGGGTGTGACAGCGCGGGAACTGGCCAGACAGATGCGCGTGCCGCTGGCGGACGAGGCGTTTCTGGCAGGGATGATTCATGATGTGGGCATCCTTGTGGCGCTTCAGACCAAGGCCGATCAGTTACGTCAGGTTTGCGAGACGGCGAAAGCGGGTGAGGCGGAGTGGTGCGAACTGGAACGGCAGGTGATGGAGGTGGACCACCAGCAGTTGGGGGCGGCGTTGTGCGAGCACTGGAAATTCCCGAGGTCGTGCCAGCTTGTGGCGCGATACCACCACATTCCGACGACGCTTCACGATAACAATCGGCTCTTGGTGACGCTG
This sequence comes from uncultured Tepidisphaeraceae bacterium, assembly GCA_964570205.1. Lineage (GTDB taxonomy): Bacteria > Planctomycetota > Phycisphaerae > Tepidisphaerales > Tepidisphaeraceae > CAZMXI01. Next base: position 6,856 of record CAZMXI010000107.1, read on the forward strand.
GTGTATGTGGCGGATACGCTGTGCTGTGCCGGCCGGCATGGTTTTGACCTGACTGCGCGGCAGCAGGAACTGGACCCAGCCGCCATGGCGGGGATCGGCTTGGAGGAATCGCTGGTTGCCCAGACACGGCAAAGGCTCGGGGATGTGATCGCGGCGTCGGCGTCTATTTTCGGATAGCGAGACGCGGCATCGCGAAAAAGGGAGGTTCTAAGCGATTTTCCGGGACCGAACCGAGTGCGGACCTCGTGGCGGGCTGTTATAATCCAGCCCGCATCTTCTTTTGGCACGGCAGCGTTTTCACATCTGGAGGTCGCATGAGCGAACTACGTCAGCCCCAGACGGTTCAGCCTGGACAACAACCCCAGCCGTTGCGCCCGCCGCCTTTGGCACCGCAGCCGCAAACGCCGCAGCAACCGGCGAAGATTGCACCTTTGCCGGTACAGTCCCTCAAGCAGCCGACGGCGGACTTGGATCCAATCAGCCTTGTGGATACGCCGGCGCCGAACAGCGGCGGCGCGCAATCCACGATGAGCAAGATTAAGATCAGCGCCGCCGCCACGCACGTGTCGCATACGTATACGCGACAGCCCGTGGCGACCGGACACGGAGCGATCAGGGTGCGGACATTTCACGGCCGCCTGAGCGATGAAGGCATGGCCTTCATGGATGACAAGATCAACGAGTGGATTGACCAGCATCCCGAGGTGGAAGTCAAGTTCGTCACGACGACCATCGGGCAGTTTGAGGGCAAGATCCGTGAGCCCGCGCTGGTTGTGAACGTCTGGTATTAGGCGCAGACCGTGAATTGAGATGGAAGCCGAGGCGGCATTGGAGGTCGGCGCTGTGCCGGCGATTCCTGTTGGACTCACCTGGCTTCGTGTGCGAACTGGAGAGGTTGGGGGCCGGGTTGGGTTCTGAGGGGCAGGATGATCCAGAAAGTGGCGCCCTGGCCTAGCTGACTCTGCACGCCGATTGAGCCGCCAAGAAGCTGCACGAGTTCCTTGGAGATCGAAAGGCCAAGACCCGTGCCGCTATGCTCGCGCGTGACGGAGGCGTCGATCTGGCGGAACTTCTCAAAGATGATGAGTTGCTTGTCGGGTGGTATGCCCGGGCCCTGGTCGATGACGGCGATCTTGACGTGATCGTTGCCAACTCGCTCCGCGCGGATGTCGATTCGCCCTGCCTGAGGCGAGAACTTGATTGCGTTGGACAGGAAGTTGTAGAGGACCTGCTGGAGTTTGGGCGGGTCGCTCTGAAGGATGGGGACATCACGGTCGACGGTTGCGGTGACGGAGATCTCCCTTCTCTCGGTCAGGGGCTTGATGATGCTGACCAGACCTTCAAAAAGGTCGGGCAGACTGAGGGGCTCGCTGCGCACCTCCATCTTGCCTGCCTCGATCTTGGCCAGGTCGAGCAGGTCATTAATGAGTTCCAGAAGGTTCTTGCCGCTGGACACGATATTCTGAACATAGCGGACGGCCTTGGGGTCTGCGCTGGCCGTGTCCTTGAGGAGTTCGGCAAAGCCCAGAATGGAGTTGAGCGGCGTGCGCAGCTCATGACTGACATTTGCCAGGAACTCGCTCTTCAGCCGGTTGGATTCATAGAGAGCGAGATTGCTTTCGGCAAGCTGGCCCAGCTTGAGGTCGAGGCTCTTGTTGATGGCGCGAAGTTGGTCCTCGGATTGCTGGAGGTTCTCAAGCATACGGTTAAACGTCTCGGAGAGCTGCTGGAACTCATCGCCCGTGCTGATATCGGAGCGGATGTTGAGGTTCCCCTGGGAGACCTTCTCGGCGGTCTCCTGGAGGACGCGCACGGGGCCGAGGATGAGGCGGGTGGTAATGAGGTAGAAGACGACGATGGCCAACGGACCGGCGATCATGAGGGCCAGAAAGATGATGAGACGGTTGAGGAAGACTTCCTTGGCCTCGATCTGGTAGGGAATCTGGACGCTGACCATTCCCAGGAGCGGCGCCCGGCGTGCGCCGACCTGTTCCGGCGGAATGTCGGGCACATGACACTCGATACAGGAGGACTTGGCGGACGCGTGCAGGGGCCTGATGAAGTGCACAGAGGTGGCCCCGCTGCGGTGACGCTGCGTTCGGACAATGGCGTCCGGATCGGCGTGCTGGCGGAATTCATCGAGGGCGTGGAGTTCGGCGCGGTTCATCCCCACGGTTCCGTGGCTGAGAAGGAGCAGACGTACGCCGGGTCTGTTGGGATCGGCCGGATGGGACGAGCGGGCGGCGGGTATCGTAGCCGGTGGCCCGGACGAGGAAGAGAGCCGCCGGCTCTGTTCGCGGGCGACATGTTCGGCGACGGCCCATTCGGCGAGTGTGGACGCCGTGCGCTCATTGATCTGGTGGGTGAGTTGCTCCATCCGTTGCCAGGGAACGAACAGTGCAGCGCCGATGATAAGGACGACGGCGGCGCCAAAGAGCATGCGGCACTTGGCCGCAAGGGATATTTCAAGTTGGCCCAGGCGTCTTAGCATTCGCAGGGTATTCTAACCGCAGCAGGGCTGTTGCCCAGTCAGCCGCTGCCTCGCGGTAACTCAGGGAGCGGAGCGTGACAGGAATCGCATCACGGTTCCCATTCCTTCAGACCATCTACCAGCTTGAGCATCTGGGCTCGCTTCTGCTCGAACAGCGCGAAAACAACGACGATGACCATGCCGAGCGCAAGGCCGGCGACGAGCCAGGGCCAGCTTGCATGCACTTGCTGGGCTGCATAGCGGATCATGGCTGCGATGGAGACGAGGAGAAAGACGCCGCCGAGGAAGAGGAACGACTGCACGCGCAGAAGGATGCCCGCCATGACGCCGAGCACGGAGAGCATAGCGAGCACAAGCGGCAGCCATGGCGAATTCGTGTTCAACCATATCTCAGCCGTGGAGGAAATATAGACGGTCATCAGGCTGACGTAACGGATGGTCTTCATCGCGTCGGCGCTGAGGCGATCTCGGTTGAGATAGGCGGCGGCCAGAATCGACAGGGCGGGCGGGATGAGCCAGAGCTGGGGGTGCTCAGTCAGGCTGAGGCCTCTGGCGTGGTGGAGCAGGTACCACAGCGCGCCGTTACCGGCGAGGGCGGCCATCAGGCCGAACCAGAATGACCGCCGCAGGTGCGCCAGCATGCCATAGAGCAGACCCGAGATCAGCAGCACAATGCCGTAGTTGACGTACTGCTGGTGCGTCCAGACGGAGCCCAGCAGCCAGTAAGTGGTGATGGGAAAGAGCGGGAAGAACGCCGCCGAGTTCTCCAGGGGCTCGGCCAGGACCAGGCGGTTCTGGCGGCGGAACAGCTCACTCAGTCCAGCGCCCAGAAAAGCGAGCGGCAGGACAATCAATGGCCAGAAGCGGGTCCAGATGGCGACGTTGAAAAGGTCCGGCTTGCAGAGCTTGGCATGGACGAACAACAGGACGAGCAGGAGTTCGGCGGCGTAGATGTAGGCGGTGCGGCCGCGCTCGGAGAGGTCGAACGGATCGCGGCCGGGGATGATGGCGCAGGCCACCGATGTCGCGGCCAGCGCGGCGAGCGCGGCCGCGACGGCAATCATCGCCCAGATCGCCATGGGCACGCCAGCGCCGGTTTCGGCGGCCAGGCGCGCATCGTACATGGTGGCTTCGGTCGAAAGCACAGCGAGCATCATGACCATCGCGCTGGCGGCCGCTATGGGGGTCAGCCGCCTTGCAGCATCCGTCCAAGCGTTCTGTCGATTAAGGCACTTGACCAGCCCGATGGCGAAGAAAGCCGATATGGCGGCCAGGGCAAGCATCGCGATGACCATGCGGTCCAGCGCCAGGTTGCGGGCGGCCGGGTGGAGCCATGCCCAGCCCCAGAGGATCGCGCCCAGGGCCCCGACGGCGAGAGTGGCTTGGCGCAGGCGCGAGTTGTCCTGGTCGTGGGCGACCAGGCCGATGCCGACGGCCTGGGCGATGATGGCGGTGGCGGCGGCAAGCCGAGCGAGAAGCGGAGGGATGATCTCAACGGGGCTCTCCAGGAAAAGCACGAGCCAGCCAGCGAGGATGACGACGGCAGCGCTCTGCAGGAGGAGAACCGGGATGAACCAGCGGCTGCGGCCGGTGAGCCAAGATTCGCGCACGGGAACGCCGGACCGCTCGGCGAGCTGGGCGAGCCACAGCCGGACGCTCTGAACATGGCCAGCGAGGACTGACAGGGCCGTCAGAAACATCAGGGCGGCGAAGATGAGCGTTTCCTTGTTCCAGTTGGTGTAAACCAGGATGGCAGCGCCGAGGGATATGACCGCCAGGTAGATGCCGGCGATGGCGTACTTGGCTTCGATATCCCAGAGGCACGCGAACAGGAGAATGAGACTCGCGGCCGCGGCGGCGCAGTGAAGGCTGAGGGCAACCTGCTGGGTGGAACCGAACAGGTGCGCCAGGAGCAGCAGCGATGTGGGCACCAGGGGGGCGGCGACGGAGAGTATGGCCGTGACATGGTGGAAGGCAAGGCCCTTCAAGCGAACCACATCGTGGCGCTGCGGGCGGACGATGACCAGTTCGATCCACAGGGCAATCAGCCCGAAGCCTGCGAAGATGATGGCATTGAGATAGACCATCTCGAACGGGGCCATGCGCGTTGCCAGTGCGCTATTGGCGAACCAGATGCTGGCTGCGAGGTTGACCAGGATGCCGGCGGGATAGAGCCACCGGCCGCGCAACGTCCAGACGGTCAGGCCGACTGAAAGGAGGCTGGCGGCGAACATGCCGCAGGCACTCCAGCCCCAGTCTTCGCCGGGCATCGCTATCGCTGAAAGGGGAATGGCCAGAGAGCCGAACAGGGCGGTCCATAGGGTGATCGACTGGCGGCAGTCGCTCCAGCCGAGGGCCTTTGTCACAGCGCCGCCGCTTGCGGGGTCGGCGTCATCGCCGCCAAACCTGGCAATCAAGCCGATGCCGAGCATCAGCCAGCCCGAGGCAAGTCGAGCGACCAGAAGCGTGTGGCTACCTGATAGTGATCTCGCCGGCGAGGCGCTGGCCGCCGTGAGTGCCGCCAGCGAGCCGGTAATCAGGATGGCTGTGAACAGAAACCCGAGAGGAATGCGCCGGCCATTCATCCACAACATCCAGACGAATGCCACCCCGATCACGGGCCACGCGATCCAGCCGGTTTGGCAGACAGCGGTGGCCCGGGCGGGGTCGATGTGCCGTTGGAATATCAGAGCAAACTCGGTGGAACCCAGAATTGCCAGCAGGGCGGCGAAGCCAAGAGACAGGTAGAAGATCAGCAGCGCAGGCGTGCGCGTCTGTGGCTGGGGAACGGCTGGAATGCTCCATCTCATGATGGCCAGCCAGCCGATGGAGTACAACGCCATCGCGGCGGCGTTCAACTGGGTGATGTGTATCCATTGGGCAGCATCCAGGGCATGCCCGACGGTGACGAGCCGCAGGATGTAGCCGAGCGTGACTGTCAGGTTCAGCGCCAGGCCGCCAGCAAAGGCGAACTCCGAAGAACGTTCGCGGACAGCGTAGCCGACCAGCACGGCGATAAGGCCGGCCAGCGGCGTGACGTAGTTGATGGCGCTGCCCATTTGGCCGAAAGGCGAGGATGCAATGGGGCCGCGCGGGGTGTAGCCGGTGATGGTCTGCATGGCCGGCCAGATCGTGAGGATGAGGATTGGGCCGGCTGTGAACGTGAGGAGCAACCCTTTGGCAACATGAAGGCGCCGGGCAATCCGCCGGCCGTGAGCCCACCAGATCGGGATGGAGGCGGCGGCCAGAAGGATGGCGGCGGCCCAGCGATAGGCCGAGGCGGCTGCGGATTCGGCCTGCCATTGGGCGGCAAACAGCGGACAGGCGCAGGCAAGTGTCACGGCTGCGAAAGGCAGGGCAGCGGGTTCGCCGTTCTGCCAATGATCGGCAATGTAGACAGCCAGAAGCAAAGCGAGCAGCACCCAGGATGCTGCGCCGGCCGCAAGGGCATGGCCAGGCGGCGGCTCGACCGTGGCGATGGCTGCGGGAGTGAGCTCGCTGGCGATGCCGGGCAGGACGGCGTGGATGCCGAGGTAGGCAAGTGCAAAGAGAAGCACATAGGCTACCCCTCGATCCAAGCTGGGGCTGATGGCGTAAATGAGGCGAGAGGCGGAATTGTCAGCTTGGGGGGAAATACCGAAGCGGCGGAGGATGCCGCGCACGGCCATCCACGTGCAACTCAGGGTGGCAAGGGCGATGAACTGGAACTGAAGGGCTCGGATATCCAGCAGCGGCTGTTGAAGCTGCCGGAACCACTCGCGACTTTCGAGGAAAGCGACGCTGGCGAGCGCAATGGCGGCCGTCAGTGCCAACTGGAAGGCGGCGAAGATGATGGGCCAGGTGTCGGCGATACCTGTAGCCAGGAACACACCGGCGATCCAGGCGGCGAAAGCCGCCATGCCGGCGTAACTGGGTTCCCAGTGCCCGGATGAAACCTTCGAGCCGGCCATGACGATGGCGGCGACGATGGCGGTGGTGATGCCGGCGGAGCTCGTGGGCCGGCAGTATGCATCACGAAGACGGCCGCTGGCGAAGCGGGCGGCGAGGGCGATCACCGCCATGATCGATGCGTGGATGAGCAGCGCGATAGTCCATCGCTGATCGGCACAGCAAAAGTCGGGATAGCGAAATACGATGCCCTGGACGATGGCGATGGCAGCAAGGACGGCCGCAGCCCATGTGACCGGCGCAGAGCCGATTGCAGCGGCGACCGCCAGGGCCGTCGCCGCATAGAAGGTGAAGACCCATGTGGCGCCATGGTCTTCGGCGCGGCCGATGCCGTAATAGCCTGCGAGGACCATGCTGACGATGGCGAAGATGACTCCACCGATGCCGTAGAAGAAGGCGTGGCGATCTCGTTTCAGATGGGCGAGGCTTGCCGCCGTCGTGCCGACAACAGTGACAAGACCGACCAGGCCGGCGCCGGTGTCGGCGGAGATGAGGGTGCGAACGAGGTGGGGCTCATCCTCTGTCGACCATTCCATGTGCCCGAATGAGAGGTGGTAGGCGAGGATGTACGCCACGGCGAGGCACGGCAAGGCAAGCAGATGGGTCGCCGGGATGCGCCACACAACGGCGATGGCGGACAGCGCAGCGAAGCCAAAGAGGCCAGCGGCGAACATGGCCGCGGGCGAAGGCCAGCTCAGGAGCATCCCGGCGAAAAGAGTCAGGGCGCCGACGATGCCGACGGACGTAGCCGCGGTGCGCATGCTGGCGAGTTCCCTTGCTTCCAGCCGTCGCCAGAGGAACATGCCGACGGCCAGGCAAGGCAGGCCGGCGATGCTGAGTGCAGGGGCGATGCGGTGAACGGCGAGGGTCCAGTCACCGGCGCTGTGGGCGAGCGCGCCCAGGGCCAGCAGCATGGCTGCGGTGTTCAAGCCGAGAATCCGGAATAGGCTGGCGGATTCGGCGGCGCCGACGCGATCAGCGCGCCCGGCGTAAACCAGTGCCCAGCCGGTGGATGCCAGGTAGATCGCAAGGGGAAGAGCGGCAACGGCGAGCAGAGGTGTAACGGCCATGTCAGGGCCGACGAGGCGGTGAATCGCGGCCTGCGTGGCGGAGATGCCGACCAGACCCACGGCCATCGGCAAGGGGCGGAAACGCTCGGAGGTTCCTTGACCATCAGGAGACCTCGTCAGAACACCCGCTGCGAGAAGAGCGAGCAAGCCGAAGATGAGGATATCCGCGATTTCGCCTACTGTCGCGACGGTCTGGGCGATCCCGCCTTCTGAGAGGGCGCCGATCGCGAGATAATTCAGCGGAACCAGCAGCATTGCCACAAGCAGCGTGCCGCGGCTCGTCATGGGGAGCTTCCAGCGATGATGGGTATACAGGCCGACGCCAAACACCGCTGCGGTGACGGAGGTGAACAGGCCGTACTTGAACAGCGCATGCTGGTTGATGGCCTGCCAGAAGGTGATGACCAGCGCCATGGCGCATCCGACGATGAGCGCACCTCCGACGAGTTCCCCCCAACGGATGTTGCTCTCGGCCATAAATGCGCTGAGAACCTCATTCATCGGCCGACGTGGGGTGCGTGGCTGGCCGGTTGGCCCGATTGGACGGGGCTCGGCGGAAAGCACCGCGCGTGGTGTTGGGGGCAGCGGCGGCGGGGCAATCGCTTCATCGCTTGCGGGGGCGTTGCCCACGATGGCGGATTCGGCATGAGGGACTGGCGGTGTCGCGACCAACAGGACGTCGGGAACTGGCGGACGCATGGCCGCATGCTGGCGGTCGAAAGCGATGGTTATCCGGTCAGCGGTATCGACATCGATGAGGCCGGCCATGTACAGTGCGTGGACCCGGCGGCGGGCGATGGCGACTTCGTCGAGTGGCCCCACGCGAGCTTCCGGAACTCCTGGCTGCTTCTTGCCCGAGCGGAGGAGGGCGGCGATCAGCAGCCAAAGGGCATGCCCAACCACGGTCACCAGAAGCAGGATCAGGAGAAGCGCCCCGACGATTGTGCATAGCTCGGCCATAACCACCCCGGCTGCTGAGAACCGCCTCTACCCTTTGCATGCGGTATGCCGGCACGGATTGGGTTGCTCGTCGTGATGCAACTCAATTCTATACAGTATGTTGTGTATTGAACACATTGTCGCCAGCTTCCCCTGAGGTCAGCGTTCGACAGCGTTCATTGTCCGGAGGCGCGCATTGAATGTCCAGCAACGTCCAGAAGCATGGCGCACGCCTGTTCCCCTGGGACAGGCCGGATTGACGAGGGCAATCAGGTGCCGGTGGAGGCGATGCTGCTATTCGGAGCGGGCTTCTTGTCCGCCTCTTTCTTGCCGTAGGTGCGGGCGCGAGGAGGAATAAGACTGGTATTCACAGAGCCGTATGACATGCTGGCGCTGTTCTCTTCTGCGTTGTAGTTGGCCAGGGTGGCTTTGAGGTAGTTGGAGTCGTCTCGCTCGGGGAAGGCAGGTTTGTAATGGGCCCCGCGCGACTCATTACGCAGCAGGGCTCCGCGGAGGATCGCCTCGGCCATGACGATCATGTCGCGCAAGGCGCGAGTGAACGAAAGGTTCTGGTTGGTCCACATGAGAGTGTCGGAGAGTCTGACTCTCTTGTAGCGTTCCTTCCATTCCTCGCAGCGTGCGAGCGTCTTTTCGAGCCTGTCATTGTGACGGACGACGGTGCAGTTATCGGTCATCCATTTGCCCATCTCGGCCCAGAGTGCGTAGGGGTTCTCGTCACCGCCATTCTTGACCAGGGCACTCTGGCGATCCTGTTCCTGTCGAGCGACCGCATCGAAGGCGGACTGGGGCGCATCGGCGGCGTTGACTTTGGAGGCGTCCGTACAGAAGTTCCTGATGCAGGTGCCGCCAAAAAGGCCGTCGAAGATGCAACTTAACAGGGAGTTGGCGCCGAGACGATTGGCGCCGTGGTAGGCAAAGGAACACTCCCCCATGGCATAAAGCCCGGGTATATTGGTCGACATGTTCCGCGGGTCGCCAAACTTCAGGCCGCCGGTCTTTTCATCCTTGGCGAAGCCCGCCCAAAGGCCGCCCATGGTGTAGTGGACGGCGGGAAAGATCTTCATGGGCTCTTGGAGCGGGTCGGCGCCGACGAACTTTTCGTAAATCTCGAGAATGCCTTCGAGTTTGTTCAGGATGGCATGGCGGCCGATCCGCTCGACTTCGTCGCGCAGGTCGAGATAAACCATATTGCCGCCCCCGACGCCAAGACCCTCCTGGCATACCTGAAATATCTCGCGAGTGGCGATGTCGCGAGGAACAAGGTTGCCGTACTTGGGGTAGCGTTCTTCAAGAAAGTAATATCGCTCTGAGTCAGGAATATCGTTGGGACTTCGGGCGTCGTGGGGAGCGCGAGGCACCCAAACGCGGCCCCCCTCGCCGCGTGCGGACTCCGAGATGAGCCGACACTTGTCCTCGCCGGGGATGGCGGTGGGATGAACCTGGATCATCTCGGGATTGGCATAGGTGGCGCCGGACTGAAAGCAGCGGGCCACCGCTCCACCGGTGCAGATAACGGACATGGTGGACTTGCCGAAGACGATGCCGTTGCCGCCGGTGGCCACGACGACGGCGTCGGCGCGGAAGGCGCGGATCTGCATCGTGCGCATATCCTGTGCGACAATGCCCACGCACTGGCCGTCGTGGATGACAGGCCAGAGGAATTCCCAGAACTCGTATTTGGTGACGAGGCCCTCCGATTCCCAACGGCGGGCCTGTTCATCGAGGGCATAGAGGAGTTGTTGACCGGTGGTGGCGCCGGCGAAGAAGGTGCGCTTGAAGAGTGAACCGCCGAATAGACGCAGATCTCGCTGGCCTTCCGGGGTCCGGTTGAAAGGAACGCCCATTCGATCAAGCAGGTCGATGATGCGAGGGCCCCAATTGCACATTTCCAGGACCGGCGGTTGGTCGGCGAGGAAATCGCCCCCGAGCACGGTCTCGTCAAAGTGCATCCACTCCGAGTAGCCCTGCTGGCGTGCGATGTCGTTGGTGGCGTTGATGCCGCCCTGCGCACAGACGCTGTGGCTGCGCTTGACGGGGACCATGGAGAACAAATCGACCGGAACACCGTCCTCGGCCAACTTGATGGTGCAGGCCAGGCCCGCGAGGCCGCCGCCGACGACAATCACACGTTTCTTGGTGGGTACAG
>CAZMXI010000108.1:0-17276 GCA_964570205.1 uncultured Tepidisphaeraceae bacterium
CCGCCACATTTGACGCCGCTTTTGAGGCATCCCCTTCCTTTTGTCTATAGCCGCTATGACAGGGCTTCGACGGCCCGACCCTGGCGGCAGTGCTGGAGGTCATGCAAGCGGATGGCCTCGCCGCGTGCCGGGCGCACGCACAACACTGTGATACTCTGCCTTTGCGCTTCAAACGCAATGGTTCTGGGCAATCGCACGTTTATAGTACTATTGCTGAGAAGAAAAGTGATTTATCGCTATGATCGGCGAAGGACGTCCTGTAAACTACGCCCGGTCCTTCCAGGGCGTTTCGGTGGAAGGCCGCCAATCGATGGTTCTTGTATCTGGTGAAGTCGCTTCCGGAGGTAGTCATGGGGAGAGGCCCTTCTCGTCGCGCTATCGTACGAGCCAGGAAGAACGCCCATGGCGGGGTGAGACGGGGATTTATCGAGGCGCTGGAGCAGCGTACCTTGCTGGACGGGCAGCCTCTTTCGGCCGACATGCCGGATCTGCTGCCGCACCTCTTGCCAGGCGCGCTGGTTGGGCGGGTCTATGAGGATGTGAATGGCAACGGCGACGCGGACCCGGGGGAACCCGGGCTGAACGACTGGAGCATCGATATTGTTGATCGCGCGTCCGGACAGGCGATCGCGACACTGACGACCAGCAATATGGACGTCGATGGCGACGGTCAGATCGGTTCGGCAGCGGAAGCGGGATGGTACAGGGTGGAGGAGCTGCCGGCGGGGGTCTACTGGGTTCGAGTTCGCGGCGAGGCTGGATATGCACAGACCGGCCCGCTCAGCACCACTCTCGCGCGGGCCGCGAGGGTGACGACGGCCGAGAAGCCCGGCCATGTGACGGCGGCGGACGTGGATGGCGATGGACGAAGCGAATTGGTGGTGTCGCACTTCGGCCAGGGGATCAGCATCCTCAAGCGCGATGAGGAAGGGGGATACTCGGTGGACGGTCGCGTGACGGTGGACTGCCGCGGCAGCCTCCTGGCGGGCGATTTCGACGGTGATGAAGACATCGATTTGATCGTGGAGTCCGGCAAGGGGCGGCTGACCCTGCTAAGCAACGATGGCGGGGGCGGATATGTCAACACCCGATCATTCCAGGCCAGCAGCGAATATTTGTACTCCATGGGGGCATGCGACGTGGACGGCGATGGCGATGCGGACATTGTGGCGAGCTGGTACGGGGGCATGGCGGTCTTGGCCAACAATGGATCGGGAGTGTTTGCCATTATCCAGTCGAAGACACTGTATGGAACGGGCTTTGAGCAGGCGTTTGGGGACCTGGATGGCGACGGCGACGCGGACCTCAGCATTGGCGGGACCGGTTACTACCGTTACGTGCTGTTGAATGACGGCACGGGCCGGTTTGCGGAGCCCGTCCAACTGAGGGCGGATGACTCAGGGGCGGGGTACGTGGCCATCGGGGATGTCGATAACGATGGCGATCTCGATCTGGTCAGTCCCATGGAGGACACCTATGGTCACGATGGGCTGGAGGTCTGGCTCAACGACGGGCATGGGAACTTCTCGACCCCGCTGATCGCGGCGATGCCGCCAAACAGCATGAGCAGCGGCTATGAGTACACGCGGCTCGTGGACATCAATCTGAATGGCTTCCTGGATGTCGTGGTGGCCAGCAACACGACCAATCAGGCCTATGTGCTGCTCGGCCAGGGCGATGGCCGGTTCGATGTGCCGATCGGGCTGGGCGCCAACGGCGATTATGTGCGTGGCATCGCGGTGGATGACCTGGACGATGATGGCGACAAGGACCTGGCGCTGAGCTATTGGAACAGCGGGGCGGTGGCGATACACGAGAACGACGGCGGTGACGGGCACGGGGGCTATGCTGTGCGGCTCAATGCTGATTCGCGGTGTGGGCCTTACGAATTCGGCTTTGCCAGGCCCGGGACGATCTCGGGACAGATCTTCGCTGACACCGACCTCGACGGGGATTGCGGGCCGGAGGAGCACGGCCTGAACGACTGGATCGTCGAGCTTGTGGATCGGAACACCGGCGAAATCGTTGCCGTGGCGGTCACAGGGCCGTCGGATCTCGACGGCGATGGCCAGGTGAATCCGGCGGAGGAGTGGGGCAGGTATTCATTTGAGGCACTTCCCGGGGGCTATGAGCTGCGCAGCGTGGGGCGGCATGGCTATCGACAGACATCCCCTGAGATGGCAGCGCTGGCTGTGCCGCGGCTTGTTAACACGGGCATGGAGAGCCATTACACCTATGATTCCGAACATCGCGGGCAGGCAGCGTCGGGGGATTTCAACGCCGATGGCTGTGAAGACCTCGCGGTGACGCACGTCTGGGCGGGCGCGCGGTACGTGTGGATCTACCTCAGCGCGGGCGGGAGCCTCGGCGAGCCGGTCGCCTACGAGACGAGCACGCTCAATGACGGAGTCGTGCCTGGCGATTTCGACGGCGATGGGGACCTGGACCTGGCGCTGATGCAGCCGATGGATGCCCAGGTGTCACTGCTGTTGAACGACGGGATCGGGCGATTCGAGCCGGGCGCGACGACCAGGGGCGTGTATCAGGCCGACTTCATGCTGGCGGGTGATGTCGATGGCGATGGCGACCTGGACCTGGTGGATGCCAGCGGCGCCCAGAAGAAGGTCCGGGTGCTGTTGAATCGCGGGGATGCGACGTTCTCAACGCCTGCTGAGTTGGTGCTGAGCGCGGCACCACTGGGCATTGCCCTGGCCGATGGCGACAACGATGGCGACCTGGATCTGGTGGCGGCGTTCTCCAGCCCGACGTCGCACCTTCGGCTGTATCAGAACGACGGGGAGGGCGCATTCGTGGCGGGGCCCAGCGCATCGCTTGCAGCTGCGCCCTTGTGCCTTGCCGCGGGCGACTTCGACCTCGATGGTCATGTGGACCTTGCGGTGGGCTTGCAGGATACGAGCTTGGCGGTACTGAACCACTTGGGCAACTGGACGTTCGCTGCCAGCTCGCTGCCGGTGGCCAGTGCCCGATCCGTGCTGCTGGACGACATCGACGGCGATGGGCAGATCGATGTTGCTGCGACGGACGGGGGTTCATTCTACTTATGGGTTGGCGGCGAAGCCGGTTTCAATCCCAACAGCGTGGTGCGCGTAACCGCGCCGGAATGGGCGGACACGGATGCGCAGAACCTGTTCAGCATCGACCTTGACGGCGATGGATGGCGCGACGTGGGCGCTTCACTGCCGGACAGCGACCTGGTGGCGCTGTCGCGCTTTACGGCAAGCCACAGCGTGACGCTGGCCAGCGGCGGTGCGGTGGCGGACGTTGGCTTCGCGGCGCAGGCCGGCATCAGCGTGGAGGGCAGGGCGTATGAGGATGCCAACGGGAACGGCGGCTTTGACGCGGGCGAGATGCCGCTGGCAGGGTGCACGATCCGCGTGGACATCGAAGGCGTGGATGCGTCGTTCGGGCGCACCTTCGCGTCGGACGACGTGCCGGCACAGATTACGCCGGCCGCAGCGGTTGCGCGCAGCAGCATCTTCGTTGGCAATGCGCCGGGCGTCATCGAATCGGTCAGTGTGCGAATCGATGTCACGCATGCGCGGGACGCTGAACTTGCAGCCTGGCTTGTCAGCCCGCAAGGCATCCGCATGAAGCTGTTCGAGGCGGTGGGGGGCGAGGGGGCCGATTTTTCCTCGACGATGTTCAGCGACGCCGCGTCGACGGCAATCGAGGCCGGCCAGGCGCCCTTCGTCGGCGCCTTCAGGCCGGCAGAGCCTCTGTCGGCGCTGGCCGGGCTGTCCGCCCAAGGGACATGGACGCTGGAATTGGTCGACAGCAATGCGAGCAGCAACTTCGGAGCGCTGACGGAATGGTCTCTGGAGCTGATGCTGGCCGAGCCGGTTGCAGTGACGGATGCGGCAGGGGGGTACAGCTTCTCACTGCTGCCGCAGGGTACCTATCGCCTGGTCAGCGAGACGCCGCCGGGTATGGCGCCGGCCGCACCCGCTTCGGCGGCGCAGACGGTGCGCGTGGGGGCACAGCCGGCGGTCGCGGATTTCGGATTCCGGCGGATTCCGCCGCCGAGCAGCATGCATCTGTCGGTCGTGACGATGCCTACCTCGCTGGGCGCCACAGGTGAATGCGCCAACATTCCCGAGAGCGCGTACTGGCTGCACGAGTGGCAGCCGTTCTACGTCGAGATATATGTGCATGGACCGATAGAGGGACAAGCGGTGGCCATCCGGAACGCGGCGGCCGCGCTCGAATATGACAGCAGCCTGTTCAGCGCTGTTGAACTGGAGTACGGGCCTGGTTTTGCAGGAACAATAGCCAGCCTCGACGATTCGTCGGGACGGGTCAGCGGCATATCGGCCACGGCCGTCGGCGACAGCGATGGCGCTGCCCAGTACTCCCTGCTTGCCCGCGTGCGCTTTGAGCCGCTCGGTGCAGACCAGGTCGTGATGAATGCGGCCCGTCACTTCGGCGGGCCGTACTCGCTGTCCCTGGCCGTCAGCCAGGCAAACGTTCAACTGGAGGGATACGCGCCCGCCTCGCCGCAGGTAACGACCTCGCCCGGCACTGAGATATGGGCGATGCCGTTCGACGCCGACGACAACCAGGTGATCGATTTAGCAGATTTTGAGGTGTTCCGTGCAACCATGCTCGAACCCGTCGCGCAGGGCGGCAGCGGGAGCGGATGGTGGGCCGATCTGGACAAGTCGGGGCGAGGCGACTTTGGCGACTTCAGCTATTTCGTGCCGAATTTCGGGAAGAGCCGTGGCAATCAGATCCTGCTGCCGCCCGGGTTTCCGTATGCCTGGGGTGGGCCGGCTCTGACGGCGAGGCTCGTTGCCGATACTGCGCCCGGTGGCATGACGAACAGTGACGGCGTGACCAGTTTCCCGGTCATCGAGGGGCTGGCGCTGGCGGATGGAGGATTGCACAACGTGACGGCGCGGCTTTTCGGCCCGCAGGGGGGCGGCCAAGCTGCAAGCATTGCCGAGCGCGTCGGCCCTGCGGGGCGCTTCGAGCTGGACCTGCCCGCTCTGGCGGCCGTCTATGGTCAGGTGCTCAGCGACGGGGCGTATGAACTGGTCCTGGAAGCCTGCGACCACCTGGGCAATGCGGTTGACGAGCGATTGCTGTTTACGCTGGATCGGACCGCACCCGCGCCTCCACCAGCGCCTGTGCTTGCCCCGGCAAGTGACAGCGGGCGCGAGGATTCCGACGGGATCACGGCCAACACTAGGCCATCCATTCTCCTGCCGGAGGCGGCCGATGCCCAGGCAATCACCATCCTGCTGTCAGGGGCGCCGATTGCCTCGGGGCAGCCGGGGACGCTGGCGGCGCTGGCGACGCTGGCCGACGGGGAATACTGGTTGACGGCTGTGGCGATTGATGTGGCGGGCAACGTCAGCGGCGAATCCTCGCCGCTGAAGCTGGTGATTGACACGCGCAGGCCCACCGTGGCAGCGTGGCTGACGGAGGATTCGGGCGTCGATGCCACCGACGATCTCACCCGTGTCGCGGGTCTGTCGGGCGCGGCGAGCGACAATCGGGTCGGGCTCATGCTGGAACTCGCGTTGAACGGTAGCTCGCAGTGGCGGGACTTCACGGCTCTGGCGCTGGCTGACGGCCGCTTCACGCTGGGCGCGGAACAGCTTGAACAGTTCTCGATGTTCGGATTGGAGGAGGGGGAGCACACATGGCAGGTGCGGGCCACGGATGCTGCTGGAAACACCAGCGAGATCGCGGCCGGGGCATTCACGCTGGACAGCACCGCGCCCGCGAGTCCAACAGTGGCCCTGGACACTGCCAGCGACAGCGGAGCACCGGGCGATTGGGCCACCATCTTCCCGACGGTTGCGTTGACCGGACAGGCGGAGGCAGGGGCGACGGTGGAGCTGGTTGGCGGGTCTGGTGCCACGCGCGCTGATGCGGCGGGCATCTACAGGCTGGAGAACATCGCCCTGGCACTGGGCGATCAGCAACTCGTCGTGCGCGTGACAGACCTCGCGGGCAACACAGCGCAGACCACGGTGGCCGTTGATCGGGAGGCGGGGGGACTGGTGACCTTCGCGGATCCCGACCTCGCCGCGGCGGTGCGCACGGCGCTGCTGCTTCCGGTGGATCACGTCATCACGGAGGCGGACCTGCTTGGCCTGACCACACTCGACGCGTGCGGCGACGCGATCGAAGACCTGGAAGGATTGCAGGGCGCTACGAACCTCCAGACTCTGTCGATCGCTTCCAGTCAGCTTGCCGGGGGGCCGCGCCTGGGCGGCCTGTCGGTGCTGGCCGCTCTGCCGCGATTGAAGGATCTGTCCCTGGTGGGTGAGGGACTGATCGACGCCGATCTGGCGGCAGTGGTCGCCGCTTCCTCGCTGACAGCGCTGGATATGCGTTACAACGCGCTGGTGGGTCTTGCGCCGCTGGCCGCAATGCCCATGTTGGAGTCGGTGCAGGTCTACGGCAATCCCTTGGCCGACCCGGCCGGGCTGGCGGGCATGGCGATCATGCTCGATCTGCCGCCGGCGGGCCTGGAGCAGGCGAGCAGCGCGGCGGCGATGGCCGACGCCCTACATCGCATGCCGCTGGCGATCTACGAGCACGTGGTGAACACCTTTGCCTATGAGCCTTACTACGGGTTCATGAAGCCCGTGCAGAGCGTCGTGGAGACCGGCGGAGGCAATGCCTGGGACTTGTCGCGGCTGCTGGCCGACATGCTGGAGCGATGCGGCGTAAGCACGCGATTCGTCAGTGGCCTGGTGCGCGGAAGCGTCAGCGAGGTCCAGAACTGGCTCGGCGTGGATGACCCGACTTCGGCCAGCTTGGCGCTGCGACTTGCGGGCAGCGAGTCCAATACGAACACGGTCTATGAGTTCGAGCACACCTGGCTGGAAGCGAGGCTGATGCTGCCCGGCGGCGGCGAGAGCTGGATCGCCCTGGACCCATCCTGGAAGCTGCGCGAATACCAGGGTGGTCTCGATGATGTCGCCGCCCAGGTTCCGTTTGATGAAGTGGGTTATTTCTCGGAGGTCCGCACGGACCTAGCCTGGGAGTATTACCGCGATGCAGTTGAGCAACACCTGACGACCAGCCACCCGGGAAGCGGGATGGCTGCAGTGCCGTATCGCGGCCCGATACGACCGATGCGGATCAGCCTGGCGAACCTCGCGCTACCATACCGTGTCGAGCAGAGCTGGGTGCTCGGGGGCTACGGGGACTTGGCGTCTTGGGCGCATCGAATCCACATCGACCTGCGGCTCGGGCAGCAGTCGCTGTTCACGCGCACGCTGATTCTGCCGGAGGTGGCGGACCAGACGGTGCAGATCACGTATGCCGACGCGGGTGCTGACCTGGTAACGCCCGAACTACGCGTTGCCGATGAGGTGATTGCGACCGGCCAGGCGATTGCGGCGGATGCGTCGCTGTCGCTGATCGTCGAACACCTGGACCCGGGCGATGATGTCGTCGACCGTGCGCACGTGTACGAACGGCCAGCCGGCCAGGTGCTCGCGCTGGGCATCGACGCGAACCAAATTGGCTCGGCGCTTATGGAGCGGCTCTACGCGAAGGTGAACGAGGCGCAGCTAGCGACCGCCAATGGCCAGATCGGGGCGGGGGCTGCGGGGACGGCCGATTTCCTGTCGCTGGCCGCCGCGAAGTACCTCCAGGCAGTCAATGCCGACGAGGATGCGCTGGCCGCGGTCACCTCGGCCGTACCTGTGCGCCGGCAGGCCGAATCGGGTTTGGCCAGCGGAGCCACCGCAGTCATTGGAAACCAGACGCTTGCGTTTCCGCAGGTGCCCGGCCAGGGTAACGTGGACATGGGCGGCCTGGTCGAGACCCGGATGATCGGCATCCGCGCCCACGCCAGGTCGGACCAGGCCAACGCGCTTCGCTCGCGCATCGCCGCGCTGAACGGCTCCGCGCACGAGCACGCCGTCTGGGAGGAATTGGCGAATGCGCCGGCCATCAGCACGATCAAGTCGCTTCAGTTGGCCCATGAGCGGGCGATACCGGTCCTGGTCATTGATGCGGCCAATGCCGGTGCGATGCTGCCCCAGCTCACGATTGCCGAGGCCACGAAGCAGAACATCGGCCGATTGGTGCTGGATGAGGGTGCTACCGTCACCGTGCCGCGCGATCCGACGCCGTATGGCTCGTGGCAGGGCGTCGGCTACATGGTCGAGAAACCCGGATCCTGCGCGTTCATGATCTCCGGGGGGCTGGCCGGCCAGACAAGCCTCTCTGGGGGCAGCCTGGCAGAACAGTTCTGCAACATGAACCTTCAGCAACTCATCGAGTTCAATGACTGGTACGCCGGAGACCCCGTCAACGTGGGCAATGGCGTGCTGACGCACGATGAGACCGACTTTGCGCTGCCCAACATCGGTCCGGATCTGGGATTCGCCCGGCACTACGACACGCAGCTAACGCATGATTTCGGGATGGGGAGTGGTTGGACCTACAGCTACTGCGACCACCTGTTCTTCGGCCTCGGTGGCCAGGTCATCTGGGTGGATTCACAGGGCTACCAGCGCACATTCACGCCCGCTGGCTCGGTTTTTCAGAGCCCCGCCGGCACGTTCGGCGCCCTGGAGCATCCAGGGGACGAGTATGTCTTTCGCGAGACGGACGGCACGACTCGCTGTTTCGACGTGGACGGAAGGCTTACCCGCATCGCCGACCGGCACGGCAACGAGCTGCTGCTCGGGTACGTCGATGGCCTGCTGGCGTTCGTGGCAGACGGGGGGAATCCAACCAGGCGGCTCCAATTCACCTTTGACACAGCGGGGCGGTTGACAACCATTAGCGACTTCGCGGGGCGGGAATGGGTCTTCGGCTATGCCAACGGGCTGCTGACGCGCGTGACGCGGCCGAGTAACGAAGATACGCTACCCAGCCATGTCGAATACGAGTACTACTCGGACGCGGCACGCAGCGGCCTGCTCAAAAGCGTGACGGCGGCCGACGGCGGCATCACGCGATACGAATACTACGCCAACCGCTGGGCCTTTCGGGTGACCGACGCCGAGGGCTACGCACAGTGGCTTGCATATGACCCGTTCAGGCATCGTACCGACTTCATCAACGAGCGGGGATTCGTCACCGAGCACGCGCTGGATGCTGCTGGCAACCTGGCGGCGATCACCCACGCCGACGGCGGCCGATCCCACTCGGTATGGTCGGAACAGCGACTGCTGTTGTCGCGGGGTGAGCCCGACGGGCGAACCACAATCTGGGAGTACGACGACCGAGGAAATGTCACGCTGCAGACTGATCCTGGCGGCCTGACCACCGAAACCCAGTGGCACGCCGAGTGGTCCCTGCCAACTGTTGTGATCGAGCGCGGCCTGCGCACTGAGTACACCTATGATGCCCGAGGCAACGCGATCCGCATCGTTGGCCCCGGCGGGGGCGTCACAGAGCAGACGTTCGACGCTCGCGGCCTGCCGCTGAGCATCACGCAGCCAAACGGCAACGAAACGCTGGTGGCGGGTGACTACACGACAACCTTCGCCTACAACGCCGCCGGGCAGATCCGCTCGGCCACCAACGATCTGCCGAGCGTGCAGGAGTTCAGCTACGATGCTAGCGGCAACCTGATCGCGTACACCGACCCGCTCGGCCTCATCCACCGCTACGAGTACGACCTGCTTGGGCGGGAACTGCGCTACATCGACCCGGCCGACCAGATCAGCCAAACGCTACGCGACAGTTCCGGCCGGGTGGGCGCCCGAATTGATGCCCTGGGCCGGAGCACGCAGTACACCTACGACCTGCGCGGGATGACGATCAGCGAGGTGCGCGCCGACGGCAGCCGAACCGAGTCGTCGTACGATGCCGCGCGCAACCGCGTATTTCACGCGGACGAGCTGGGCAACCGGACGGAATGGGTCTACGACGCCGCCGACCACCAGGCCGCCGTCATCGCGGTCGATGGGGGCATTCACCTGAAGTGTTTCGATGGCGGCGGCCGGGTCATTGTCGAGATTGATCCCCGCGGCGCGAAGACGCAATTCATCTACGACGAGGCCGGCCGACTCACGGAACTGATCGACCCGCTCGGCAACGTCCGCCGCTACGAGTATCTCGATGGCACCAGCAGGGTCTCGCTGGAGCGCCTGCCCAACGATGGGGTGAATCGCTTCGAGTACGACCTGGCTGGCCGATTGACCGCATTCATCGATGCCGAGGCCCACCGGACAGAATACCGCTACGACGCTAACGGCAACCGGATCAGGACAATCGATGCTCGCGGCAACTCCTGGGTCTGCGAGTACGATGTGATGGACCGGCTTGTGCGCGAAAGCGATCCTTTGAGCAACGCCGTCACCTATGAGCTCGACGCCAGCGGCAACCTGCTCAGCCAAACCGACGGCGAGGGCAACCGCACACGCCGGGAATACGATGGTCTTGAACGGGTCCGCTACAGTTGGGATGCTGTCGGCAACCGCACCAGCTACGAGTACGATGCGGTCGGGAACCTGCTGTCCGAGACCGACCCGCTTGGACGAACGACGCGCTACGCTCACGACGCACGCGACCGGCTCGTGACTTACACCGACGCGACCGGCGGGGTCCAGTCCACGCGCTACGACGCTGCCGGACGCACCGTGGCTGAGCTTGACGCCCTGGGCTGCCAGACCCGGTACGGTTATGACGCGGTCGGCCGGAACACCTGGTGCACCGACGCGCTGGGCGCCACGACGCAATGGCGCTACGACGCCGCCGGGAACCTCACCCGCGTCATCGACCCCCTCGGTCGCACCACGTACTACAGCTACGATGCTGCCGGGCAACGCACCTTCGCAGCCGATCCCGCCGACGGCGTCACGCGTATGACCTACGACGGGCAATGTCACCGCCGTCATCGATGCCGTCTGCAACACAACAGCTATGCGCTACGATTGCGCAGGGCAACTGACCGCAACCGTCGATCCGCTTGGCGGCGTCACGTCCATCGGCTACGACGCCGTCGGTAACTGCACCTCCATCACCGACCCGGCCGGTCGAACCGAGCATTTCGAGTACGACTCGGCCAACCGCACCATTGCCCGTATCGATCCGCTTGGCAATCGTTGGCAGATGACCTACGACGGTGCCAACCGCCTTGTGCAGACGACGGATCCGCTCGGCGGCGCGGAGAAGCTCTTTTACGACGCCAACGGGCGCATCGTCCGCGAAATGGATGCCGCAGGACATGAACGCCGGCGCGATTACGATGTCGCTGGTCAGCTCATCAGCCGCACCGACGAATCTCAGAACGTCACCACCTTTGCGTATGATGACGCCGGCCGGCCGATCTGCGCCATTGATCCGCTAGGCAATGTCACACAGACGGTCTATGACGCCATGGGCAACGTCATTGCCAGTATCGACGCCCTCGGCAACACTACCCGCTACCAGTATGACCCCGCAGGTCGGCAGACCGCCGTCATCGACGCCCTGAGCCATCGCACGCAGACGCTCTACGATCCCGCCGGTCAAGTTATCGCGACGATCGATCCACTGGGATACGCGACATCCTATGCCTACGACGCGGCTGGCCGGCTCGCCGCGATCACCGATGCGCTGCGAGGTCAGGCCCTTCGTGAGTATGACCCGGCCGGTCGGCTCATCGCCGAGGCCGATGCCAACGGCAACACAATCAGTCACGCATACGATCCGTTGGGCCGAATGATTCGGACGATCGATCCGCTGGGAGGGTTAACGCTCGTCTCCTACGATGTCTCCGGCAAGGTTACCGCCGTGACCGACGCAGCGGGCGCCACCACCCGCTATGTTTACGACGGCGCCGGACGCCGATCCATGGAAATCGACGCCCTCGGCGGTCGAACCCGCTACGAATATGACGCACTGGGCCGGCTGGTGCAGGTGACAGACCCACTCGGCCAAAGCACGATGTACGAATACGATGCACTGTCCCGCCCGGTGCTTCAAACCGACCCGCTCGGTGCCGCCACGGCAACCACTTTTTCGTCCACAGGGCAGGTGCAGACTATCACCGACGACTTAGGAAACGTCACGCAGTTCCAATATGACGCCGCCGGACGGTTGACCACCCGGACCGATGCCCTGGGCGGCCAGACCCGCTACGAGTACGACAACGTCGGCAACCTCCTGGCGGAAGTGGATCCCCTGGGCCGGCGCACCGTGTACGAGTACGACGCGGCCTATCGCATGACCGCCATGGTTGATGCCGCCGGAGGGCGCTGGCGCACCGCCTACGACGCGGCCGATCGCGTGGTCAGAGAGACTGATCCGCTGAACAGCCTCAGCCTCACCGAGTACGACGCGCTGGGCCGGCCTGTGACGCGGATCGATCCGCTGGGCCGCCGAACCGGAGCGGTGTACGACAAGGTCGGCAATCCGCTGATCGTGACCGACCCGCTGGGCCATGCGACACGCACCCGCTACGATGCGATGAACCGGGCCGTCACAGTCATCGACGCTTTGGGCGGACAGACCTCCGTCACCTACACGCCCACCGGCGAGGTGCGCACACAGACTACCCCTGACGGTGGGATCACGCGTTTCAACTATGATCGCCTGGATCGCATGACCGCCCAGATTGACCCGACTGGCAACGTCTACAGCTTCGCCTATGACGCTGCCGGGCGCTTGGTCCGTCAGATTGATCCGCTCGGCTATACGCAGACGTTTGAATTCGACGCTGCCGGCCGTCAGACTGCGGCCATTGATGCGCTTGGCAACACCACACGCTACGAGTATGACTCGCTGGGCCGGCCCAAGGCCGTCACCGACCCATCTGGCAACCGGACGGAAACGACCTACGATGCGCTGGGCCGCGTGATTGCTGAAACCACCTCCGCCGGCACGCGCCGCAACACCTACGACGCCGCTGGCAACCGCACCCACCTCACTGATCGCGACGGCCGAATCACGGAGTATGTGTATGACAGCCTCAATCGCCCGGTCCTGGAGCAGTGGTTTGGCCCTGACCAGCAGTCCGTTCGCGAGGTCTATTACGGCTATGACCCAGTCGGGCGCATGACCTATGCGCAGGATCCGGAGGGCCAGTACAATTTCGCCTATGATGCCGCCGGCCAACTCACCCTGTATACGGTCGACCTGGGCCACGCGCTTCCCGTGATCACCTGTGCCTACGCCTATGACGCCGCCGGCAGTGTCCTGGAGATTGACGAATCGATCGGTGGGAATCTCGTCAGCGTTACGTCGTACGAATACGATGCCCTGGCCCGGCCGACGATCATCACCCAGACAGGCGCAACCGACAAGCGGGCCGACTTCGGATGGAGCCCGGCCAGTCAACTTGACACCATCGCACGTTACGCCGCGATGGCGCCGCAACAGTCTGGTGTGGAGACGCGCTATGTTCGCGACGCCGCCAGCCGTGTCACACGCCTCGTCCACAGTGCCGCGGGGCAGAGCATCGCCAGCTTTGAGATGGTCTATGACGCCGTCGGCCGGCTCGTGCGCAAGAGCGTGTCCGGCCAGGTTGACCAATTCACCTATGACCCGACGGGGCAGCTCCGGGCGGCCGGCCCGGCCGGCGCCGACCAGCAGTACACCTACGACGCCAACGGCAATCCCGCTGGCGCCAGCGTCCAGATCGGCCCGGGCAACCGGCTGCTGGCCGATGACCAGTACGCCTACGAGTACGATGCGGAAGGAAACCGCACGCGCCGGACCGACCGCGACAGCGGCCAGACCACCACGTACGTCTACGATCACCGCAGCCGCCTGGTGCGAGTTTCCACCGCCGACGCCCGGGGCACGCTGCTCAGCCAGGTGGACTATGGCTACGATGCTTTGAACCGGCAGGTGTACCGTGCCGCCGATGCCGATGGCGCCGGCCCCGCCGCGGCGGAGGTCACTCACGACATCCACCGTGGTGATCAACTGACCCTCACGCTCGATGCCACCGGACAGGTCGTGCGCCGCTGTGTGAACGGCCCCGTGACCGACCTGGTCGTCTTCGTCGAGTGCGCCTCGGATGGCCTGCTTCTCCCGCTGGCCGACGAGCAGCGCACGGTCTACGATGTGGCCGCCGCCGACGGGACGGTCCTGGACCATCGCACCTACGATGGATTCGGCGCGATGCTCGCCGGGACGGATGCGGCGGTGGATTGCCCACCAGCGTACACCGCCAGGCCGCTCGACACCTTGACCGGCCTGTACAACTACCGGGCCCGCTGGTACGACCCCGCCGCCCACCGATTCCTCAGCGAGGATCCCACCGGCTTCGATGGCGGCGACGTCAACCTCTACCGCTACGTCTTGAACAGCCCAACGAACTTCGTCGATCCCACTGGCCGCAAGCGCGTGGACCTGACACGCTACAACGACGTTGGGTACATCAAGACGCTCGACTATGACCAGCAGGTCTTCATCCGACAGGTGATGCGAGCCCGCATCGACGAGATAACCGGCACCGTCGCCATGCAAGATTGGACGCGGACGGGCGTACTGGCGCTCAAAGGGGTCGGCGATTTTGCGGCTTCGTTGCCCGGCAAGCTGGCCAACATGGTCTGGGAGACCCCCGGCACGCTGTACCACCTCGTCCATGGGGCCGTCGAGGTCCAGTTTGACCAGGCCCGCCTCCAGCACCGCCAGGCGCTGGAGAACGTCAAGTGTCACTTCCCGGGCCTGATCCCCGATCCCCTTTACGACATCCTCTACGACTCGGCCGCCCCCACCGGCGACCTCGGCAAGTTCCAGGAATTGGCCAAGACGGACCCCCTGGCCGCCAAAGCGCTGCTCGAAATTCAGGGCACCATGACCCAAGAGGCCATCGCCAAGTGGTTCCAGCACTGGGGAGAGGCCGAAGTTGATGAACGCATCACGATGTTTCTGGATGTGGAGTTCGATGCGGTGATGCTGGCGGACGCGGGAATGAGTCTGGCTAAGCTCGCCAAGCTCCGATCGCTGGGCAAGGTTGGCGGCGCGGAATGGTCGGGCACTATCGCCGAGCTGGAGGCTCACCTTGCGAGCAAGGGCTACAACGCCAAGCAGATTGCCAATGCCAAGGTGCTGCTCGAGGAGATGTCCGACATTTCTAAGGCGGACGGCGCGACCATCGCGACCACTGAACTGAAACAGGCTACCCTGGCCAACCTGGACGACCTCAACCGGATTAGCAAGGATCTGAATATCAAGTGCAAGAGCGGCCCCGATGGCTACGTTTATGTCAACTCGGCCAAGGACTACAAGGCCATACAAGAGCTGACCGCCGAGGGGTACGGCGTGGATGAATGGCGCCGCGTCTACAAGATCGTCGATGGCGAGTTCCGCTATGTCGCGGGCGACGTGGACATCCTGGGCGCCTCGGTCAACAACAAGCTCGTGAAGGAGTCTGACGCCATCTATGACACTGTTGCCAACGCCGTGAACAAGGTGTTCAACAAGGACGTCATCACCCATCCGAACAAGGTCGCGGCGTATGCGCCGACGAACGTTCTGCCCAAGATCAATCCTTCGGCCGCTGTATTCGTCAAGGGCGACCAGATCATCTTCGCCGGCAACAAGCGGCAGGTGGCCGAGCTGCTCGCCGAGCACATGCCGGGCGCGAACCGTTTCTATGGCCAGCAGTTCATTCTGAACTACAATCCGATGGCGCCGAACATCAGCATCCCGTACAGCGGAATGAGCCTGCTGCAAGCCACGCGTTCCAGCGACACTGCCCGATCCGGCGCCACCCAGGCCCCTTCGCAACCATCTCCCACGGACATGCCCCTCTTCAGCCAGGTGAGGATTCAGCCATGAAGCCGCTCAGCCTCAGTTGCGCCGCACGGCCTGTGGCCGCTTGTTCCGTGGAATCGCTCGAAAGTCGCTCGCTTCTGGCGGCCACGATTGCCGTGGAACTTCGGGCCGTCGCGCAGCCCAGCTCCGCCGATCATGTCGATGCCCTTGCCCAGGGCATCCTGCAGCCGACCGAGGGATCCACGTTCTACCTGGAGGTGTGGCTTCGGGACGACGGGCCGCCCGGGCTCGACGGCCAGCGCGGGATCGTGGGCGGCGAACTCGACATACGGTATCCCCCCAGTCAGTTTGATCTCGGCCCCGTGACCTTCGGATCGGACTTCAGCAATGGCGCGTTCGAGGTCGAGGCGGGTTTGGTCGATGACCTGCGGGCGTTTGCCTTCTCACCCGAGGTTGGTGTCGCCGCGTGGGCGCGCATGGCCACGATCGCCATGACGGCGCGCTGGAGCGGATCGACGGAGTTCGTCGCCGAGCCCGGCGCTGCTGAATTCGCCCGCTGGGCCGCTGGCAACGTGGCCTGGGATGCCGTGAACCTCGGCCGGCTGGAGATAGGAGTCCTGGCCAATGTAAACCACACTTTGAGCCTGGACGCCAAGGGCAAAGCGGCGTTTGTGGATGCCGATGGCACTCCGGTGACCGTGACCCTGCGCGGTGGCGGCACGGCCACCATCCTGTTTGCCAGCGAGGGTGTGGCCGATGCATCGCAGATCCTGTTGAGCGACACGACCGACGCCAGCGTCCTTACCATCACCACCAGCGGGCGCGGCGCTGCTACCACGGTTGGCCGGCTCGACCTCCAAGGCGGATCGTTGAAGTCCCTGGTTGCCAAGACCACCTCGTTCGCTGGGCGGGGGATTCTTGGCAGCGCGGAATCGAGCATCCAGTCCATTACCGTTGCCGACCTGAAACAGGGAGCGGCCATCGTTCTGCCTGGGGCCGGCGCAAGTCGGGGCGTGACAATCATCACCGGCGATCTCAGTACTGGCTGTGACATCGAGTTGGGCTCGCCGATCAGCCGAATGTCGGCCAGTTCCTGGGCCGATGGAACTCTCGCTGCGCCGTATGCCGCGCAAGTGCTGTTCCGAGGCGACATGGGCGCACGGCTTCAGCTCCCCGGCCAAGATGCGCGGGGCAACTCGCTGATGATGCTCAAGGTCGGCGGGCGCATGAATGGCAGCACCCTGACGCTGGGTGGTAATGCGGGCAAGATCATCGCAGCCGAGTGGACGGAGGGCGCTCTGGCGGCCAACGCCATCTCTGGCGTCCAGGTCACCGGCAATCGCCGCGATCCGCAGATCACCGGCGACTTCGGGGCCAGCATCATCGCTTCCGGGCAGGACCAGCGTGGCAACTCGCTTGGTGTGTTCCGGGCGGTTGGGCGCATCACTGGCTCGGTATTCGATCTCCCCGGTGCCTGTGGCGGAATTGCCGCGACAGACTGGATGGGCGGCTCGCTGGCGGCCGCGAGCCTTGGCCTGCTGAATCTCGCCGGCGACATGAGTGCTGATCTGACCCTGACTGGCGGCGGCCAGGTGACGCTCGTCGGCGCCCGTATTCGCGGC
>CAZMXI010000109.1:0-16974 GCA_964570205.1 uncultured Tepidisphaeraceae bacterium
CAGGGGGTAGAGGTCGAAGTATTTCTTCGGGACGATCCACGGCACGTGGGGGCGATAGAAGCCACAGCCGATGAAGAAGGGTTTGTCCCGGTTCTGCTCCATCAGGCGGATGGTTTCGGTGGCGACGATGCCATCGGTGTACTGGTCATCCGTGCCCTCGGATTCATGCCAGGCCAGGGCAGCGCCGAGCCCCTTGGCGACCTTGGCATGGAGGTTGGTGACCTTGTCTTCCTCATTCTTGTCGCGGCCGCGGGGGTTGATGACGTGGTCCCAGCTTGCAGGATCATCGAGGCCGTCGGTACCGATCTGGCCGGGTACGCCATAGTGGTACATCTTGCCGACGCGGGCGACGTAATAGCCGTTGTTCCGGAAGTGCTGGGGGAGGGTGACGACGTCGGGAATGGTCTTGCGGAAGTGGGTTTGCAGGTCGAAGACGCGGGTGCGGTCGGGGCGCAGGCCACAAAGCAGGCTGGTTCGGCTCGGGCTGCACAGGGGGAAGGGGCAGTAGGCGCGGTCGAAGGCGACGCCGCGGCGTGCGAGGCGGTCGACGTGGGGCGACTGGACGATGGGATGATGGAAGCATCCGAGGGCGTTGTTCAGGTCGTCAATGGCGACAAAGAGGACATTGGTGCGATTCGGCGCGGCCGCATGAACCAGATATGAAAGGGAGGGGGCCAGTGCGCTGGCGGCGGTGAGCGAACCGAGCTTGATGAGGTTGCGTCGCGAGATCATGAATCGGCCTCCGAGCGATGAGGTGACGGGGTGAGTGTACTCAAAGCCGGCGGCGGTACAATCACGGACGCTCACATCGGGAGGATGCATGCGGAATACGATCGCGGTATGGGCGGCGTTGATGGTGTGCGCGGCGGTGGCGGGCAGTGCGGCCGTGGGGGCGGAGGTTGAGAACCTGGTGGCGAACGGGGATTTCTCTGTGGTGGTGGGTGGCAAGCCGCAGGACTGGCAGGCCGCGGGGGATGCGCGGGTGGTGGACCAGCGGCTGACGGCGAGGAAGGATGAACAAGGCCGGGGGTACGCGGAGTTGGTCTGCACGCGGTGTGATGCGGGATCAGGGGCTGCGCATGCGATGCTGGCGCAGGTGGGGAAGGTCCGGCTGACCAAGGGGAGGATGTACGAGTTCACCTGCCGGGCACGGGCGGAGGGGCTGGCGGGAAGGACCGTGTCGATCGGCATCAGCGATACGAAGATATGGGACAACTGCGGGCTGGAGGGGCAACTTGACCTCGGCGGCAGTTGGCGAAGCTATCGGCGGATTTTCCGGGCCACCCGGGATGTGGCCGAAAGCAGCCGGCTTCAGATCTGGTTCAACGAGCCCGGGACCTTGTGCATCGGGAATGTGCGGATTGTCGAGATCCAGCCGGAGAATATGGAGTTCACGGATGTCGTGAGCTCCGGCGGCGGAAAGAACCTGGTAGCGAATGGATCATTTGAGGCGGGCGGAAGCGGATGGTCGTCGGTGGGCCAGGGGGCGGGCTGGGGGAACCTGGATCGGTTGCATGGGCAGGCGATCGAGGGCGACGCGGCGGAAGGAAAGCGGTTTCTCCGCATCCCCATGGGCGGCGAGCATACGCCGGTGCTGTATTTCGACTATTTCGAACCGGTGGTGCGGCGAGAACTTCGGCCGCTGGCGACGAGCCAGGGGTGGATCAAAGTGGAGCCGGGACGGCAGTATGTCCTGAGCTGCTTCATGCGATCCAGGCCCCCGGGTGCGGCGGCGGTGCTGGGCGTGAGGCTGGAGAGCCCGATGGGCGGCGGGCGGGATTACACCGCGCGGGCGAATCTGAACGGCGATTGGACGCGGTACAGCGTGAGGTTCCGGGCGGAACATCGGTTTGCGTACGTGTATGCGGGGCCGAATCTTGGAAATGACGAGCGGGCTGACGTGGATGTGGATGCGCTTCAGCTTGAGGCAGGCGATGCGGCGACGGCGTATCAGGCGGGACGGGATGTGGAATTCACGATGGGGCCATCGGAAGCGGGCGGCGTGTTTGTCGCGGGAGGCGAGGGGAAACTGGTTTTGCGGGCCGTGAACCACGGCGCAGCGGAGCAACGGCTGGTCGTGCGGTTCAAGGTGGCGGACTACTACGATCGGGTGGCTGATCTGCCGGCGGAGGCGATCACATTGTCCGGCCGGGCGGCGGTGATGCGGGAGATCAGGATACCCGCGAACTGGCGCGGCTATTACCGCATCAAGGCGATCGCGCAGGCAGGCGCAAACACTCATGAGGCTGATATCCCGATCGCTGTTGTGCCGCCGCGCGATGCGAAAGAATCGGTGTGCGGAATCAACCACGCCTTCGCCTCGGCCAACCTCATTCGCATTGCGAGCATGGCGGGCATCTCGACGTACCGAGACTGGTCGCTGAAATGGCAGCACATCGAGCCGGCCAAGGGCGAATATCGCTGGGAAGTGGCGGATGTGCAGATTGACCGGGTGCTGCGCGAAGGCGTCTCGGTGCTGCCCCTGATGCCGCCGTTTCCATCAGCCGACTGGGCCAGCGAAGCGCCGGCCGGGCTGCCCACGCGCGGCTATCCGGGCGTGCGATTGAAGCAGGCATATGGGCCGAAAGACCCGGCCGAACTGGCGCGATTCGTGCGCGATGCGGTGGATCGGTATAAGGATCGGATCAAGGCCTGGGAGTTCCTCAACGAGCCGATCTACACGGATTACTCTTTGCCGGCGAGGCTGGCGGCAACCTATGGAGGCAGGCAGTACACGCCGGCGGATTACGTGTCGCTGCTGAAGACAACCGCGGCTGCGATGCGGAAGGCCGATCCGCAGTGCAAGGTGATCGGCGGGATCGGCAGCGGCCCGCGGCAGTTGACCAGGGAGGTGATGGAGGCGGGAATTCTCCAGCACATCGACATCTTCAACCTGCACATGTACCCGGGAATTCGCCCGCCGGAGGCGTATGCGGCGGAGATGGATGAACTGCTGAAGCTGATGGATGCGCACGGGGGACGCAAGCCGATCTGGATCACCGAGATGTCATACTACGGAGCCGATGACCTGCCGCGCCGACCGTTCATCCCGAGGACGGGGTCCTGGTCGGAGCAGCGGCTGCTGGCCGACGAGCGGCAGTGCGCGGATTACACCATCCGGTATTTCCTGGTGATGCTGTCGCACGGGGTGGAGCGGGTGTTCATCCATTCCGGCGCAAGCGGGAAGGCCAATGATCCCGATTTCGAATGCGCGCTGCTGGCTTACGGGGGTGCGCCACGGAAGTTGTTCGCGGCCATGGGGACCATGACGCAGATTCTCGGTCCATCGCCCAGGGCGGCGGGATTTGCGCGGTTTGGCCGGAGCGGCTATGTCGCTGGTTTTGAGACGGGCAGGCATGCCGTACTGGCGCTGTGGCAGACGGATGAGATGCCCGCAGAGCCCCTCCCGGTGCGGGCGCAGCCCGGGTGGACTTGGAGGGATGCGATGGGGCGCGAGACGGAATCGCCGCCGGGGCTGTCACCGTCGCCGACCTATCTCATTGCGCCATCAGGAGAAGCGAAGCAACTCCTGACGGCAATCGGCCGGGTCGGCTGAGCCGCGTGGAATGGCCTGGGCAGAACCTGTGGATAATGCCAGGGCGACTGGCGGTTGTGGCATCGCTGGCCTACATTGTCTGCCCATGACCACAGCGCAGATCATCAGGTCACCCAAGGCGGAGCCCGAGCAGGGTCAGCTTTGGGAACCTGAAAGCACGGGATTTGATAATGAGAAGTACGTCGCCGAACAAAGCGCAGCGATTCTGAAACGCGTCAGTGAATTTGACGGCAAGCTTTACCTGGAATTCGGCGGCAAGCTGCTGTTCGACATGCACGCCTCGCGCGTGTTGCCGGGGTTTGATCCGAATGTGAAGATGCGGCTGTTGCAGCGGCTGAAGGATGAGGCGGAGATCATCCTGTGCGTCTATGCCGGCGACATCGAGCGCAAGAAGGTGAGGGCGGATTTCGGGATCACGTATGACTCGGACGTGTTCAAGCTGATCGACGATCTGCGGGACTGGGGGCTGGATGTCAGCGGGGTGGTGATCACGCGGTTCGAAGGCCAGAGCAGCGCTGCGGCGTTCAAAACCCAGTTGGAGCGGCGCGGGGTGCCGGCGTACTTTCATCGGCCGATCGCGGGGTATCCGGCCAACGTGGACCTGATCGTGAGCGAGCAGGGGTATGGATCGAATCCTTATGTCCCGACGCGCAAGCCGCTGGTGGTGGTGAACGCCCCGGGCCCCAACAGCGGGAAGATGGGAACGTGCCTGTCGCAGGTGTATCACGAGAACCGCCAGGGGATTCACGCCGGGTACGCGAAGTTCGAGACATTCCCGATCTGGAGCCTGCCGCTGCGGCATCCGGTGAACCTGGCGTATGAGGCGGCGACGGCGGACATTCGCGATTTCAACCTGATCGACCCATTTCACCTCGAGGCGTATGGCGAACAGGCGATCAACTACAACCGGGACGTGGAGACATTTCCGGTGCTGCGGTGCATCCTGGAGAGGATCACCGGGTCGAAATCGCGGTACCGCTCCCCCACCGACATGGGTGTGAACCGGGCGGGCTTCGCGATCGTGAACGATGCGGCCGTGCGCAACGCGGCCACGCAGGAGATCATCCGGCGGTACCTTCGCTACGCCTGCGAGTACGCGGCGGGCAAGGCCGACGAAGAGACGGTCGGCCGGGTGGAGATTCTCATGAAGGAGCTGGAGGTCAAGGTTGAGGATCGGATGGGTGTGGTGGCCGCCCGGAACGCGGCCGCCGAGGCGCATGACCGCCCGGACAAGGGCTTGGCGGGGACTTACTGCGGCGCGGCGATCGAGCTGAGCGACGGGCGGATCGTGACGGGCGTGAATTCGCCGCTGCTGCATGCGGCATCAAGCGCGATCCTGAACGCGATCAAGATCATGGGAGAGATTCCGCCCAAGCTGCATCTGCTGAGTCCGAAGATCATCGAATCGGTGGGGAACCTCAAGCAGCGCATCCTCAAGCGCAAGTCGATCAGCCTGGACCTGGAGGAGACGTTGATCGCGCTGTCGATTGCGGCGACGACGAACCCGACGGCCGAACTGGCGATGGGCCAGCTCCAGAGGCTGCAAGGGTGCGAGATGCACATGACGCACATCCCGACGCCCGGCGATGAGACGGGGCTGCGAAGGCTGGGGATCAACCTGACCTGCGACCCGCAGTTCGCCAGCAAGCGGCTGTTCGTGAGCTGATGGTCGCTCCTGCCCGGCGACAGCCCGTTACAGGGTCCACCCTTGGCGGTATGGGGGGTTGATCCAGTGGTTGGCGTCGGCGTTGTTGGCGAATCTGGCGTTCTGCGCGTCCCATTCGAGTTTCTGGCCGAGCATCTTGATGGCGATGACGCCGAGCATGGCGACCTCGGTGAGGGGGCCGCCGTAGGCCGGGATATCCGAGCCGGCCTTTCGGCCTTCGCGGATGGCGTTGGCCCAGTCCTGCTGGTGGTTGCCTTTCACGCGGGGGATGGTGCGATCGGGCCTCTTGTATTCCTGCATGCGTTTTTCGGGAATGATGCGGACGCCGCCAGCGCCGTGGGACCCGTACATGATGGCGCCCTTGTCGCCATGGACGATGGCGCCGGTGTCGATGGGATTGCGGCCCTCTTCGAGCTGCACGGGGCGGGGAATGCGCTCGGTTCCACTGTGCCACTTGAGGGTGACCGGGCCGCGTTTTGCGGTGGCGGGGAACTCGTAAGTGATGATCTCGCCACGGGGGAAGGTGTCGGCATGCCTGACGGGGTCGTAACCCTTCGCCCGGGCGATGACGCTCCTGGGAGCGCCAAGGTCCAGCGCCCAGAAGACGGGATCCATGACGTGGCAGGTCCAGTCGCCGATCGTGCCGTTGCCGAACGGCATCCAGGCCCGCCATTTCTCGTGCAGGTAATGCGGGTGATACGGTCGCTGAGCGGCGGGGCCGAGCCACTGGTTCCAGTCCAGCGTCGGCGGCACGGGGTGCTGCTGGCCGAGGTCGGCCAGGCGGTCAAGGGCCGAGTTGACGACGGCACAGCCGCAATCAATGGTGTGGACGTTGCCGATGGCGCCATCCCAGATCCACTCGCAGAAGACGCGGATGGATTCGGAGGCGTGCCCCTGGTTGCCGAGCTGCGTGACCACCTTGTGCTCGCGGACGGCCTTCATCAGCTCGCGGACCTCGTGAACGGAATGGGCCAGGGGCTTCTCGCAATAGAGGTGCTTGTTGCGCTTGATGGCAGCCATCGCCAGGATGGCGTGGTTGTGGTCGGGCGTGGCGACGATGACGGCGTCGATCTGCTTTTCCATCGCATCGAACATCCTGCGGTGGTCGTTGAACTGCCGGGCGGCAGGATACTTCTTGCGCCAGTCCAGCTCGCGTGCGGAATCGACATCACACAGCGCGACGATGTTCTCGCGGCCGCCGAGGCTGTCCACGTCGGTGCGGCCCGCCCAGCCCAGGCCGATGAGGGCGACGTTGAGCTTCTCGTTGGCCGAAGGCTGGCCGGCCTGGCCAAGCACGTGGCGCGGGATGATCGTGAACGCGGCGGCAGCGGTGGCGGCGGACAGCAGCCGACGACGGGAGATCCTGGTCTTGCTCACGGTATGACTCCTCGGTTGGGCTTCCCTGGTCCATGTACCGCCGGGAAGAGGATTGGTTGAGCATCGGATGTTGCGAGTTACGTCCGATCGGGGAGAATCGGCACAGAAACCGAGACACAGCCGGCCGTTCAATGGAGCAACCATGCTGAAGACAGTACTCCCTGGCGTCCTGGCCATCATGACCGGACTTGCCGGAGCGGCGCTGGCCGCGGAACGAGCAGAGTTCTCAGGCGTCTATCCGCACCTGGCGTATTTCAATGAACAGGGAGAGTGCGGGACGGGCGCCGTCGTGCCGTGGGCGGGTCGGCTGTGGGTCATCACTTATGGGCCGCACCTGCCCAATGGCTCGGACGACAAGCTCTACGAGATCGATGCCAACCTTAACTCAACGATCCGGCCGGAGAGCATCGGCGGCACGCCGGCCAACCGGATGATCCACCGCGAGTCAAACCAGCTCTTCATCGGGCCCTACGCGATCGATGCGCAGCGGAACGTTCGGGCGATCAGTTACAAGCTGATGCCTGGCCGGCCGACGGCGAATATGCGGCACCTGACCGACCCGGCCAACAAGATCTATTACGCGACGATGGAGGAGGGCTTCTATGAGGTGGATGTGCGCACGCTGGAGGTGAAGGAACTCTATCCCGATGCCAATCGCAACCCCGGCGACCACGCCGGTGCGCTGTTGCCGGGATACCACGGCAAGGGGGCGTACACCGGGCAGGGTCGGGTGGTCTACGCGAACAACGGAGACCGCGCGGCCGAGGCATTGCGCCGGCCGGATGTCCCCTCGGGATGCCTGGCCGAATGGGATGGCAAGGCGTGGAACGTCATCCGGCGGAACCAGTTCTGCGATGTGACGGGGCCTGGCGGGATATACGGCAACATCAACCCGCAGGCCGACCCGATCTGGAGCATCGGCTGGGATCATCGCTCGCTGCTCCTGATGGTGTTGGATGAGGGCCAGTGGCACCCCTTCCGGCTGCCCAAGGCAGCGCACACCTATGATGGCGCGCACGGCTGGAACACCGAATGGCCGCGCATTCGCGACATCGGGCAGGATGATCTGCTGATGACCATGCACGGGATGTTCTGGCGATTCCCTCGGACGTTCTCAGCGCGGAATTCGGCCGGAATCCGCCCGCGATCGTCTTACCTCAAGGTGATCGGCGATTTCTGCAACTGGAATGGGCGGCTGGTTTTCGGCTGCGATGACACAGCCAAGAGCGAGTTCCTGAACAAGCGCAAAGCCAAGGGCAATTTGACGGGGCCGGGGCAGTCACAGTCGAACCTGTGGTTCACCGGCCTGGACCGGCCGGACCAGCTCGGCCCGGCGCTGGGACGAGGCGCGGTGTGGATTAACGACGCGGTCGAAGCGCGCCAGTGGTCTGATCCGTACCTGTTCGCGGGATTCGATCGGCGCAGCGCGCATCTGGCGCACGATTCGGTCGAGGCGGTGAAGTTCGACTTCGAGGTGAATGATGGCAAGGGCGAATGGCGGCCGCTGCGGTCGGTGGTGGTGCCCGCCCATGGCTATGTGTTTATCGATTTTCCGGCCGATCAGACCGGCGAGTGGATTCGGGTGCGGCTCGATCGCGACTGCGCCAGGGCAACCGTGTTCTACAACTGGGCGAACATCAACCGGCGGCAGCGCGAGGCCGATGCGATCTTCGCCGGCCTGGCGAGGCCGGGCGATGCGGAGGTGGCCGGGGCGCTGATTCGGGCGCGCGGCGAGAACCTCCGCACGCTGGCGGTGGGCGCAACAACCCTCAGCGGCCGGGATGTTCGGGACGCTGGCTATTACGAGTTGGACGGCGCGATGAAGCTGCGCCGGGTGGATGATACGGCAGCGCACGACTGGCTGAAGAAGAACGTGGCAATCCCGCGGGGTGTCCTTGCGGCTGATGCGGCATCCGTGCTGTACATCGACGATGCGGGCAAGCGCTGGCGGCTGCCCAAAGGCGACCCGGCCTTCGATGCGTTCACGGGCGTTGGATTGATGCGCATTGACCGCGAGGTGGTGACCGAGCGAGACCTGTTCAATTGCCACGGGACGTTCTATGAGCTGCCGGCCGAGAACGCCGGCGGATTTGCGAAGATCCGGCCGATCGCCACGCACAACCGCAAGATCATCGACTACTGCTCCTACCGCGGCCTGCTGGTGCTGACGGGGATCAAAGGAGGTGAAGGCAACCGGCACATCATCCGGTCCGATGATGGCAAGGCGGCGCTCTGGGTGGGCGTCGTGGATGACCTGTGGAAGCTGGGCAAGGCCGCCGGGACCGGCGGGCCGTGGAAGGATACCGAGGTGAAGGCAAACGCGCCCTCCGACCCTTACCTGATGACCGGCTACGACACCAAGCGGCTGACGCTGTCACACGCCAACGCCCACCCCGTGACGATGCGGGTTGAGGTGGACATCACCGGCGACGGGCACTGGGTGACGTATGGCAGTTTCGAGGCGCCGGCGACGCGGACGCTCGAGCACGCGTTCCCCGCATCGTTCTCGGCCTACTGGGTGCGCATTGTCGCCGACAAGGACTGCACCGCCACGGCGTGGTTCACCTACGAGTGATGCACACTCGCCTGGCTACTTCCGATCATCTTCGATCGGCTTGCCCTCCCAATAAGGCGCGCCATCGCGCATGTCGATCAAACGCGATGAACTGCCGAGGACGGGCTCGGCGCTGACCTTCGGCAGGAAGCGGGTGTGCTCCCGTTTGACCTGTGCATAGCGAGCTTCGGCCGTAAGGTTCGTCCATTCGTTCGGGTCGGCCTGCATGTCGTAGAGCTCTTCAGACCCATCGGCATAGCGAATGTAGCGCCAACGCTGGCTCCGGATGCCATGGTTGTTCGGGCCGTGGGTGGTGATGGCCGGCCACTGGCGCGGGGCGTCGGCCTGGCGAAGCTGGGACACGAGGCTGTGCCCTTCAAGACCGGGCCTGGCCGGCAGGCCGCAGAGATCGAGCAGCGTGGGATACATGTCGAGCAATTCGGCCGGCTGGGTGCATCGGCCGCCGGGCGAGATGCCCGGCCCGGCGAAGATCAGCGGCACGCGCGTCGAGCGATCCCACAGGGTGGTCTTGCCGGTCATCGCCTTTTCGCCCAGATGCCACCCATTGTCGCCCCAGAGGACAACAATGGTGTTGTCCGCCAGGTTCGCCTGCCGAAGCGCATCGAGCACCCGCCCCACCTGGCTGTCGGCGAAGCTGACGCTGGCCAGGTAGGCGCGAACCAGCGAGCGCCACTGGTCATGCTGGCGCAGAAGCTCCAGCGTCGGCTCCGGAAGGTTCCAGTGCAGATAGGCCGCAAAGCGCGGCAGGTCATCCAGGTCATCCTCCTTGACCTTGGGAAGGACCAGCGACTCTTCGGGATAGAGGTCGAACCACTTCTTCGTCGCAAAGCACGGCACATGGGGGTGGCGAATGCCCACGCCCAGAAAGAACGGCTGCGCCGGCGGATTCCTGAGCTGCTCGATGGCCCAGCTTGCCACTTTCCAGTCATCCTGATCCTCATCGCGCTCGGGGTAAATGCCCCAGTCGATCAGAGGGTGGCTCCCCATGTCCGCCCGCATCTTCTGTTTCGGCCGCGGGCCAAAGCCGCCGTCGAAGCCCCAGACATCAAACTCGCCAGCGCGCTGGTCGCGTGGCGGATAGCCATCGTGGATCACCTTGCCGGTGGCGAGGGTGCGATAGCCGTGGCTGGCAAGGCACTGGGGCAACGTCACCAGGTTCTTCAGGGCATCGACCGTCCGAAACCAGGGATTCAGCGCGTACACGCCCGTGGTGGATGGCCGCAGACCCGTAAGCAGGCTTACGCGGGATGGGTTGCACAGAGGCGCCTGGCAGTGGCCATTAAGGAAGAGCGTACCGCGACGGGCCAGGGCATCGATGTGGGGCGTCCGGACCTGCGGATGCCCGCCCATGCAACCGAGCCAGTCGTTCTGGTCGTCGATCGCGATGAAGAGGATGTTGGGCCGGCGGCTGGATTCGGCCGCCCGGCCGCGGCGGGAGACCGCCACCGCCCCGCTGACCGCCAGGGACCGCTTGATGAACTCTCGACGTGGGATCATTGCAGCCTCCTGTGGCTGTCCTTTGTACCCGGAATCGGGGCGCGGTCCAGCGCGTGCGGTATGGGCGATGCATGCTTCTCGCTTCGGCCCGCGAGGCATTATGATGCTGAAACGATGGATGCGGTTGAAACAG
Organism: uncultured Tepidisphaeraceae bacterium; assembly: GCA_964570205.1. Taxonomy (GTDB): domain Bacteria; phylum Planctomycetota; class Phycisphaerae; order Tepidisphaerales; family Tepidisphaeraceae; genus CAZMXI01. The sequence goes on from CAZMXI010000109.1 coordinate 10,805, forward strand.
CGGTGCGGTTCCTGCGCGATGGCGGCCTCGTGGCGTTTCCCACGGAAACCGTCTACGGCCTGGGCGCTGATGCAACCAGCAGCGCGGCCGTGAATCGCATTTTCGCCGCCAAGGGCCGGCCGGCCACCAACCCGCTGATCATCCATGTGGCCGACGAGACTCGCGCAAAGCGCTTTGCCGCGGCTTGGCCGGCCGCCGCGGCGAAGCTGGCGGAAGCTTTCTGGCCCGGTCCGCTGACGCTGGTGGTGCCCAAGAGCCCCTGGATCGTGAATGAAGCCACGGCGGGGCTGAAGACCGTCGGCCTTCGTGCGCCCGATCATCCGCTGGCCCTGGAACTGCTGCGGCGCTTTGATGGCCCGGTCGCCGCGCCCAGCGCCAACCGATCCAACCGGGTGAGCCCAACCACGGCCCAGCACGTGCGCGAGGAACTGGGCAGCGCGGTGGATTTCATCCTCGATGGCGGGCCATGCCACGTCGGGATTGAATCGACCGTGCTGGACCTGACCAGCCCCGTGCCGATGATCCTGCGCCCCGGCGCGATCACGCTCGAGCAGATCGAGGCCGGAATCGGGCCCGTCCGGCTGCTGCATGCCGTGGCCGACCCATCCACGCCGGCCGCCAGCCCCGGCCAGCAGACAGTCCATTACGCGCCGCGTGCGGCGGCGTTCCGCTTCGAGCCGGCCGACCGTTTCCGGCTGGCGCGGTGGTGCCAGGAGCATATCGAGCGGTCGTGGGCGATCCTGGCGATCGGCGATGCCGACGCCGAGGCGATGCTGGCCGCCCTGCCGGCGATTGATGGCAACCTGCACAAGCTGATCGAGATGCCGATGGTAGCGCGGGAGTATGCCCGAAGGTTCTACGCCACGCTGCGCGACATGGATGCCCTGAACATCGAAACGATCTGGGTGGAAACCCCCCCGCAGGAGCCGCAGTGGCTGGCCATCCGCGACCGCATCGCCCGCGCCACCCGGCCGGGGGCAGCAGCGCTCGGAATCGGCCCCTTACCATAGCAGCAGTTGCATGGAGATCAGGTCGAGCCAGCGGTCGAACTTCTGGCCAAAACTCCTCATATGGGCACACGGGGCAAAGCCATGGCGGGCATGGAGGGCGAGGCTGGCGGCCTGCTCGGCGTCGATGCTCGCAAGGATGCAGCGGTGGTTCACCTGCCTGGCTCGCTGAATCAACTCAGTGAGCATCATCGAGCCGATGCCACGACGGTGGCGGTCGTGGCGGACGTAGACCGAGTCCTCGACGGTCTGACGGTAAGCCCGCAGGGGCTTGAACGGACAGAGACTGGCCCAGCCGACAATCTCGCTGCCCTCGACGGCCACGATCGCCGGGTAGGCAACGTTGTGGCGGTGGAACCAGGCGATGCGCGTGTCGAGGGCTTCGGGTTCTTCCAGGTACGTGCAGGTGGAGTGGGCGATGTAGTAATTGTAAATATCGTTGACGGCGGGCATGTCGGCCAAGGTGGCCGGGCGTAATGTAATCCTCGGGGCGGATGATTCGGGCACCATTGGGAAGACCTTCGCAGAGACATCGCTGATCGCGGTATTCGCCTAACGAGGCGTATTGTCTCCGAAGGCCTACCCAGTTCCAGCGCCAGACCTCGCCCCTGATCCGGCCCTTGCAGCGCCCGTGGCACGGGCGCCCCCGCCCGTGACCCTCCCAACGTGGCATGGGCAGCCTGCCCATGGTCGCGGTACTCCGCGACACAAGAACGCGCGTGCCCCGCGCGTGGTTCAGCCGCCTCCGGCTGTTCAGTCTCGAACGAACGCAGCATCCATGGTTGAGCTACGTCCATGCAGTCTCCGAATACTCCCATTCACGGGTGCCCCCTCTTTCTGTTCCCGAACAGAACTCGCAGAGTGTACGCTCGCATTGTCACACTGCAGTACCACGCCACTTCGTTCTTAAGTCGACACACCTCGAACCGTCGCTGGAACAACGCCTGCTGCACTCCCCCCATCCGACGATCTACTTCCCCTCGCTGCAACTTCAAAGCCTCGGTGCTTCGCCTGTGCTCGTCCTCTGCGCGCTCGCGCTCCGATTGATGCTGAGCGTGCAACCGAGCGCGGTCGCCATCATGTGCTGTCTGCTCTTGCCGTTGCCGTTGCTGCAGTTGCTCCAACGCCCTCAATTCGTTGGCACGACTTACATCGTGCAGTTGGTGCAGATTCTGCAGATCAATATCCGCCTCAACCTTCGCGCTAGCGCGCTCAGCGTCAGCCTGCCGCTTCTGATCGAAATACTCGCGCTTGATACGGTCAACCTCATCAATAAGACGATGTTCCACGATATCCATCTGCTTCTCTATCGCCTGACGCAGGCTGGTGTACTTGCTGCCGATCGTGTTCTGAACGTCCTGCGGCAGCGACCTGGGCGCGCTTTCGCCGGCGCTCCTCTCTAGCTGCGCACGCCAGGCTAGCAGTGCTTGCCCGCGCGCATAGCCGATGCCTTCGACGCTGCGGACCTTGTTCAGAGTGACGTCCGCCGCCGATTTCACCCCTGCCCAGCGAAGGCGCTCTTTCAGGCGATCTCCAATCCCAGGGCCACGGAAACTCCGCATTGACGCCTGCTCCAGCTTGCCTCGCACGTACCACTCTCTCAGCCCGGCCAAAGCCTGCGCGAGCTCTGCATCCTGTTGGTGACCCAGCGATTGCCCCTTTAGACGCAGGGAGTCCAGTTGGGCCTGTCCTTGCCGCTGCCGGTCCACGACGGCCAAACTCTCCTTTTGATCAAGGCTCCGCCGTCGCGTGTCAATTGCATCTAGTCGAGCCTTGTGACGACGCTCAAGATCGTGCAACCTGCGCTCTCGCTGACGTTCGGCCGCGTCGTGGCGCTGCTCCGCCGCGACCCGCTCCGACTGTTGGTGCTCCTGAAGGCCGCGTTCGCGGTCCACCATCAGCCGTTCCTCCTGCTGGTGCTTCTTCAGGATGCCGCGCAGTTTCCGATCGCTCTCTCCGATGGCTTGGTCAATTCGACTACGCTCCTTCAATAATTGGTCGCAGTCCAATTCGGTCTGGCTCATCTTCAATTCCACCTCCGACAAACGCGCCTGCGCGTCTCGCCTTTCCTCATGCAGCGCGAGCGACCCGAACCGCCGGCGCAGTGCGAAGCAGGAGAGCGAGGCCGCCACAACCGACAGCCATATTGATTGCTGTGCTGATACGAGACCTGCGCCGAACGCCACCACGGCGCATGCTATCACCAGGGCAGCCGATAGCACGATCGCCCTTGCGAAGCCCAGCGGCACGCCGACCCACATATCATGGCGCGCGCTCGGCTCCCCCAGATGGTCGAAGAGCCAAGTGGGTCCAGCGGCGGATGATGCTGCACGCTGCGGCTGGGGGACGTCTTGCGGTTCCGGCCGTACGTAATCGTCTAGCCAGTTTGGCCTGCCTGCGGCCGGCTTCGGAGTCACTTGAGGCACGACAACTCCATCGAGCCCCGGGACCTGCTGCATCGGCAGGCGCAGCATGGCACGGAAATGCGCCGCCAATGCCTGCACTTCTGGCGACGGCACGTTGTCCAGTTCCCGTAGCATCTTGCTTGAAGCTGGATCAATGAAATCTTCGCGGCGCAGCAGAAGGTGCTCGTCGCCGCCACCCGCGATGTGCCACAGACTCGGTTGGGCAGCGAGTGCGGAAATGCTTAGGAAGACGACCCAAGCCGAGAAGTTGTCGAGGTACGGGCCGAAATCCGCACCATCGCGCAGCGGGTGCTGGTAGTTGCGGTGGCCTTCCTCCCGGCTGGGAAATCCTGCAAGCCCCGGAACGAACATGCCATCATAATCGATGAGTTTCAGTGTCCCGCCTGCGACCAATACGTTGCCATGCTGCAAGTCGCCATGGGCAATGCCCGCACTGCGGAGGGACGCGAGAAGGTCTGCCCAATGGCGAGCCAACGCGACCAGCGTCTGTGGCTGTTGCAGGTGAGCGGCAACGTACTCGTTAAGCAGTTGCCCTTCCACCCATTCCATTTTGAGAACGGGATACCAATTCCCTGCGATGCGCATGCCCTGGGGAAGAAACTCGAACCCGACCATGGCGAGCAGCCGTACGGAGCGAAGGTACTGATCGATGATTGCGTATCGGCGCTGCTGATCTACCAATTCGCGTTGGAAGCACCGAACCGCCCAGGTTCGTGCGCCGCAATCCAGCTTATACACCGTGGCAAAGCCGCCGCTGTACGGTTTGGGTAGACCAAGCGGGTTGACCGCGACCCGACCCGTCTTGAGTTCCGGGTCAGAGAAGCACAGCCGAGGATCTTGGATTGCTTCGTTGTAGTCCTGCGGTGTCGGCCATGCCATGCGTCGCTCACCCCCTTCCTATGACACTTCAACGCGAAAGAGGGTCACGTCGTCATTCCGAAGCCAAGGGTGGTCGTCAGCATCCACTTCCTCGCGTTCACACTGGATGAACTCGGCGAATCGTTCCTGCGTCTGGAGATCGGACAAGCCCACTAGACCCTTGGCATCGTCTTCTTGGCGACGCAAGAGCCAGCACGCCAAGGCATCAGTCATGAGGTAGAACAGATCACCGGGCTTCCACTCACCCTCTTTCCTCGCAATCTGCCTCAGAACTCCCTCGTCAGTTCTTGGGTTCGTGGAAAGCAGCAGAGGGCGGCTGTCGAACTGCTTGGAGTGTTGGAGCGGAAAAGCCGTCAGCATGGTCCCATCACGAACATGGAATAGGCAACTGTCGCCGATAGCCATCGCCGACCACTTGCCGTAATCCTGATCGATGCCCGGCGGGACCGTCAGCGTGAGGCCCACGAGCGATGAGAAGGCCCCCATGCGCATCTTCTCTTCCGCATACCAAGGCAAGGGCTTCCCATTCAAGCTCTGGTGCCACGCGGAACGAAGCCGCTCCAGGTGTTCTCGCGGGTCGGGTCCCTTGAACCAACCTCTCCAGTAGGCTTTGGCCAGGAGCTTGGCCCACAGGCCGGAAAACGAAGTCTCGGTCGCACCGTCGGCTACGGCGAAACGTACCAGGGACGCTTCCACGTTGGGAAGTCCCGTGGGCCAGAAGGCGTCTTCGTACTCATCCGGCGCACTGCCAGCCTTCGGCAGCCAAAATGCCTTTGCCGCGACACGCATCACGCTTCTCCGCGCTATCGCAGGTTGCTCGGCCGGGTGCCAATGTCCATGGCCGTGATGACCAGCACCATGTCTGCGTTCAGCACAAAGCCTTTGGCCTGTTCTGACAGATCAAGGTGATGGTCTTGCTTAGCGACAGAGCGCATGAATGGTGTGAGGAAACTGGCGGCATCAAAGAGCAGTCTGGCATACTGGTCCGGGAGCTGGACGGAGGCATCGGGAAAAGAGATCGCCTTGGCGTCCGGATTGCTGGACAGATGAATATTGAACAACAGCGCATTCCCGTCGGCGGAGGATAGATTGGTGACGCTCCGCATAGCTTCGGTGGGATCGCCGTCAGTGGACTCACCATCCGTGATGTGGACGACGACCGGCGGGAAGCAGTTCGGATGCTGTGTCAGCCACCCGGTAAGGATGCGATCCGCCTCGCGCATTGCCTGGCACATTGGCGTCCCGCCGTTGCCGACTGCATCGAACCAGATTGGGAACTTTACGTTCCGTTCCATGATGCCGCCTGCGCCATCATCCTCTTTCTTGATGCGTTCTTCGATGCGCGCTGGCGTGTTGGCGATCTCGCTGACCGGGACCAGTTCCTTCCCTGTCAGTGCGCCGCCGAACGCCGGGCCAATCTTTTCGCCGTAGCCGATCACGCCCACGTAGTAATAGTCGCGCACGCCCTCCGCCTTGGCGCACTTGATCACAAGGTTCTGGAGCAGCTTGTTGATAGCATCGGCCACCCCCACCGCCTTGCTGCGACCCGATCCAGGCACGATGTCCTGCATCGATCCCGACTGATCGATGACAAACAAGAAGCAGGACGGGTTTGATCTGCTAATCTCTGCCGAGTACGCCATGGCCAAACTCCTTCCGATATGAATTTCCCCAGTGGGGATTTGCCCGGCACGGCCCGCGCACTTTGCGAGGACACATCCGACTGTAAGCATTGTAACAGTCATCCCCGTGGCCACAAATGCATTCATGGCCTCACGATAGGTGCCGGGCTATTTCTAAGTCTGGCCACAACGCCCCGTCCCGCTCGGGCCTCTGCTCACAGCCCACCCACCGCGCC